>URPD01000009.1 GCA_900549645.1 uncultured Eubacteriales bacterium
GATACAGAATGATACGGCCTATGGGGAGCGTTATCAAATCGTTATCAAAAGAGAGATATAAAACCGCAAAATCGTTGTGCCGCAACGGGTTCGGAGTTTCAAAAACTCACTCCCACTCTATCGTTGCGGGGGGCTTGGAGGTGACATCGTAGAGAATACGGTTTATGCCGCGAACCTCGTTGACGATGCGCACGGACACCTTATCCAGTACCTCGTACGGAATGCGCACCCAATCCGCGGTCATAAAGTCCGAGGTGGACACCGACCGCAGCGCCAGCGCGTAATCATAGGTGCGGCCGTCGCCCATGACGCCGACGGAGCGCATATTCGTGAGCGCCGCGAAATACTGGCTCATGGTGTTCTGCAGCCCGGCCTTCGCTATCTCGTCGCGGAAAATGTAGTCCGCTTCTCTGAGAATGTCCAGCTTCTCTTTCGTGACCTCGCCAATGACGCGGATGCCGAGGCCGGGGCCGGGGAACGGCTGGCGCTGGACAAGCGTTTCCGCCAGTCCAAGCTCGCGGCCGAGCGCGCGCACCTCATCCTTGAACAGCATACGGAGCGGCTCGATTATCTCCTTGAAATCCACATAATCGGGCAGGCCGCCGACATTATGATGGCTCTTGATGACCGCGGCGTCGCCCTTGCCGGACTCGATAACGTCGGGGTAAATGGTGCCCTGAACAAGATAATCGACGCTGCCGATCTTCTTGCCCTCGATCTCGAACACGCGGATGAACTCCTCGCCGATGATCTTGCGCTTGGCTTCCGGCTCCACGACGCCCTTCAGCGCCGTCAGGAACCGCTCTTCCGCATCCACACGGATGAAATTTATATCCCACTTTGCGAACGCAGCCTCCACCTCGTCGCCCTCGTTTTTGCGCATCAGGCCATGGTCAACGAACACGCAGGTGAGCTGGCTGCCGACAGCCTCGGCCAGCAGCGCAGCGGCCACGGAGGAATCGACGCCGCCGGAGAGCGCGAGCAGCACTTTCCCGTCGCCGACCTTTGCGCGGATCTCCTCGATAGCGCGGCGCTTGTAATCCGCCATCGTCCAGTCGCCGAACGCGCCGCAGACCTCATAGAGGAAGTTGTGCAGCATCTCGCGGCCATACTCTGTGTGGTTGACTTCAGGATGGAACTGCACCCCGTAGAAGCCGCGCTCCTCGTCGCAGATGCCGACGGTCGGGCAGGCGGCGGAATGAGCGACAAGGCGGAAGCCCTGCGGAATCTGCGCCATATAGTCACCGTGGCTCATCCACGTTATGCTTTCGGCGGGAATATTCTTGAAAAGCTTGCATGAGGTATCAAAATAGGTCTCCGTCTTGCCGTATTCGCGCGCGGAATCATCCTGCGCGGCGGTGACTCTGCCGCCCAGCTCATGTGCGAGGAGCTGGCAGCCGTAGCATATGCCCAGAATGGGCAGACCGAGGCTGTACACCCCGGTATCCACATGGGGCGAACCGGCCTCATAGACGCTGTTCGGGCCGCCGGTGAAAATGATGCCGATCGGATCAAAGGCTTTTATCTCTTCCAGAGACGTGCCGAAGGGCTTTACCTCGCAGTAGACGTTGCACTCACGGACACGGCGGGCGATGAGCTGGTTATACTGTCCGCCGAAGTCGAGAATAAGAATCTTTTGATTTTTCATGCAGAACCTCCGTAGCTTTTTGACGAATACATTATATATTCTAATCCGCCCCTTTGCAAGAGCAAACGAAAAAAGCGTGATTTTGTTGACTTAGCTCCCAAAAAAGTGTATTATTTTTGGGTAAAAAACTTATTCCATTCAGGAGGCTTTCAATGTCCGGAGTTATTTCAAGAGGAGTACGTGCCCCCATCGTGCGCGAGGGTGACGATATAGTTAAGATAGTTGCGGATTCCGTCGTGGCCGCGATGGCCGAGGACGGCTTCAAGCTGCGCGAGCGAGATGTCGTTTCCGTTACCGAATCCGTTGTTGCGCGCGCCGACGGCAACTACGCCAGCGTTGACGATATCGCGGCCGACGTCAAAGCCAAGCTCGGCGGCGGCACTGTCGGCGTTGTGTTCCCGATTCTTTCCCGCAACCGCTTTGCAATTTGCCTGCGCGGCATCGCGCGCGGCTGCAAGAAAGTCGTGCTCATGCTGTCCTACCCCTCCGACGAGGTCGGCAACCATCTCTTTGACGAGGACACGCTCGACGACAGCGGCGTGAACCCCTACACCGATGTCCTCAGCCTTGACGATTACCGCCGCCTCTTCGGCTATATCAAACACCCCTTCACCGGTGTTGACTACGTGGCATACTACGAGTCAGTGATCCGCGAGGAGGGCGCCGAGGCAGAGATCGTATTTGCAAACCACGCCGAAGCGATCGTCAAGTACACCGAAAACGTCATCTGCTGCGATATACACAGCCGCGAGCGCTCCCGCCGCCGCATCAAGGCCGCGGGCGGCAAGACCGTTTTGACTCTGTGCGACATTCTCAACGCCCCCGTGAACGGCAGCGGCTGGTGCCAGTACGGTCTGCTCGGCTCCAACAAGGCCTCTGAGGGCAAAGTCAAGCTCTTCCCGAAGAACGCGCAGGAGGTCGCCGAGGGTATTCAGGCGGCGCTGCTTGAGCGCACGGGCGTCAAGGTCGAAGCCATGGTCTATGGCGACGGCGCGTTCAAGGACCCCATGGGCAAGATCTGGGAGTTGGCCGACCCCGTCGTCAGCCCCGGTTTCACCTCCGGTCTCGTCGGTCTGCCGAACGAGCTGAAGCTGAAGTATCTCGCCGACAACGACTTTGCCGGACTCTCCGGCGACGAGCTGAAGGCCGCGATTCAGGAGTCCATCCGCAAGAAGGACGCCGACCTCAAGGGCAATATGGCCTCCGAAGGCACGACGCCGCGCCGCCTGACCGACCTCATCGGTTCTCTCTGCGACCTGACCAGCGGCAGCGGAGACAAGGGCACGCCGATAATCGTCGTGCAGAACTACTTCTCCAACTACGCCGAATAAGATGATAATATAAGCAAAACACCGTTTCGGAGGTCTCTCCGAAACGGTGTTTTCTTATGCCTGCGCGTTTATATACTCTTCAAGCATTTTTACTTCCGGTGCGTCGCGCTCCGGTACGCCGACGCGAATAAAGCTGTCGCCGAATATGCCGCGGATTATCAAGCGCTCGGCGCGCACGGTGAGAAACGGGCGGGCAAGCCGGCTCAGCAGCATCGTCTTGCCCAGCGGCTCAAGCCGCTCTGCCAGCTCTGCGTCCAGCGGCTCCGTCGGGAATACGCTGCCGCCGTTTCTTCCGGTTCCGCCCCATTTCGGGCATTCAAGCTCCAGTCCGCCGCGCAGATAAAACCCGCCTGTACCGGTCGGCCCGAACAGTGCCTTGTGCCCGGTAAAAACTGCGGCGTCCACGCCCCATTCGGCAAGCTGGTTGCGGAATTGTTGAGGTAGATCATCCCTCCACAAGCGTAAAGCCCATCATCTGCGAAAGCTGTCTGAGCTTTTCTATCTGATTGCCGAACACGAGCGCCTGATGATGGCCGAACTCCATCATCTTATGCAGGTAGACGCGGACATCGTCCATCTGCAGATAATAGAACGGGCTGCAATAGTAATCCCTGTATTCCGTGCGCAGAACCTTGCCGGTCTTAACGAGCATACGGGTGCCGGTGGGGTCAAAGCGCGCGAGCGTGACCTCGTCCTCCGCATTCTGCGCAAAGTCTATCTGTATCTTTCCGCCAAAGCCCTGACCTGTGAAGCTGTATATGCTATAATAGAGCGAGGGTTTGTCAAAACCGTTCATCTTCAGACAGGGGACGGAGTGGTGTATGCTCATCAGCTCGTCGGATTCATACAGGGGGTTGCCCATGAACGCGGGGCGCTGCGCGGTATACATCAGGATCGTCATGGCAAGCATGGCGTTCATGTCCTCCTCGCAGGCGCTCGGAATACCGCTGTCCTTGTTCAGGCTATGCGTGATACACGGAACGAACTTCCTGTTCTGCGGGATGCGTGAGCGGCACAGCTCGACACAAGCCGTTGAAAATGCATTGCATCGGTACTTATCCATCATTGCCCGCGACGCGAGATAATAGCTCAGGTCGGAGCTGAGCCACTCAAGGCGTACGCGCGACTCATGCGCGCCGTTATAAAGCTTCTCGGCAAGGGCAAGCGCGGCGTCGGGGTCGATATCGTCCATAACGGGGAATATGTCCGTAAACGGCTTTTTTATGACCTCAAAGCCAAACCGGCTGCGCACACCTTCAAGGTCGCGGATATTGCTGAGCAGTCCCCATGTCGGCTGTTCACCAGCGGTCAGAATGAGCGCACGGGTGTTGGCAACTTCGTTTCTGACCCACAGCAGGTGCAGCAGGTCAACAAGCTCCCCGCGGTCTATCGGATAGTACGCTTCCATGCCGATGCTGCGCAGATAGGCGCAGGTGTCGGCGGCGCTGAAGGTGTGGGTATAAGAGATAATGGGCTTTTTGAAGCGCTCTATTTTCGGTATGCGCTGATTCATAACCATTATATAGTCAACATCGGCAAGCTCCCGGCGTATCTCTGCTTCCTGCTCCTCGGTCAGCATGAAATTCTCATAATACGGCACGGCCAGCGGCTCAAGGATATTTATCTCTGCCGGCATATCCTCCAGCGACTTGCAGTATTTTTCAAACAGCATGTCGCATCTGGCGTTTTCGGCTTCGGGAGTCATGTCCTCGCGGGCACCGCCTCTGCACGGTCCCTCCCAGAAAGCGGTGTGCTTGAGAAATCCCATCAGGGTTTTACATTAAGACGTACTTTCATCGCGCTGTCAGGCATTGCAGCAGCCTCCTTGAAAATATTTCTGTGTTTCGTATCGAGCCGGGCGCTCTGGCAGCCGGTCGATACCGTGTTGTTCCTATTATATATACAGGTCAAATCGTCCGCTAACGAGCCGCTTTGATTTTATTGCGGCTTTTTATGATTTTTGACTTCCCTCTGGCCGGCTATTGATAAATCCGCACCCGATGAGGTATAATTGTTCCGTAATACCCCGGAGAACAAAAGAATGAGCATTGGCGTTATTAAATACGAACCCGACACACTGCCGGAGTTTCCTTTTGAATTTATGCGCGCCAAGGGTACGAACCGTACACCGCAGTTTCTGCACTGGCACGAATATCTTGAACTTGACCTTGTTCTCGGCGGCAGCGGAATAAATTATATCGCCGGGCGTGAATACCGGCTCGAACCCGGGCAGCTATATCTCATAAACGAGCTTGACCACCACATCGCCGTTACCGACAGCTTGCTTGAAATGCTTATAATACTGTTCCACCCGAACCTTTTCGACCGCGAGGGCATGATGAAATGGGAGTTTCTGCGCCCGTTCTACCCCGTCGGCCCGGAGCCTTCGAAGCTTGCCGGTATAAACGCAGACGAATTTGCGCGGATATCCGGGCTGTTTTCGGACATAGAGCGCGAATGGCGGGACAAAAAGCCGGGCTGTCAGCTAATGATGTACGCAAGACTCTCGGAGATACTCGCAATAATATACCGCGCCGGACACGGCGACGGTCGATTCGGCAATCCCGCGCTGCTGAAAAATTTCGCCAAGCTGGAGCCGGGGCTGCGGCTGATAAATGCGCGCTTCCGGGAGCCGCTCGGAATTGACGAGATATGCTCCGCATGTCACATGAGCCGCACGTATTTTTCGTCGCTGTTTTCTCAGACACACGGTATAACCTGCTCAGAATATATCGAGCGGCTGCGGATCAGCAACGCCTGTATGCTGCTGATAACCACCGGGCGCGCAGTCGTCGACATCGCGCTTGAGAGCGGATTTTCAAGCTTATCCACATTCAACAGCGCCTTTAAAATGCATTGCGGGAAAACGCCCAGCCAATACCGCAGCGATGCAGCAACAATATGAAAACACCGCCATCCATTCGGATGGCGGTGTTCATTTTACTTACGCAAACCAGATTTTATCGCAGAAGAGCAAGAAAAGATATATCGCAATGCCGAAGACCGACGCTATGGTCAGCCCCGCTTTCACGGCGGCAAGCGTATACATTCTCGCTTCCTCCTTCGTCATCGGCTTCGGCTCTCTGCCGTCCGCCGGACGATCGGGCGCCTCAGGCTTATACCAAGGCATACCCTCGATGTTCATGGGCGCAATGGTACGCCCATCGTCATCGTCATAGGTTCGCTTCGTCTTTCTTTTCATTGCAGGTACCGTTTGCTTTCGCTTCCTTCAGGGCTTCCTCGGCTCTGGCCTGCTGCTCGGGATTATTGTACAGATGGCAGGCGCACCAGTGACCCGGCTCTACCTCGCTCCACTCAGGAACGGCACAGCGGCAGATGTCCATGCACTTCTCGCAGCGGGTGTGGAACTTGCATCCGGCGGGCGGATTTGCAGGAGAGGGCAAGCTGCCCTTGAGGATGATACGGTTAATCTTGACGTCGGGATCGGGAATCGGGATAGCCGAGAACAGCGCCTTGGTGTAGGGGTGCAGCGGCTCGCCGAAAATCTTATCGGTATCAGCATACTCGACCATGGTGCCGAGGTACATGACGCCGACCGTGTCGGAGATATGCTCGACAACGGAGAGGTCATGGGAGATGAAGAGATAAGTTATGCCGAAGTCCTTCTGAAGCTGACGGAGCAGGTTGATTATCTGCGCCTGAATGGAAACGTCCAGTGCGGAGACAGGCTCGTCACAGACGATAAAGTCCGGGCTGAGCGCCAAGGCTCTGGCGATACAGATACGCTGACGCTGACCGCCGGAGAACTCGTGCGGATATCTGCTCTTGTAGTATTCGGGCAGACCGCAGGCCTTCATGACGCGGGTGATGTATTCGTCGTACTCCTCGGGCGGGACTATGCCGTGCTCGCGGACTGCCTCGCCGATAATCTCACCGACGGGGAGACGCGGGGAGAGGCTGGAGTAGGGGTCCTGGAAGACTATCTGCATACGCGGACGCATACGGCGAAGCTCTTCCTTGCTGAGGGAGAATATCTCCCTGCCATCAAACCAGACCTCACCGGAGGTCTTTTCGAGCAGACGCAGGATGGTTCTGCCGACGGTGGACTTGCCGCAGCCGGACTCGCCGACAAGACCCATGGTCTGGCCGCGCTTTATCTTGAAGCTGATACCGTCAACGGCGCGAACGTTGCCGACGGTCTGCTTAAAGAAGCTGGACTTAATCGGGAACCATTTGACAAGATCCTTGACCTCGAGCAGATATTCGTTTTCCGTGTCGGGTGTTTTCTTGATTTCTTCCATCTTTACAGCTCCTCCACGTTAACAGATTTGGGATAGCCCATAACCTCGCCCTCATCCATGTACCGGTAGCAGGAGACATAGTGAGTTTCGCTGAGCTTTATCTCCGGCGGATACTTGCCGTCGCAGTGCTCGCAGCGCATCTCGCAGCGGTCGCGGAAATAGCAGTAGTTCGGCATATTGACCGGGTTCGGAACGCTGCCGGGGATATTATAGAGCGCGTCGACCTTTTTGCCGACGACGGGCTTGGACTTCATCAGACCGATGGTGTAGGGATGGCAGGGGTGGTGGAATATCTCTTCCGCGGTGCCCTTTTCCACAACACGGCCGGCGTACATGACGACGACATAGTCCGCCATACCCGCAACGACGCCGAGGTCATGCGTGATGAGCATGATGGAGGAATTGAGCTTATCCTTGAGGTTCTGGAGCAGGTCAAGTATCTGCGCCTGAATCGTAACGTCGAGCGCGGTCGTCGGCTCGTCGGCGATGATAAGCGTGGGGGAGCAGGCAAGCGCAATGGCTATCATGATACGCTGACGCATACCGCCGGAGAGCTCGTGCGGGTACATGGAGTACACGCCCTCCTTGTTTGCGATGCCGACAAGCTCAAGCATCTTGAGGGTGCGCTCCTTGACTTCCTCCTTGCTCATCTCGGGGTTATGGAGCATTGTGACCTCGTCAACCTGCTGACCGATACGGAAAACAGGGTTAAGGCTGGTCATAGGCTCCTGGAATATCATAGATATCTTGTTGCCGCGAATCTCCTGCATTTTTGCCGTCGGGGTATTGACGATATTATATGCGGAGCCGTCGCCGAGGTTGAAGCGAATCTCGCCGCCGACGGTCTGACCCTGAGGACGCTGAAGAAGCTGCATCAGGGAAAGGCTGGTGACGGATTTGCCGCAGCCGGACTCACCGACGACGCCGACGGTGGAGCACTTGGGAACGGAGAAGCTGACGCCGTCAACGGCCTTGACCGTGCCGACATCGGTGAAGAAATAGGTACAGACGTTATCAAACTCGACAACGTTGTTCTCGTCCTTCATCTTCGTCGTGAACAGCGCGGGATCCTTGTTGGCGTCCGCTCTGTCTCTCTCGAGCTTCTTGGTTACGCGGCGGTTAAATTTTGAAATTCTCCTGGACTCTTTGCCGGATATATAGGAGGAGTTTTTTTCGTTCTTATCTGACATGATCATACCTCCTAATCAGCGTTTTGCCTTGGGGTCGTATGCATCGCGCAGACCGTCGCCAACGAAGTTGAAGGCGATAACGGTCATGCAGATGAGCAGACCAACAGGTATCCAGATGAACGGATAGTGCGCCATGGCGGACGCAGAGGAAACGGAGTTGATGATGGTGCCCCAGGTTGCCAGCGGGTGCTTAACGCCAAGGCCGAGGAAAGACAGGGTGGACTCGGTGATGATGGTGCCGCCGATACCCAGAGAGGCGATGACTATAAGCTGAGGCATAACGTTCGGGACGAGGTGACGGAATATTCTGTCCTTAACTCTGATGCCCGTAGCCTCGGTTGCAACCATGAACTCCTGCTCACGCAGGGAGAGTATCTGGCCGCGAACCATACGCGCAACGCCGGCCCAGCCCATGATACCGAGCGCCGCCATCATTATCATGAGACGTACATAGGTATTCATACGCAGAGCGTCCATCATTGCACCGAGGATTATCATAATGGGCATGGAGGGGAGACAGTAGAAGATATCGACCAGACGCATGATGAGGTTATCGACCCAGCCGCCGTAGTAACCGGCAAGACCGCCCATGATGACGCCGAGAAGTATCTCGAGGAATACGACGACAAAGCCGACCATCAGTGAGATGCGGCCGCCGTACATGATACGCGCAAGCACGTCAAAGCCGTCGCCGTCGGTGCCGAGAACGTGAGTTCCGGAGGGTGCGGCAAACTTATCAATGACGTAAATGGTCTGGTGGCAGTTGATGACGTAGGAGCCGGTGTCACGCTGAGAGATGGTCAGGTCGCCGTCCGCATACTGGAGATTGCCCTGCTCGTCATAGGTGTAAACACCGTTTTCGTCCTGCATGGGCAGACGATAGGTGAGCTCCGCAGTCTTGAGATCCTTCTCCTGCATTTCCTCAATGACGGTATTGAGCGTCTTCTTGAGGTCATAGTCCATGCTGTCCTCGCCGGAGTAGCGGCGGATGGAGATGGTGCTGAACTCGGCAAACTCGTTGCCCTGAGCGTCGAATATCTCAAGAACATCATCGTTGCTCTTGATAGTGTACTTCTGTCCCTCGTAGCTGAACTTGCCGCTGTCATAAGCCGCAAGCAGAGCGTTGACGCGGAACTCGTCACTGACCTTCAGACCGGTCTCAAAGGTATCGAGGGTGAAGCGGGTGTAAACCATGGCCATGCTGGGCTCGCCGCTCGTATAAACGTGGTGCGTCTCGTCCTTGTTGAGGATGGTGTAGTTTACGCCTTCAAAGCTGAAAGCCTTTGCCTCGGACTCGATGGCCGCGAGCATTGCCGCCTCAAACTCTTCACCGAGGCTGCCCTCTGCGTAGTTGATGCCGTCGGAGGTCTTGGTTATGGTATAGCTCTTGCCGGAGCCCTTCTTATAAGAATAGGTCTCGCCGCCGAACTTAAATTCGCCGCTCTTGCCCTTGCAGGCCTTTGCCGCATCTTCAAGTCCCTCTATCTCCTCGCCGGAGAACTTGAGCTTCTTGCCGACGGAGTCATAGGTGCCGATGGTAACGGTGCTCGTACCGACAGCGCAGACCTCGTCCATTTCGCGGCCGCTGAGAGTATATATCTCGTCACCGAGACGGTTTATCTCAAAGTTGCCGGTCTCGCCCTCGACGAGCAGGTAATCCTTGCCCTCTTCGATCATGGACTTGATGTTGCTGTTCATCGCGGTAACGACCTTGCTGTCAAGCTCGACGGAGTCGTTGACGACATAGCCGTTATAAGCGCTATTTTCCTTGGCAAGCGCGTAGTTTACGTTCTGGTTATTGTACTTATAGAATATCTCCGTCTGACCGTGGGCATAGAACAGAGGCCCGAGGAAAGAGAACACAAACATGAATATAAGCACAGCGGAGCCGAAAACCGCCAGTCTGTTGCGTATAAAGCGCTTAAAGACCTGACGACCGGGGGAGAGGACCTTGACGCGGGATACGTCGTCAAGATGTATCTCTTCGTTTTCAATCGGAGTATTGTTCTGCTCGGCCGCTTCCTTGGCCTTGAGGACTTCATTCAGATTATATGATGCTGCCATAAAGTACCTCCTCAGCTCAAGCGCACACGCGGGTCAACAACGGCATACAGAAGGTCCGAAATGAGGTTGCCGAGCAGCGTGAGAATTGAAATGAATGCCAAATAGAACATGGTAAAGGGTATATCCGCCTGTGTCATCGAATAGTAGGAGGCATAGCCTATGCCGCGGATGCCGAACAGCGTCTCGGTGATGAGTGCGCCGGAGAAGAGGCTGGGCAGGCTGCCGCCGAGGGTGGTGATAAGGGGGATAAGGGTATTGCGAAAGGCGTGCTTGTTGATGACGACCTTCTCCGGCACGCCCTTTGCGCGGGCGGTACGGATATAGTCGGCATTGAGCACTTCCAGCATATTGGTACGGGTGTAGCGCATGAGACCGCCTATGCTGATTATGGTAATGGTAATCGCGGGCAGGACAAAATGCTTGGCCACATCCAAGAATTTTCCGAAGTCAGAGAGATATTGATAATTTCGCCCCTGCATACCCGTAAGCTCAAACCAGCCGAGCTTGACGGAGAAGACGTATTTCAATATCGTTGCGAGGAAGAAGGTCGGCATCGAGATACATACCATCGAAACGACCGTGGTGAAGTAGTCGGTAAAGCTGTACTGCTTGCGGGCAGCGGCAATACCAAGGGGAATTGCTATAAGAATTTCAAGGATAAACGACACGAGTCCGAGCGCAAAGCTGTACCAGACGGTGTCATGGAATTTCTGGGTGACGGGGACAGTCCAAGACCAGCTCTCGCCCCATTCACCTCTCACAGCACTCTTAAGCCATGTAAAGTACCCCTGAACGATGCCTTTATCCATGCCGTATTGCGCATTCAAATCCGCAAGCCACTCGGAGTAGCTCTTGCTTGCGCCGGGGCGGGAAGCCAGTTCTCTTGCCTTTGTCTCAATATAGCCCATGGGCATATTGTACATTAGCACATAGATCAGGAACATTACAAAGAACAAAATCAAAGCGCTGTAAAGCAAACGTTTAACTGTATACTTTGCCACACTATTTCACTGCTTTCTTAAATATTTGTTTCACAGCCAAGCACGGAAGGGGTAAAAACCCCTCCCGTGCGATGATTTAGGTGATGTAATTAAGCTAAACTCAATTACTTGACTGCCAGAGTCTCGATCTCGGCCTTCCAACCCCAGTACGGAGTCATGTCCTTAGGCAGAGTGTCGCAGTCAACACGGATGGTGGATGCAACGGTGCAATCCTTGCGCTGGTAGACAGGCAGCTCAACGCCCCAATCCATGATGATTTCCATGGCCTGCTTGTAGACGGACTTACGGTACTCGGTGTCAGCGCTGGTGCGGCCGTCGATGATCAGAGCATCGAGGGCGGGATCATCTACCTGGTAGTGGTTGGAGTTAGTGCCCTTACCATGTGCATTGCTGCTGTGGTAGACCTGGTACATATCGGGGTCAGCGGTGGACTGCCATGCAGCAACCCACATCTGAGCGGTGTTGCCCTCGAGAGCGTTGTTCCAAACGGAGGAGCCGACGTCGTTAACGGTGAGCTTGATGCCGATGGTCTCAAGTGCCTTAGAGGCGGCAGTTGCAATGCCGTAGGTCGGGTGATCCTGCTTGCCATTGCCGGGGATGAGGATCTCGTAGGACTCGGGAGCGCCTGCGGGAGCGGAGACGACCTTGCCGTCAGCATCGAAGGTGTAGCCGGCCTTCTCGAAGAAGGTGACTGCTGCCTTGAGAGCTGCGTCGTACTTCTGCTCGTCGTTCATGCTGGAGTCAAAGATGTCGTTGCCGTCGGCATCGACAGAGTATGCTGCACGGTAGCCCTCGTCAGCAGGCTGAGGAGCTGCCCAAGAGGTGTTGGAGATGGGGTACTGGATAACTGCGGCACGGTCGCCGTAGTAGGAGTTGATAACGGTGTCACGGTAGACTGCCAGAACGGTCATGAAGCCCTTACGGAGAGCCTTGGACTCCTCGGAGCCGGGGTCGCCGTCGATGTTGACGAGGTCAGCATTGATGCCGAGGTATCCGTAGCCGCGGTAGTCAACAAGGAAAGTGGTGAGAGTATCGCCGGTGAGCTCGCCGTTGGAGTTAGCATCGGTGATAGCGTTCAGAGTCTCCTCGCTGATGGAGGGGACTGCGAGGTCGTAGGTGCCGGTGACGATACCGGGAACGTAGTCAGCATCCTCGCCTTCCTTGAAGAGGATGGTCTTGGTCTTGGGCTCGCCAAGGAAGTAGGTGGGGTTGGCTTCCATGGTGACAACGCCGTTCTCGTAGCTCTTGAAGATGTAGGGACCGCAGCCGAGAGGCTCGGTGGTCTTTGCCTTGACGCCGCTCAGGTCGCCCTTGTCAAAGCCGAACTTGTTGTTGTCGTAATCGTACTTGCTGACGTCGCCATAGTGGTGCAGAGGAGCAATGATGAAGCTCATGTTGTAGATGGCGGTTGCATCGTACTCAGTCATATGTACGGTGAGGGAGTAGTCGCCGGTACGGATGATGCCCTTGATGTTGGGAACGTCGTCGCCGGTAGCAACGAGCTTATCGTAATCTGCAAAGTCATCCATGAGATCGAACAGGGAGGAGCCTGCGGTCTCGGTGTCGGAAGCCTCGATGATGTCGCCGTAAGCGGCCTCGATGGCTGCCCAGTAATCAGCAGCGGTAGCGCCTTCAGTCCAAGCGTCGCCGTAGCCCCACATGTTCATACCGAACTTGACCTGCAGAGCAGGATCAGCGGCTATCTCATCGGGAGTTGCTTCGATGGTGGCTGCGTACTCGTCGGTGTTGTAGCTGGCAACAACATAGTCAATGATTTCCTGAGCGAACTTCTCGCCGGCTGCGTCAACACTTGCCCAGAATGCGGTCTGAGTGGCTTCGTCCCAAAGGGTGAAGTCGGTGTTGTCACGGCCTGCCTCGGCAAGGAGCTTGTAGAGGTACTGCTGAGAATTGTAGTAGTCAGCCATGCCCTCGATAGGCAGTGCGTAAACAGTGGAGCTGCCGTCGTAGGACGGGTCAGCCATAACGTAGATACCGAAGATAACGTCATCAATGGTGGCGGGGGTGCCATCGGAGAAGACGATATCGTCACGCATGGTGAGGTTGTAGTCAACGGAACCGTCATCGTTCTGAACGACGTCAACATCGCCCATGCCATAGTAGGTGTAATCGGTGCCGTTGTACTCAACGGTCTCGCCCTCTATGCCGTGGTGAATGATCGCGCCGCCGCGGTCAGCAGCGAGCAGACCGCCGGTGAAGTTGGAGACGACTTCTTCGTCATACGCGGTGGTATAGAAGAAGGGGCTGAACTTCTGGCCGAAGGTGGAGGTTGCATAGACCAGGGTGCTGGTGTTTTCCTCTACAGGAGCCTTGGACTCTTCAACGGGAGCCTTGGACTCTTCGGGTGCGGGAGTGTTGCTTTCACCGCAAGCGCAGAGAGCAAAGACCATAACAAGAGCCAGAACCAGAGCGAGGATCTTCTTGATGTTGCTCATTTTCATTTTTCCTCCTTGATAGGATGTTTATTTATTAAACGCGGGCTTCTATATTAATTAAGCCCTGCGGTTAATAACTGGATCAGATAAGCTTCGTCGCTACCGCCTGACGGCGGGAGAACGAGAGCACGAACGCCGCGCAGAGTATCCCGGCTCCGGCGGCAAAGGCGATGTCCGCCGCATTGAGCTTTTCCGGCGCGGCTATCGCGGTGACGCCTTCGGCGATCAGGGCGACCGCCGTGAGGATGATGCCGAATACCGAGGCCGAGGGGAGATTCCCTGCGACCTTCTCCGCCTCCGAGCGCTTGAGCTTATCGCCCGCGCGCAGCAGCGCGACGACCGCGGAACTGACGTACCACAGCGGCACGGCCGCGAACACGAAGGGGAGAATCACATACATGAGCTTTCCGGCTCCGGACGGGAGCCACAGCGCCATGATATACGCAAGCCAGCCAAGCGCGGCGGCGGGGGCAAGGAGCCTGCCGCTCTTCTTCGCGGCGTCGGCATCGCAGAAGCAGAAATACGAACCGACATATACCGGCACGGATCTGACCCTGCCCTTTTCGTCGATAGTTTCGGAAATTTCGTAATCCCGGACGTATTTTTTCTTTGCCATGCGAGCTTTTCCCCGTCAGTTTCCTCCGGCGCAGCTGTCTGCGCCAGTGCAAATTGCTAAAGTTGGTTTACATATTGTGATATGCCATTATAGCTGAAATATTACAATTTGTCAATGACATCCACATTTCAGATAGCACAAAGTCCACGGCTGGCGTACAAGTGTTTCTGTTGCACTGTACACAAAACCATCGGATTCTTCAGTTTCGTCATTAGCTTTTCTAATACATATACACTTTCGCCAGCGGCGGCCAAGCGCCCCCCCGTTATTACAAATCGCAGTGATACCGCGGCTTTCCAAGGCTCTTGCGGCCATATTCTATCGCGCCCGTCGGGCAGTGACAGATGCAGGCCATGCAGTGCGTGCAGTTTTTGCCCCACACCGGGCGGCCGTCGACGATGCTGATGTCGTTCAGCGGACACAGCTGCGCGCATTTGCCGCAGCCGACGCACTTATCATCGGCGCGGAATTTATCCGCCTTAACGAAAAGCGCGTAAAACACCGGGTTTGCTGCGGTACTCATAAAGCGGTCATAGAGATTGTTCCGCGGCGCGGCGAACTCGCAGCCATCCGCGATTTTTTGCGAGGCCTCGTCTATCGCGGGAGCCGAGGCCTCGATTATCCGCGCGGCCTCCGGCTCCTGCGGTGCATCGAACATGGCGATATAGTTCTCCGGCATTATCACCTGCGCGGTGCCCATATACGCGAAGCCCTTATCCGCACACAGGCGCTTGTTGTACTTCGCCGCGTCGCCGATCTCGCTGCCGCAGTTCATCACGAACCACACCTTATCTGCGCCTGAAAATTCCATATTGCGTATCCACTCCTCGACCACGCGCGGGATGCGCCAGCCGTAGGTCGGCGTCACAAATATCAGGCGGCCGCCGGCGCGTATCGCCCCGTCGTCGCCGCTCTTTATCCTGTCATTGATGCTGACAAGCTCATCGCCGAGCGCCGCGGCGAGTCTGCGGGCAATATAGCGGCTGTTTCCGGTACCGCTGAAAAAGAGGATCATACGCTTTCTCCTTTTTCCTATAAAAATATTAAATGCCGGAACCCCGCGCAGGCAGGCTTGCGGCATTTATTAATCGGACTTAATATCAGCCCTTGTATTTCTCCCAGAACACGTAATGGTCAAGCACCGCGCGCTCTATGTTGCTCTTATCCCCATTGCGGATGACATCATACAACTGCCGGTGAAGGCGGACGTACGATTCGATCTCGCCGCTGGCAATAACGCTTTCCGTCGTCTTTTCGCGGCTCGGCACGGTGATGCGGTTTATATACTCGGACAGCGTGACAAGCTGAGGGTTCTTTGTCAGGCTTATTATCACGTTATGGAACACACAGTCCGCCTCGGTTATAGCAGTCGCGTCAAGCTCCTCGCAGCGGGTCGCGGCTTCCATCTTGTTCAGCGCCTCGCTGAGCGCGTGCAGATCCTCCTCGTCCGGCTGCTTCCTGATGAGCACATACAGTGTGCCGATATCTATCGCCCGGCGCAGGTCGACGAAATTCTCCCAGCGGTTATTTTGGAGAATAAGGCTGTACAGCACCGGAGACAGCATTTTCGGCTTGAAGCTGTCCGTAACGAAGGTTCCCTCCGCTCTCTTTATATATACAACGCCGTAGGCCTCAAGCTGCTTTATCGCTTCTCTCACGGAGTTGCGGCTGGCGCTGAGGTTCGTGCACAGCTCGGCCTCCGTCGGAAGCTTGCTGCCGGGCTTCAGGTTACCCTTTATAAGCTGATCTATTATCCAGTCCTTGACTGCGTCCACCACGGAAATATTCCTTATTGTGGGATATTCCAGCGTATTGTTTCCCATATGTCTCTCCATCTCTCTAAAAATGCCTTTCTGAGTAATTTTACTCCATTTGCCCACGGCTGTCAATCAAAAAAGCTCGAAATTACGCGCGTTTTCCCCCACTGGCGGCAAAAATTCAGGGCACGGGATACTCCGTGCCCTGAAAGCTCATCGAAAAAAACTTATTTTGCGCAGGCCCGCTCGAACTCCTCCTGTATATCCTTTTCGGGTTCGGCAGTGAGCAGACTCACGACAACGATGAACACGCAGGATATTACGAACGCGGGCAGCAACTCGTATATTCCGAACACGCCGCCGAGAGGCGCGATGCAGTATTTCCACACGAACACCATCGCCGCTCCGGAGAACATGCCCGCGATAGCGCCCCATTTGTTGCAGCGCTTCCAGAACAGTGAGAACAGCATTATCGGGCCGAAGGTCGCGCCGAAGCCCGCCCACGCGAAGGACACCACGCGGAATATCGAGCTGTTGGGGTCGCTGGCAAAGATGACGCCGAGCACCGCGACGCCGATAACGGTGATGCGCGCGATGAGCATGGTCTTTTTGTCGCTCATCTTCACGCCGAAAACGTCGGTGAGTATATTGTGGGTGACGCCGGAAGCAGCGGCAAGGAGCTGCGCGTCTGCGGTGGACATGGTGGCGGCGAGGATGCCGGCGATTATGACACCTGCGACGATGGCAGCGAGCGCGCCGTGCGTCGAGATGAGCGCCGCAGTGTTTACGATGAGACTCTCCGCCTCAGACTCTGATGCGGGCATCGCTATCGCCCCGGTCTTGACCATGCCGAAGCCGACAATGCCTATAACGACCGCAACGCCGAGCGAAATGACGACCCAGACCGTGGCTATGCGGCGGCTGAAATTGAGCTTGTCCTCATCGCCGATGGCCATAAAGTGCAGCAGGATGTGGGGCATACCGAAGTAGCCGAGTCCCCAGGCAAGGGTCGAGGCTATCATCAGGGGGCTGTAGCTGCCGGGTGTGTTGGTGAGAATATTCGTGGACGCAGAGAAGCTGAGGTAGCCGGGTATCTCCTTGGCGTTGGCGATGACGGCGTCCCAGCCGCCGGCAGTGTTGATGCCGAATATGAGCACGACGACAAGCGCTATCGTCATAACGATGCCCTGAATAAGGCTCGTGACGGATGCTGCCATGAAGCCGCCGGTCGCGCAGTAGATGACGATGACGGCAGCGCTGATTATCATGGCGGTCATGTAGTCGAAGCCGAAGAGGCTGTTGAAGAGCTTGCCGCAGGCGGCAAAGCCCGAGGCCGTGTAGGGCACGAAGAAGATTATGACCGTAAGCGCACCCAGAGTTTCGATGAGCTTGGTATTGTCGCGGAAGCGGCGGGAGAGGAAGTCCGGGACGGTTATCGCGTGGATATTCGCCGAATACCTCCGCAGGCGCTTTGCGACGATGAGCCAGTTCAAGTAGGTGCCGAGCGCAAGACCTATCGCCGTCCAGCCCGCCTCAGCGACGCCGCAGAAAAACGCCAGTCCCGGCACGCCCATCAGCAGATACGCGCTCATGTCCGACGCCTCGGTGCTCATCGCTGTTACGATGGGGCCGAGCTTGCGGCCGCCGAGATAGAAGTCCTCGGAGGTGCTGTTGTTTGCATATTTGAAGCCTATCGCCAGCATACCCAGCAGATAGACGACCACTGCTGCCAGAATCCAAATCATTGCCGAAGTCATAATACATATCCTCGCTTTTCATAACATAGTCGGGATTATATATTATTTTTTTCGGAAAACAATATTATTTTCGCAGGTTTTCTCTTGATTTTTGCGGTTTTCGGGCTATAATATAAACGTCTCTAATTTTATTCATATTAAGATGAATTTCTTTCATATAAGGAGTTTCCCATGAATCTGGCCAAGTATCAGGCGCTGCTGAGCGTCGTGGAGTCCGGAAGCCTGACCGCTGCGGCGGCACAGCTGGGGCTGACGCAGTCGGCGGTAAGCCACAGCATAAACAGTCTTGAGGAGGAGCTGGGCTTTGCGGTGATAAAGCGCAGCCGTGCGGGAGTAAGGCTTACAAATGAGGGTGAGCGTCTGCTGCCTGCGGTAAGGGGACTTCTCAACAGCGCCGAGCAGCTAAATCAGGTGACCGCCTCGATACGCGGGCTTGACAGCGGGCTTGTGCGCATCGGCGCCTTCACCTCCGTTGCGGTACACTGGCTGCCGGGGGTACTCAAGGAATTTCAGCGCGACTATCCCCGGGTCGATTTCCGGCTTCTCAACGGCGACTATCACGATGTTGAGCAGTGGCTGCGCGACGGGAGCATCGACATCGGCTTTGTAAACCTTCCCTCCCCGCTCGACTGTGAATGTGTCCCTCTGATGGAGGACAGGCTGATGGCTATACTGCCCAAGGACAGCCGCTTTGCAAGCTATCCCAAATTTCCGCTCGTCGAGTGCGAGACAGAGCCCTTTATAAGCCTTCTGCAAAGCTCCGACCATGACGCACGGCGCGCGCTTGAGGCCGCCGGGGTCACGCCGAACGTCAGGTTTTACACCAAGGACGACTACGCTATAATTGCCATGGTCGAGCAGGGGCTCGGCATAAGCATCATGCCGGAGCTGCTTTTGAAGGGCAGGCATGACGATTTGCTCGTGCTGCCGCTCATCCCGGAGGCAAAGCGCACCATAGGCATTGCCATTGCCGCCGGGGAAAAGGCCGGACCCGCGACCCGCCGCTTTGCGGATTATGTCGTTAGATACGTCAAGGAACAGGCGTAAAATTTCTGATTCTATCTTTGTACGACGGCTGTCTCTCCCTCTGTCAAAACCTACGGTTTTGCCGCCTCCCTCGTCAGAGGGAGGCAAGAACGCATCCAAACTATATAACAAAATCCCTCCGGAATGTCCGGAGGGATTCGTTTTTTCATCCGATATCAGTCACGGTGCCGATGAACACGGGCGTCATGGTATCGCAGTCGAGGATCATATACAGGAACGGGCGGTTCAGCGTGACATACTTTATCTCTTCTATAAACGCGCTGCCGACGGCAGCTTCGACCGCCGTCGCGGCTCCGGCCTTCGTCCCCTGCTCGTTCACGGAGACATGGCACTTATGCAGCACCCGACTGACATAGAGCGGCATACCGTCATAGCTGCCGATGCCGCTGAGGTCGGTGGAATCCGGGTCGAAAAGCTCGGTCACGCCGAGCGCCCTCAGCACGTCCGAAAGCTCCGCGCTGTAAGAGCTGTCAAACTTCGGTAGGCTCGCAATCACCGTCGTGCTCTGCGCTCCGGTCAGCATCGCGCGCAGACTCTCGCCGCTGAGGCCGGCGATGTATTCGTTAAGCCCGACTCCGCTTTCCGGAAGCAGCGCGGCAAAGGCGTAACGCCCGCCCTGATAATATTTGATGAAGCCTGCGGCGCTGCCGTCGGAGATATAGGTGTGCTCCTCGGAGTCCATGAAATCGGCTATCCTGTCCTCGCCCGCGGCGTTGGTGAAGCTCCCCTGCTCGACCTGATCGGCGGTATACACCGTCTGCCACTTTGCGTCAAAGGCGACGGCGTTTATCAGGTACAGCATCGCGTCATCGGGGATCTTGTCCAGTATCCGGTCTATCATCCCGTCGGTGTTCTTCTCCACCCACGAATTGATGCTGTCGAGCGTGCCGCCGTCAAACGGTGCGGTGAACACGGCGCTGTCATAGTATCCGGCGTTCTTTTCAATGAACGCATCGTTTATCTTCAGCTTATCGTCGTCCCTCAGCCACATGGAGCAGGCCGAGCTGAGCTTGCTGCCATCGCTGTCGTCCAGCGTCGCCAGAAACGCCGCCATGTACGCGTTCAGCTCGTCCGCGCTCATGCCGAACAGGTCTTCAAGCTGGCTGAGGGTTTCGCCCTCGGCGCCGTTTGCGGTCATGGCCAGCGCGCAGAGTATCGAGGTCGGGGAAATCAGTGTGTCGCCGTCGGATTGACAGCCTTTCAGCAGGCGCAGTGCCAGCTCTGTCACCGCCGTGTTCGCCTCCTCCGTCAGTGCGGCGGGGTCGGCGGCGATCTTATCGGTGTTTCTGGCCGTGATCTCGCTCACGGCGGGGCTTCCGCAGCCGCCAAGCAGCATCGCCATGGCCAGCAGCAGGCATATTGAAACATAAAACATGCTTTTCATCTCTTGCTCCTTTCGGTCGATCTGCTTTTTTTGACGCGCGCCGCATGAAAAGGTTCCCATAAAAATATCGTGAGAAATCTTAAAATTTCTCACGATATGTAATATCAGTGCCTTCCCTTGTATCCGCCGTGACGTCTGCGGCGTCTGCGGCGGCGTCCGACATCGGATATCAGCTTCACCGCGACAAGGATGATTATCAGCGCAACGATACCGATGATTATATATTTGAACATGCCCTCGGTGAGCTGGATGCCCTTGCCCGTGTACTCGACCTCGCGGCTGCCGGTATAGCCGCAGACGCTGCATGTTCCGCGCTCCTCGCCCGGCTGATCCTTCGTCGCCGCGCGCACCAGCGTCCACTGCATGTCATGCGCGGTCTCGTCGGCCTTCTCGCCGCAGGCGCACTCGTGCCAGTGGCGCTCCTCGTCAAAGCTCCATTTCTCAGAGAACTCATGCTCATGATTTTCGTCCGCCGGTGCGGGGCTTTCCGCCGCGTCATCCGGCTTATCGTCCGGTTCCTGACTGGGCTCCGGCTCCGGAGTCGCCGTCGGTGCGGGCGTCGGGGTCGCTTTTGCGGGGTCGGCCTTCACGGTTATGACCGCGCCATAGCTCTCGCGGCCTCCGCCGGGATTGCTGAAATACGCCGCTATGCGCCAGCCGTTGAGTTCAAGCGGGATGTTATAGAGGTTCATCCTCGTCCCGCCGTCCGCGTCCGTCGTAAGGCCGGGGAACTTTTCGACCGCTTCCTCCATCGTATAGTACGACGTCGCGTCCGGGTTATAGAGCCGCCAGTTTATCTTCTCATAATACGCGCCGGACGCCGCAAAGGACGCAAAGCCGCCCTCGGTCACGGTCTCGGCCTCAGGGTGCTTATAGATGTCGGGCGTCCAGATCTGTGGGGCATACTCGCGGCGTAGCGTCACGCTGCTGCCGCTCACGGTGTAATCCACGGCAGAGTTATTCAGATACACACGCGCATCGGACGCAAGCGAATAGCCCGCGGCAAGCGAGACCACGATCTCGACCGTGTAAGTCTGCGTCCCGAAGGTGCCGCTGAACTGCGAACCGGACGCGTCGTACCACACCAGACTCTGCACGGAGCAACCCTCGGTACTGGAGCTGGCGGAGATGTTCCCGGCGGGCATATATGCTATCGGCGTTGTCGGCATGGCGACAAGCAGCTTTTCAAGAGTCACGTCCGCGCTTGCGCCGACGGGAAACGCCAGACAGATGCAGGCGCACAGGCACAGCGCGAGAAATGCGGTGAGGCGGGTTTTCATGCTTCTGCGCATGTGAATTCCTCCTTTGAGTGGATTTTCTGATATTCATTATATAATTGCATATTTTCCTGGTCAAGGAAATTGTTGAAAAATACATAAATTTCTGGCCGGTTTTATATTTTTCGTTTGCTATCCGCCGCAGTAATGCTATAATAAAGTGTTAATTTCTGAATTTGGAGTTGGTTACATGGCCACATGCTATATATTTGCCGCGGGAAGCTTCTACGGCCTGACCGAATATCCGTCCGAGGGCGACTTCGTCATCGCGGCGGACGCAGGGCTGAAGCACTGCACCGAGGCGTGGGTCGCGCCCGACCTGATCCTCGGCGACTTTGACTCTCTCGGCGAAGCGCCGGATGGCAGTAATGTCTTTCAGCTGCCTGTCGAGAAGGACGATACCGACACAATATACGCCATGCGCGTCGGGCTTGAGCGAGGCTATACCGATTTCGTCGTCTACGGCGGAACCGGAGGCAGCCGCGCCGACCACACGATCGCAAATCTTCAGGGGCTGCTGTTCCTCTCCTCGCACGGGGCGCACTGCCGCATGTACGGCGACGGCGTGGTCTGGAGCGTGCTGCACAACGAGACGATCTCCTTCCCCGCCGGGTGCAGCGGCACGCTGTCGCTGTTCTGCATGGACGGCGCAACGCGCGGCGTGACCATCCGCGGGCTGAAATACGAGCTGACGGACGCCGAGATACGCTCAGACTTCCCCATCGGCGTCAGTAATTCGTTCACAGGGGCGGCGGCAAGCGTCGAGGTGCGGGACGGCACATTGATAATGATACATGATATTTTTGGGTGAGACAATGATAGAGTACAAGGCAGGAAAATGCGATATTGCCGTTATCGGCGCGGGACACGCGGGCATTGAGGCCGCCCTCGCCGCCGCGCGGCTGGGGCTTGACACGATATGCTTCACTGTGAACATGGACAGCATCGGCAACATGCCCTGCAACCCCGCCATCGGCGGCACCGGCAAGGGGCATCTTGTCCGCGAGCTGGACGCTCTGGGCGGCGAGATGGCGCGCGCGGCGGACAAAGCCTGCATACAGTACCGTATGCTCAACCGCGGCAAGGGGCCGGCGGTGCACTCGCTTCGCGCGCAGGCCGACCGGCGGCGGTATCAGGAAGTGATGAAGCACACGCTTGAAATGCAGGAGAATCTCCGCGTCAAGCAGGCAGAGGTCATCGATATCGGCGTCGAGGACGGGCGCGTCCGCTCCGTCACGACGCACACGGGTGCGGTATACGACTGCAAGGCCGTCATAATCGCGTCGGGCACATATCTAGACGGGCGCACGATAGTCGGCGAGGTTCTGCGCTCATCGGGGCCAGACGGTCTCGCCGCGGCCATCCCTCTGGCGGAGCGGCTGAGGGTGCTGGGGCTTAATATGCGCCGCTTCAAGACCGGCACTCCGCCGAGGGTGAACGCGCGCACCGTGGACTTTTCAAAGATGGAGCTTCAGCGGGGCGACGAGGAGGTCGAGCCGTTTTCGTTCTCCACGGTCGACGCGCCGCGCAACTCCGCCGTGTGCTACCTGACCTACACCAACGAGCGCACACACGAGATAATCCGCGCGAATCTCGACCGCAGTCCGATATATTCCGGCGTCATCGAGGGCATCGGCCCGCGCTACTGCCCCAGTATCGAGACGAAGGTGATGACCTTTGCCGGCAAGCCGCGCCATCAGCTCTTCATCGAGCCGATGGGGCTGAACACCGAGGAGCTGTACATTCAGGGCTTCTCGTCCTCGATGCCCGAAGAGGTGCAGGTCGAGATGCTGCACAGCGTCGCCGGGCTTGAGCACGCGGAGATGACGCGCTGTGCCTACGCGATAGAATACGACTGCGTCGACCCGACGGAGCTTTATCCGACGCTGGAGACGAAAAAGATATCCGGGCTTTACGGCGCGGGGCAGTTCAACGGCTCCTCCGGCTACGAGGAGGCGGCGGTGCAGGGCTTCGTCGCGGGAGTGAACGCGGCGCTGAAAATTCTCGGCCGCGAACCGATGATACTCCGCCGCAGTAACGGATACATCGGCACACTCATAGACGATCTCGTGACCAAGGGCACGAACGAGCCGTACCGTATGATGACCTCGCGCAGTGAATACCGCCTGCTGCACCGGCAGGACAACGCGGACAAGCGCCTTTCCGGCATCGGCCTGCGCATCGGGCTTGTCTCCGAGGAGCAGTACCGGCGCGTTCTCGACAAATACGCCGCCGTGGACGCGGAGCTTCACCGCCTTGAAAAGACGCACATCGCGCCCGGCGCGGCGATAAACGCGCTGCTCGCAGCGCGCGGCACGGCGGAGATATTCACCGGCAGCTCGCTTGCCGATCTCATCCGCCGCCCGCAGATAAGCTACCGCGACCTCGCGGAGTTCGACCCGGATCGCCCGGCGCTTCCGCGCGCCGTGACGGAGCAGGCGGAGATAAGCCTCAAATACGAGGGCTACATCAAGCGCCAGCTCAAGCAGGTTGAGGAATTCACGCGGATGGAGAGCCGCCCCCTGCCCGCCGATATCGACTATGACGCGATAAACGGCCTGCGGCTGGAGGCTCGCGAGAAGCTGAAAAAGATCCGGCCTGAGAATTTCGGTCAGGCAAGCCGCATTTCCGGCGTGTCCCCGGCCGACATCTCGGTGCTGATGATTTACATGGAGGGCGGAAGATGAGCAAAATCGTTCTCGGCTTTTCCGGCGGAGTGGACTCCGCGGTATCCACCATGCTTCTGAAAAAGGCCGGACACGAGGTGTACGGCCTGTATATAGACAACGCCGACGAGGCCGCGCGGCAATGCGCGATAGACACGGCAGAATTCATCGGCGTGCCGCTGACGGTGCTGGACGTCAAGGCCGAGCTTGAGCGCAACGTGTGCCGCCCGTTCACGGAGGCATATCTGCGCGGCGAGACGCCGAACCCCTGCATAATCTGCAACCCCAGCACAAAGTTCAAAAATCTGCTCGCCGAGGCCGGCCGCATCGGCGCGGAGCTTGTCGCCACCGGGCACTACGCCCGTACGGAAAACGGCAGGCTTATGAAGGGTATGCCCGCCAACGACCAGAGCTACATGCTCTGCCGCCTCAGCCGCGAACAGGTGCGCCGCGCGGTGTTCCCGCTCGGCGGCTTCGAGAAGACTCAGGTGCGCGCGCTGGCCGAGGAATTCGGCCTGCCGGTCGCGCACAAGCCGGACAGCATGGAGATATGCTTCATCCCCGACAAGGACTACATCGGCTGGATTTCGCGCCGCGCGGAGCTGCCGCCGCCGGGTGATTTCATTTTCCGCGGCGAGGTTGTCGGGCGGCACGAGGGCATACACCGCTACACCGTAGGCCAGCGCCGTCCGGGGCTTATTGACGGGCGCAAGGTCTATATCTCCCGCATCAGCGCCGCGGACAACACCATCGAGCTTGCGCTGTGGGAGGATCTGTTTAAAACCGAAGTCCGCGCCAGAGACTTCAACTGGCTCATCGACCGCCCCGCCGAACCGATCCGCGCGAACGTCCGCGTGCGGCACACGAAATGGGAAACGCCGCCCTGTACCGTATACCCCGAAGGGGACGGCGTGCGCATAATCTGCGACGAGCCGGTGCGCGCCCCCGCCGTGGGGCAGTCCGCCGTGCTGTATGACGGCGACTACGTCCTCGGCGGCGGATTTATAAACTAAGTATCATATTCTAAGCAGTCAGGTGAACTCCTTGGAAAAGAACCTTACAAACGGCAGTGTGCTGAAAAACATAGCATATTTCTCGCTGCCATATCTGCTTTCATACTTTTTGCAGACGCTCTACGGTCTGGCCGACCTCTTCATAATCGGCCAGTTTGAGGGTGTCGCCAGCACGACCGCCGTGTCTATCGGCAGTCAGGTCATGCACATGCTGACGGTTATAATCGTCGGCCTTGCGATGGGCTCGACCGTGTGCATAGGTCAGGCCGTCGGCGCGGGGGACAAGAAGCGCGCCTCGGCCGCCATCGGCAACACCGTGACGCTGTTCATGCTGCTGTCCGTCGTCATAACGGCGCTGCTTCTGGCGCTCGTCAGACCCATCGTCTCCGTGATGTCCACCCCGGCGGAGGCCGCCGAGGGGACACGGGCATATCTCACGATCTGCTTTATTGGCATCCCGTTCATCACGGCCTACAACATCATAAGCTCTATCTTCCGCGGCCTCGGCGACTCGAAAAGCCCGATGATATTCATCGCCGTGGCCTGCGCCGCGAACATCGCGCTCGACTACATATTCATTGGCATCATGGGGCTTGGCCCCGCGGGCGCGGCGCTCGGCACCACGCTGTCGCAGGCGATAAGCGTTGTGTTCTCGCTCACGGTGATACTGCGCAAAAAGTCCGGCATCAGCCTTGAACGGCGCGATCTCCATCCCCAGCGCGACACAATGGGGCAGCTTTTGCGCATCGGCGTCCCCGTGGCGGCGCAGGACGGTCTGATTCAGATCGCCTTCATCGTCATCACCGTCATCGCCAACCGGCGCGGGCTTGACGCCGCAGCGGCGGTCGGCATCGTGGAGAAAATCATCAGCTTCGTGTTCCTTGTGCCGTCGTCGATGCTGTCAACGGTGTCGGCGCTCTGCGCGCAGAATATCGGCGCGGGGAAGCAGGCGCGCGCCGAGCAGACGCTGCGCTACGCGATAATCATCGCGGTGAGTTTCGGCATCATCATCGCGCTGCTGACGCAGTTCATCTCCGAACAGGCGGTCGGCCTGTTCACGCCGGACGCGGTTGTCATCACGCTCGGCGGGCAGTATCTGCGCGGCTACATCTGGGACGCGCTCTTCGCCGGAATACACTTCTGCTTCAGCGGGTATTTCTGCGCCTGCGGCCGCTCCGAGATATCGTTTATCCACAACATCTCCGCAATCGCGCTCGTGCGCATACCGGGCGTGTACCTGACCTCGAAGCTCTTCCCCGACACGCTCTTCCCCATGGGACTTGCCACCGCTGCGGGTTCGCTGCTGTCGGTCATCATCTGCGTCATCGCTTTTGCGCTGCTCAAAAAGCATAGTGTTAAAAGCTCATAAAGTTTGCGCTGAATCCGGCACATTATATGTGCTTTTGACGATTTTATGATTTTGGCGTAAAAATCGTTGACAATGCGCGCCGACCGGTATAAAATCCACGTCATAAAAAGGCAACGACGTCTGATATCTTTCAGGCGTCGTCGCCTTTTTTTGCATTTCAGAGAGAAACAGGAGATGATTTTATGACAGTGGAATTCTGGTATTTGATCGGCGCGGCTTTGGTGTTCTGGATGCAGGCGGGCTTTGCGATGGTCGAAACGGGCTTCACGCGCGCGAAAAATGCAGGCAACATAATTATGAAAAATCTGATGGATTTCTGCATCGGAACAATAGTGTTCTCGCTGCTCGGATACTCGCTGATGATGGGTCAGGACTGCCTGCGCGGGCTTGTCGGGCTGCCGAACATGGATATGTGGTCATCCTTCAAAGCATTCATAGCCTCCCCCGCGGACGGCAGCTTCACCGGCGCGTCCGTATTCGTATTCAACCTTGTTTTCTGCGCAACCGCCGCTACGATAGTTTCCGGCGCAATGGCGGAGCGCACGAAATTCTCCGCCTACTGCATATATTCGGCTGTCATCTCGCTGTTTGTCTACCCGATAGAAGCGCACTGGATATGGGGCGGCGGCTGGCTCAGCCAGCTCGGATTCCACGACTTTGCCGGCTCCTGCGCGATACACATGGTCGGCGGTATCGCGGCGCTGGTCGGCGCGATATTCCTCGGCCCCCGGCTCGGCAAATATGTCCGCGACGAGGGCGGAAAGGTGGTCAAGGTCAACGCCATCCCCGGCCACTCGATAACCCTTGGCGCACTTGGCGTGTTCATTCTCTGGCTCGGCTGGTACGGCTTCAACGGCGCGGCGGCGACAAGCGCATCCGAGCTTGCGTCCATATTCCTCGCAACGACCATCGCCCCCTCGGTCGCAACCGTGACAACGATGCTTTATACGTGGATAAAAAACGGCAAGCCCGATGTTTCCATGTGCCTGAACGCATCTCTCGCGGGGCTTGTCGGCGTGACCGCCGGTTGTGACGCATTTGACGCGCTGGGTGCGGGTGTCGTCGGCATCGTTTCGGGCATACTCGTTGTCGTCGTAGTCGAATGGCTCGATATCGGGCTGCACATTGACGACCCTGTCGGCGCCGTAGGCGTACACTGCGCCAACGGCATATGGGGCACTATCGCGGTCGGTCTTCTCGCAAATCCCGCCGCCCCAGCCGGACTCGACGGCCTTCTGTACACCGGCTCCGCAAAGCTTTTGGGCATACAGCTCATCGGCTTCGTATCCGTCGCGGCATACTCGGCAGTGCTGATGTGCGCGGTGTTCGCACTTATCAGAAAGTTCAACGGGCTGCGTGTAACGTCCGAGGAAGAACTGCTCGGTCTTGACATAACGGAACACGGTCTGCCCAGTGCCTACCCCGATTTTGCTCCGTCGGTGAGCAAATACGCGGCATAAGCCTCGATGTTCTTTCCCGCCTCGATCAGCTCCACGCAGGGGCGAACCAGCTCGCTGTATATCCGCCCGAATACTTCGCGCGAATCGGGGCAAGCTTTTATTGCCGCGACGATTGCGGGTGCGCACCGGTAATACTCCTTGATGTCGTCAGCGCCGCCGGGTATGGCGCTCATATATCCGTCCCGGAACGCGCGCAGAACAGTAAGCTCATGGCAGTCGTCGGGCAATCCCATGGTTTCAACACAGGCCGAAGTCAGAAAGCAGCCAGAAGTGTCCTGCCCTTTGTAAATGGGACAGTCATCGTAATCATAGTTCTTACAGAATTTGTAGTAGACGTCCTCGTTCACGTCCTTTCCCGTTTTTCTGCACGCGTAGTGATTATCGTACCAGTAATAAGGACAGCTCATATCCGTTATCTCCTATCATTTAGTAAATTTAGTTCACCGCAAATTGCAGTAAATGTCAATACAACAAAATGCGGTATGCTATCATCCACCGTGATTGTGAGGTGATAGTATGTATCCCCGTCTACGGGATCTGCGTGAGGATCGGGATATGAAGCAGAGGGAGCTGGCCGATTTTTTGAACTGTTCTCAGCAGGTCTACAGCAACTATGAGCTTGGACAGCGGGATATCCCGACGGATGTTCTTATAAAGCTTTCCGCATTTTATCATGTTTCCGTTGATTATATTCTCGGAATAACCAATAACCCGAAACAGAACAAATAAAAAGAAACCAAGGTATCGTCAAATATACCTTGGTTTCTTTCTATTATACTATTATGCTTTCGGACTTACTCGTCCTTATCCGTGTCGTCCTCGCCGCCGATGTCGAACTCAAGCTTCTCGCCGCACTCAGGGCAGAGAACGTAGCCCTTGTCAAGCGTCTCTTCGTCGAAGCTGATCTCTTCGCCGCAGACAGGACAGGTCACATCGTAGATGACGCCGTCATACTCCAGATCCTCGTCTTCGTCAGAATCCTCGTCGGCGTCCTCATCGTAATCTTCGTCATAGTCGGCATCACACATATCGTCCGGAGTGTCCAGATCGCAGGTCAGCTCCTCCAGATAGCTCAGATCCTCGCCCATATCGTCAATGATATCGGCCAGATCAAGATTGCTTTCCTGAAGATCCTCGATCTCGTGCGCCATGTCGGACAGCAGATCATTCAGCGCCGCCCACAGCTTGCCCTCCTTGGAATCCGGCGTAACGCCGAGCCCTTCGGCCAGCCCCTTGAGGTATGCGGCTTTTTCAACAACAGTCATGTGAAAACCTCCTTTAATTGAGTTAAAACAAGGGAGACTATATAGTCTCCCCTGAATTTTGATGAATTATGCTCTGGATGCGTACTCGCCGGTACGGGTATCGACGATGATCTTCTCACCCGGCTCGATGAAAAGGGGAACCTTGATGACGGCTCCGGTCTCAAGAGTGGCGGGCTTGGTAGCGTTGGTGGCGGTGTTGCCGGCAAAGCCCGGATCAGTCTCCGCAACCTCAAGCACGACGTTGATGGGGGGAACAACGTTGAAGACCTTGCCCTTGTAGGAGTAGATGGAGCAGACCATGTTCTCCTTGACGAACTTGAAGTTGTCGCCCAGAACAGACTCGTCAACCGGCTCAAGCTCGTAGGTCTCAGGGTTCATAAAGTAGTAAAGGTTGCCGTCGTTGTAGCTGTATTCCATGTCCATACGGTCGATGGAAGCGCTCTCGAACTTTGCTGTGGGGTTGAAAGAAGTTTCGGTGACGGCGCCGGTGATGACGTTCTTCATCTTGGTGCGGACGAAGGCCGCGCCCTTGCCGGGCTTGACATGCTGGAACTCAACGACCTGCATGACCTGACCGTCCATCTCAAAGGTAACGCCGTTTCTGAAATCGCCTGCTGTAATCATATAAAGGGACCTCCCAAAGAATTTTTAGAAAAATCTATTAACTTAGATATTCTAATATATATATGCGATTTTGGCAAGTAGATTTTCTCGATTTTCCAGTCTTTTTGCAAAAATCAGAGGATGGTGAGCTGTTTCGGAGCCTTGGTAATGACCTCTGCGCCGTTTTCATGCAGGATCATAACGTCCTCGATGCGCACACCGAACTTGCCGGGGATGTAGATTCCCGGCTCCGCGCTGACCGCGCAGCCGACGGGCATGATGGCCTTGCCGGAGAGATTCGCGCCGGGCAGCTCGTGGATGTCGAGGCCGAGGGAGTGGCCGAAGCCGTGGCCGAAGTACTGGCCGAAGCCGGCCTTGGTGATGACGTTGCGCGCGGCGGCGTCGATCTCATAGCCGGGGATGCCGGCGCGGGCGGCGGCGATACCGGCAAGCTGTGCTTCAAGGACGATGTTGTAGATGTTCTTCATTTCGTCGGTAGCGTAGCCGATGGCGACGGTGCGGGTCATGTCGGAGCAGTAGCCGTGCTTGAGGCAGCCGAAGTCCATGGTCACGAAGTCGCCCTCGTGGATGACCTCGTCGCCGGGGACGCCATGCGGCATACTGGTCTTTTTGCCGGTGATGACGATGGGGTCGAAGGAGTTGCCCTCGCTGCCGTTGAGCAGCATGTGGTACACCAACTCCGCCGCGACCTGACGCTCGGTCATGCCGGGCTTGATGATGCGAAGCACTTCCGCCAGCGCCTTTTCGCTGATAGCCTGCGCCTCGCGCAAATAGCCGATCTCTTCCTCGGACTTGGAGGCGCGCAGCTCGGAGAATATCGCCTGCGCGGGCAGAAGCTCCATGCCCAGCGACTTCTCATAGCCGAGATACTCGGCGTGGCTCAGCTTCTCCTCCTCGGCGCCGAGGCGCTCCACGCCCGCTTCCTTGAGCGCGGCCTGGATCAGCGAGAGGCGGCTGTGCTCGCGGTCGAACATCTGCACGTTGCAGCAGCAGGCGGCGGTGTTGGTCGCGGCCTCGATATAGCGGGAGTCCGTGATGAGCCACGCGGCGGAGCGCGCGACGATCACAGCGCCGTCGGTGAACGGGAAGCCGGTTGCATAGCGCTGGTTCTTCTCGTCGGTAACAAGTACGGCGTCAAGATTCTTTTCGATCAGCTTTTCCTGAATTTTTTTGATGTTGTTCATATACCTGTCTCCTCGGGTGTCGGGCGCGGAAAGCTCACTGTGAATTTCGTTCCGCGCGGTTTATTTTGTCCGACAGTGATGGTGCCGCCATGCAGCACCACCGCGTCGTGTACAATACTTAATCCAAGGCCGCTGCCCCCGGCTTCGCGGGAGCGGGCTTTGTCCACTCTGTAAAAACGCGAGAATACGTTCAGCCTGTCCTCTTCTGGGATGCCGATGCCCGTGTCCGCGACTTCGAAGCTGACGGTTTCGTCGGTCTGGCTCAGGGTCATGGTGACGCTGCCCTCCGGGACGTTGTATTTCACGGCGTTTTCAACAAGGTTAAAGATAATGTGGAACATGTCGTCCGTCGTTGCCATAACGACACAGCCGTCGGCGAGATCACAGCGCAGGCGCACGTTCTTCTCCGCGGCAAGCGGGCGCAGGAGCACAAGCGCGTCGACCGCTACCTGCTTGACGTCGACCGGCTCCGGCACCACCTGCACCCCGTCGTCAAGGCGCGACAGGTCGAGCAGCTTTTCCGTCGTGCGCTGGAGGCGCTCGGCCTCGTTGCCGATGTCGGTGACGAACTCACGCACGGTCTCCGGGTCGATGTTCTCGTTCTGGACGATGCTGTCCGACAGCAGGCGTATCGACGCCAGCGGCGTTTTCAGCTCGTGCGACGCATCGGACACGAAGCGGCGGCGCTGCTTCTCCGTGGTGTCGAGCCTTTCGGTCAGGAGGTTGAATTCCTCGCCGAGGTCGGTTATCTCGTCGCGCCCGCGGGTGACGAGCCGGTGGCTGTAATCCCCGCTCGCAACGATTTTTATTGAGCGCACAAGCTCGCGCATACGGCGGAGCAGCAGCGTTGTGAACAGTCCCGTCACAAGCAGCGCGCCGGAGCAGATGACGAGCGATATCGTCCGGATACGGGACTGGATGCCGACGATTATCTCCGCCCGCTCTGCGTCGTATTCATAGATGTACAGCGCGCCCATGGCCGCGCCCTGCCCGTAAACAGGCATCGCGTAGCTGCTGGCAAAGGCTTCGCCGGTGAACAGCGAGCGGAAAACGCATTTCCCGGTGAGCGCGAGGAGCAGTTCCTCGATGTCGGTGTCCTCATCGACGGTGCCCCCGTCGTCATACAGGACGAGCCCGTCCTCGTCGGTGACTACCGTGCGGACATAGCCGCCGATATCGAGAATACGCAGTACCTCCGCGACGCTCTCCTTCGTCAGCCGGTCAAGCCCCGAAAGCGACGAGGCGATGACCGTCGCCTGACCGGACATGGCGCTGTGCTTCTCTTCAAAGACCATGTCTCTTGAGGACGTCATTGGATAGGTATTCAGCAGCAGCAGCAATATCAGCAATATTGCCGCGATGAAAGAGAAGATTTGAACTCTCAGGCTGTGCATAAGCTGTTGTCCTCAGTCGGCGAAGTAATATCCGACGCCCCACTTCGTGACGATGTACTCCGGATGCGCAGGGTCAAGCTCCAGCTTTTCGCGCAGACGGCGGATGTGCACGTCCACGGTGCGCGTGTCGCCCTGATAATCATAGCCCCAGACGAGGTCGAGCAGGTTTTCGCGGCTGTACACCCGGCCGGGATTTTTCATCAGGAACTCTATCAGGTCGAACTCCTTCATCGTAAGCTCGATGGCCACACCGTTTTTATACGCGCTCCGGCGCTCCGTGTCAACACTTATGTGTCCGCGGGTGAGGACAGAGGTCTTCACCGGATCCTGCGCGGCAGACATGGACGCGCGGCGGAGCAGCGCGCGCACTCGCGCCTTGAGCGCGAGAATGTTGAAGGGCTTGGTGACATAGTCGTCCGCGCCGGACTCGAAGCCCATCAGCATATCCGCGTCCTCGCTGCGGGCGGTGAGCATGATGATGGGGACGGTAGAAAAGCCGCGGATCTCCTGACAGGCTTCAAGCCCGTCCTTCTTCGGCATCATAAGGTCGAGTATGATGAGGTCATATCCGCCCGTGCGCGCCATGTTCACGGCGCTCTCGCCATCATAGCAGGCGTCCACGGTGTAGCCCTCGTTTTCAAGATTGAACTTGATGCCCTTTACAAGCAGCTTTTCATCGTCAACAACAAGAATTTTCATGTATCAGTCCTCAATCGTAATATAGTCACGGATGTTCTCAAAGCGTTTTTCGCCGATGCCGTTCACGTTCATTATATCCTCAACCGCGGCGAAATCGCCGTTTTCCTGCCGGTATTCCACTATTGCGGCGGCAAGCGCGCCGCCTATGCCCGACAGCATGGTAAGCTCGGCTTCGTCTGCGGAGTTGATGTTCAGCTTTTCGCCCGGCAGAAGCTCCCGTTCCGCGGTCTCGGCGTTGCCGCCGGTCATCATGGCTTCTTCGGACGCATGACGGGCGCGTATCTCCGTCTCCCGCGGCGGCGTGAGCCTGACCGCGAGCAGCACGGCGGAGAAAACAAGAGTAATCGCCAGAGACAGCGTAACCGCTCTTTTCCCGTTCATTATACCAGCTTCTCCTTAATCTATTTTTAAGAAAAAGTAAATACGCTTTTCTATTGCTTTTCCAGTCCTTAAACTTTATAATACCATAATGGATATTTACTGTATACACTATATCACATTCCGCGGAAAACGGGAGAACAAAATGAAAAAATTCAGACTTTTTCCTCTAATTTTGCTGCTGTGCATGGCTTTCACCCTGCTGGCGCCCTGCGCGTTCGCAATAGACGAGCCGGATATCGGCGCTCAGCGCGCCGTGATCGCCGATCTTGACTCCGGGCGCATACTCTATTCCAAGAACATGGACGAGAAAGCGTCCCCCGCGAGCCTGACGAAAATTATGACCGTGCTGCTCGCGGTGGAGGCGATCGAAAACGGCAGCCACACCGCGGACGAGCTTGTCACCGCGCAGGCTGACTGCCGCGCGGGCATGGACGAAACCAGCAGCACCGCCAACATCCAGCCCGGCGAACAGATGCGGTACATCGACCTGCTGTACTGCGCGATGCTCGCAAGCGCGAACGAGGCCTGCAACGTCCTCGCCGCGTGTGTCGACGGCAGCGTTTCGGCCTTCGTGGAGCACATGAACCAGCGCGCGACGGAGCTTGGCTGCGTGAATACGCATTTTGCCAACACCAACGGCCTGACCGACGCGCAGCACTACACCACCGCCTACGACTTCTATCTGCTGACCCGCGAGGCCGTCAAGCACCAGACCTTCATGGATATCTGCAACACCAAGACCTATCAGGTGCCTGCCACGAATTCCAGCGCGGAACGCAATCTCGCAAACTCCAATGCCCTGATCTGCGGCGACAGCATATACGGCAGCGAATATCTCTATCAGTACGCCGCCGGCGTCAAGACCGGCTACACCCGCGACGCGGGCTACTGCCTGATATCCACCGCCGAGAAGGACGGCGTACGCATCATGGCGGTCATCATGGGCTGCAGCGGCCCGCTGCTCGACGGCACGGAGAAGTATTATAACTTCATAAACTCCACAAGAGCCTATGACTGGGTCTTTGACAACTTCTCGTATCAGACCGCGGTCAGCTCCGAGAAGAGCGTGATGAGCGTCAATGTCAGTATGGCCGAGGACGGCGGGAGCGTCATGCTCCGGCCGCAGAACGACGTGGAGCTGCTGCTGCCGAACGACGCTGATCTCGAAGCTGTGGAGCTGAGGACGAGCGTATATGAAGACAAGCTCGTCGCCCCGCTCGATGCCGGGACGGTTCTCGGCGAGGCAGAAGTCGTCATCGACGGCGTGAGTTACGGCACGGTGAAGCTTGTCAGCAACTCCCCCGTCAGTATGGCCAAGGGCGAATACCTCAAGACGCGCCTTAACGAGATCTTCGGCAAGACATGGGTTAAGGTTCTGATAATCGTCATCGTGCTGTTCGCCGTGGGCTACATCAGCCTTGTCATGCGCTACCGCCGCCTGCGGCAGAAGCATCTACGCGAACGCAGGCTCGCCGAGCAGCGCCGCCGCGCGGAGCGCGAGCAGTATTACCGCGAGCACGGCTACCCCGTGGATCACGAGCCTACTCAGCGCTTCTCCTCCCCCGACGCAAACGGCGCGCCCCGCTCCGGACAGCGCAAGGGGAAATAAAACTTAACAGGAATCTAATTTTAACGCCAGTATGATTATACTGGCGTTAATTTCTTAACGCCAGCTTAACATCCTGTATGCTATAATATTATTGTATAAGGGGGGTATGGTTGAAAAAATGAGGATTTTGAAAAAATATTTCCCCATGTCGGCCAAGGGCTGGCTGATATATTTCGTGGCGATGGGGCTTGCCTCGGCGCTGTGCGCGCTGCTTCAGCGGGTCAGTACATCGGACGTCCACGTGCCGATGATATTCGTGCTGATGGTGCTGATAATCGCGCTGATGACCGACGGATATTTCTACGGCTTCCTCGCCGCCGTCACAAGCGTTATCGCTGTCAACTGGGCTTTTACATATCCGTACGCGGAGCTGAATTTCTCGATCTACGGCTACCCGCTGACCTTCGTAACGATGCTCGCAGTCGGCTTCGCGGTATCGACTCTGGCCGCCCGCGTCAAGGAGCAGAACCGCATCAAGCTTGAGGCTGAACAGGAAAAAATGCGCGCAAACCTTCTCCGCGCGATATCGCACGACCTGCGCACCCCGCTCACCTCGATAAGCGGCGCGATATCCGCCGTGCTCGACAGCGGCGACTCGCTGAGCAACGCCCAGCGGCTGGAGCTGCTGTCCGACGCGAGGAAGGACGCCGAATGGCTGTGCCGCATGGTCGAGAACCTGCTGTCCATCACGCGCATCAGCGGCGATAAGCCGAGCGCGATAAAGAAGGAGGACGAGGTGCTCGAAGAGGTTCTGAGCGAGGTCGTCGTTAAGTTCAGGAAAAAGAACCCGGACATCGCCGTGTCTGTCACGGTGCCGGACGATCTGTTCTTCGTGCCGATGGACGCGATGCTCGTCGAGCAGCTTTTGATGAACCTCATGGATAACGCCGTGCAGCACGGCGGAAAAACCAGCCGCATCACCATCAACGCAACGAAAAAGGATAATTTCGCCGAGATATCGGTTTGTGACGACGGACACGGCATCCCGCCAAGCGAGCTTGACCACCTGTTTGACGGCTCGCTTCAGCTGGGCGGCGACAAGATAGACAAGACAAGGAACATGGGCATCGGTCTGATGGTCTGCAAAACGATCGCCGTGGCGCACGGGGGAAAGATCTGGGCACAGAACCTGCCCTGCGGCGGTGCGGAATTTACATTTTCTTTACAGTTAGGAGAAGAAAAGAATGAATATTAAGGACAAAGTATTAGTAGTAGAAGACGAAAAGGGCATCTCCGGCTTCATCCGCGCGATCCTGACTGCAAACGGCTATGACGTCATTCTGGCGCATACCGGCGCCGAGGCGTTCTCCATGATAAGCTCGCATTGCCCCGACCTGATAGTCCTCGACCTCGGCCTGCCCGACATGGACGGCATGAACATCATAAGCGCCGTCCGCCAGTGGACGCAGATCCCGATAGTCGTCGTCTCAGCGCGCACCTATGAGCGCGACAAGGTGGAGGCGCTGGACAAGGGCGCGGACGACTACATAACCAAGCCCTTCGGCGCGGCGGAGCTGCTTGCGCGCATCCGCGTCGCCATACGGCACACCCGCTCCGGCCTTGCAAACGAGAGTCTCGCCAGCTCCGGCAAATTCGTCGCCGGCGGGCTTACCATCGACTATGACAAGCATCAGGTGCTCATAAACGGTGAAAACGCACACCTGACGCAGAACGAATTCAAGATTGTGGCGCTCCTCGGCAAATGCGCCGGTAAGGTGCTGACCTACGATTTCATCATGCGCGAGCTTTGGGGGCCGCAGAGCAAGGGCAGCAACCAGATACTCCGCGTCAACATGGCGAACATCCGCCGCAAGATAGAAGCAAACCCCGCCGAGCCGCAGTATATATTCACTGAGGTCGGCGTCGGTTATAGAATGATAGAGGGAACAGAATAACCACAGGAGGAACACCGTATAGATGCATCTGCCCGAACTGATATCTGACCTAGCAATAATGCTGCTGACGGCCGGGGTCGTCACAGTCATATTCAAAAAAATAAAGCAGCCGCTTGTCCTTGGCTACATAGTCGCGGGCTTTCTCATAGGCCCGTATATGCCGCTCTTCTTCACCGTTGCGGACAGCGCGTCCATCAGCACGTGGAGCGAGATCGGCGTTATAGTGCTCATGTTCGGCCTCGGTCTGGAATTCAACCTCCACAAACTGGCGCAGGTCGGCGGCACGGCGATAATCACCGCGCTCACTGAGGTCGGCGGTATGCTGCTCATCGGCTTCGGCGTCGGGCAGCTGCTCGGCTGGGGCATCATGGACAGCGTGTTCCTCGGCGGTATGCTCTCGATGAGCTCGACGACGATAATCATCAAGGCCTTCGACGAGCTAGGCGTGCGCAATCAGGGCTTCGCCCAGCTTGTGTTCGGCACGCTGGTCATTGAGGACATTGCGGGCATCTTTATGATGATAATCCTCTCGACGCTCTCCGTCAGTCAGAGCATTTCCGGCGGCGCGCTGGCGATGAAGCTTGCTCTGCTGGTACTGTATCTGGCGCTGTGGCTCATCCTCGGCATCTACCTGCTGCCGACGCTGATGAACAAGGCCACGCCCTTGATGAACGATGAAACGCTGCTCGTCATCTCCCTCGGCATATGCTTCGGCATGGTGCTGCTGGCAAACGCGCTGGGCTTCTCCTCGGCGCTGGGCGCGTTCATGGCAGGCTCGCTGCTCGCGGGCACGGTACACGCCGAGCGGGTGGAGCACCTGACCTCCGGCGTCAAGGATCTGTTCGGCTCGGTATTCTTCCTGTCGGTCGGCATGATGCTCGACCCTGCAATGATCGTCAAATACATCGTCCCGATCCTGATAATCACTCTGGTCACGCTCGTCGGCAAGCTGATATTCTCCTCGCTGGGTGTGCTCCTCTCCGGCCAGACGCTGAAAAACGCCGTACACTGCGGCTGCTCGCTGGCGCAGATAGGCGAATTCGCGTTCATCATTGCGTCGCTCGGCCTGTCCCTCGGCGTCATCGCGGATTACATCTACCCGATAATCGTCTCCGTCTCCATAATTACGACGCTGACGACGCCGTCGTTCATAAAAGGCTCCGACAAGCTTTATGAGTGGCTTGAAAAGGTCCTCCCATCGAAGCTCACGGAAAAGCTCGCCCGGTACACCGACGAGGAGCAGTCGAGCAAGGAAAAGAACGGAGACTGGTCGGCATATCTGGGGCGCTACGTCAAGGTCACGGCCTTCTACGGGGTTGTGATGCTCGGCATCGCGCTTATCGGCAGTCTCGTACAGCTGCCGCTGCTTGGCAAGCTGGGGCTTGAACCGTGGCTCGCAAAGCTCATATGCCTTGCGGTGGTCTACCTGGGCATGTCGATCTTCATCCGCCCGATGCTCGACATGAAGTCCCCACAGTTTACAACGCTGTGGGTCAAGAACCGGAACTTCCGTCTGCCGCTGATGGCGCTGACCGCCATACGCGTGCTCATCATCGTCATCATCGCGTTCATCCCCGCGAACACCGTCTCCGGCGTCGCAGGTCTGTGGCTGCTGCCGCTGATCCTCGCGGCGGTGCTGCTGATATACCGCTCCGGCTGGTTCGCCTCGGCATACCTCTCCGTGGAGGCTCGCTTCCTCGCAAACTTCAACGAACGCCAGCTTCAGCGGCTCGACTCCGACGACGCTGTCGAATGGCTCGACCAGCGGCTGCATGTGCTGAGCTTCCAGTATGAGCAGCAAGGCGGTACGCTCAAGGAGCTGGGTTGGGGCAAGCGCTTCGGCGTGAACGTGATAAAGATAGTCCGCGGCAAACGGCATATCAACATTCCCTCCGGCGACGCCGCGCTGCACAGCGGCGATACGGTGTACATCCTCGGCGAACCGGCGGAACTGCGCAACCTCTGCCTTGACCTTGGAATCGCCGAACCCGCGGAGCTGCCCACACTGCGCGAGTTCATCGCGGCAGAGGACTCTGACCCGGACGCGCTGTACTCCTACGCGATATCCGTCGACAAAGGCTCCGAGCTTGCCGGTAAAACCGTGCGCGGCAGCGGCATACGCGACAACTACGACTGCATGGTTCTCGGCCTCCAGCGCAGCCGCCTCCCCATAGCACAGCCAGACGTCAACATGCAGATCCAGAACGGCGATCTGGTGTGGGTTCTCGGCGCGAAGGTCATGGCGGGCAAGCTGCTGGCCAACGTTGTTGAAGAAAACTAAACACTCTTATCGAGAAGCGTATATATCTTAACGCGGCATTAACGTGAAGTTAACGCCGCGTTAACGTCTTTACAGCCCTCCTTTGCACACAATTAGCGTCTTAACTGTTATAATAAATATGCAAATTACCGTATTACCCTGCAAGAAAGAGGAGGATTTTTATGGAATACGATGAACTGTTGCAAAGAGCTATTGATCCGGACGAACAGGTTCTCTGGGTCGGAAAGCCTGAGGACTCTGAGCCGCTGGAGGGCGTTTACAAGAAGCGCTTTATCAGAGAGCTTGTTGCCGGTATTGTGATCGCGGCAGCTCTTATAATAGGCTACATAATCGGCGCGAACAAAAACCACGCCCAGATATACCCGCTGGTAATCGCAGTTATCCTTGTGCTTGCGTTCCTTGCTCCGCTCAACTGCGTCACCGCGCCCAAGAAGCTGAGAAAGACCACCTACGCCTTCACCGATAAGCGCGTTATCGTCCTGCGCGACACCGCGCACACCGTCGAGTACGGCCTGATCAAGACCGCCGCTCTCAAGACCGACGAAGCCGGCCGCCTCACTCTTCTCTGCGGTGAAGATGCCGTCAACCTCAAGCCTGAGCTGTGGCGCGAGGATGCTCTTCTCGGCGAGCATATGAACGACAATATGGACAAATGCGAGAGCCTCGTTATGTTCGGTCTGCCCAAGGACAAGAAGCTCATGGGCATCATTTCTGAGTATCTTCCTGCCTGATCTTTTGCGTCCCTTTTCGTTTCTGCCTGCAAAGTAAAAAAGCTTTGCAGGCAGTTTTATTTTTTCCCGAACTGTGCTATAATACGGTTCACCACTGAGGAGGAACCAGCATGAACAGAGTATACGCCGAAAATGTTATCGAAAAAATAATCTCGGCCGAGCGCAGCGCCGCCGAGATCATGATGCACGCCCATAATATAATCGCGGAGAGCAAAACCGGGCGCCGCGATATTGTGACCGAATATGACAAGCGCGTGCAGGACTATCTCATGCAGGTGCTGAGCGAGGCCGTGCCGGAGGCACGCTTCTTCTGCGAGGAGCAGAAGGAGCATGACGACCTCCACGCAAGGCATCTGTTTATCATCGACCCCATCGACGGGACGATGAATTTCGCCCGCGGCTTCAATCACAGCTGCATCTCCGTCGCGTACATGAGTGCCGGTGAGCTGCGCGCCGCGGCGGTATACAACCCCTATGTCGACGAGATGTTCACCGCCGTGAAAGGTGATGGCGCATACCTCAACGGCCGTCGGCTGCACGTCAGCGACGCGCCGCTGAGCGACAGCGTGGTCTGCTACGGCACGGCGCCCTATTCCATGGAGCTTGCGGACGAGACCTTCCGTCTCGCACGCATCGCCTTCGACGCGGGGCTTGACCTGCGCCGCGAAGGCTCCGCGGAGCTTGATCTGTGCAGCGTCGCCGCGGGGCGTGCGGGGCTGTATTTCGAGATGCAGGTGTCCCTCTGGGACTATGCGGCGGGCGCGCTGCTCGTCCGCGAGGCGGGCGGCGTCTGCCAAGATATCCGCGGCGCGGAGCTGCCGTTTGACGGCTCGAAGCCAACGATACTTGCCGGCGGCGGCCATGCCGTCATGGATTTCCTGAAGCTGACGGAGGGCGGAAAATGATTTCTCTTTTCCCGGAGCGCGGCGCTCCGGTACTATTCGAGGCCGAACTCGATTCCACAAACACGCGGCTCAAGGCCATGGCGGCCTACGCCGAGCCGGGCACCGTCGTTGCCGCGGGGCGGCAGACCGGCGGCCGCGGCAGACTCGGCAGGAGCTTTGCCTCCCCGCCGGGCGGCGTATATCTCTCGATGCTGCTCGCCCCCGCGGCAGACTTGCGCGCCTGCATGACGCTGACGCCCACCGCCGCCGTCGCGGTGCGGCGCGCGCTCAAGAAGGTCTGCGGGCTAGGCGCGGACATAAAATGGCCGAACGACCTGCAATTCGGCGGGAAAAAGCTCTGCGGGATTCTCACCGAATCCGTCTCCGCGGGCGGGAGCTTCAAGCTCATCATCGGCATCGGCGTGAATCTGAACACCAGCATGGACGAGCTGCCGCCTGAGCTGCACGACACGGCTTGCTCCGTGTATTCTGTCACCGGGCGCAGCACCCCGCAGGAGGCCGTCATACGCGCGATCGTGGACGAGCTGGACTCCGCCTACGCCCATTGGATCGTCAACCCTCACTGGGCGCTCGACGATTATCGCGCCGCCTGCGCAAGCCTAGGGCACCGTGTGCGTCGCGGCAGCATATGCGGCGAGGCAGTCTCGATTGCAGACGATTTCGCCCTGCTCATCCGCACGGACGCGGGGGAGCTTGTCCCCGTCTCCAGCGGAGAAATATTGTACGCATAAAAATATAACACATTGGCAAAATCACCAGTTTGCCAATGCGTTTTTTATAAATCTTTCCGGTTCTTTGGCGAGTATGCGTGTTGACAATGGCGGGCGGCCACGTTAAAATATTATCAGTCCCAAAAGGGCATAATGAGAAATAGGTTGTTTTTTCACGTCTAGAAAGGAGAAACATTACTATGGCAAACAGAATCATGCTCAACCAGACCTCTTATCACGGCGCAGGCGCTATCAAGGAGCTTCCCACCGAGGTCAAGTCCCGCGGCCTGAAAAGGGCGCTTATCTGCTGCGGCCCCACCCTTCTGCGTCACGGCGTTATTGCCCGCGTGACCGACGTTATGGACGCTGCCGGACTGAGCTATGAGATATACTCCGATATAAAGCCCAACCCCACCATCGAGAACGTGACCGACGGCGTCGCCGCGTTTAAGGCCGCAGGCGCGGATTACCTGATCGCCATCGGCGGCGGCTCCCCCATGGACACCTCCAAGGCCATCGGCATCATCATCAACAACCCCGAATTCGCCGACGTGCGCTCCCTTGAGGGCGTAGCGGACACTAAGAAGCCCTGCGTGCCCATCATCGCCATCCCGACCACTGCCGGCACCGCAGCCGAGGTCACCATCAACTACGTTATCACCGATGTTGAGAAGAAGCGCAAGTTCGTCTGCGTCGATCCTCACGACATGCCCATCGTTGCCATCGTCGACCCTGAGATGATGAGCTCGATGCCCGCCGGTCTGACCGCCTCCACCGGTATGGACGCGCTGACCCACGCCATCGAGGGCTACACCACCAAGGCCGCTTGGGAAATGACCGATATGTTCCATCTCGAAGCCATCAAGCTCATCTCCACCTACCTGCGCGGCGCCGTCAAGGGCACGAAGGAAGGCCGCGAGGGCATGGCACTCGGCCAGTATATCGCCGGTATGGGCTTCTCGAACGTCGGCCTCGGCATCGCCCACTCCATGGCACACACCCTCGGCGCTGTTTACGACACTCCGCACGGCGTCGCCTGCGCGATGATGCTGCCGATCGTCATGGAATACAACGCCGACTGCACCGGCGAGAAGTACCGCGAGATCGCGCGCGCAATGGGCGTTGAGGGCGTTGATTCGATGACACAGGCCGAGTACCGCAAGGCCGCCATCGACGCCGTCAAGAAGCTCTCGAAGGATGTCGGCATCCCTGAGAAGCTGGAAGCGCTGAGGGAAGAAGATCTGCCCTTCCTCGCGGAGAGCGCATACGCCGATGCCTGCCGCCCCGGCAACCCCAAGGACACGAACCCCGCGGAACTGACCGAGCTGTTCAGAAAGCTGATGTAAGCACTGAATCAAATATGAAAACACGCAGAGCTTTTGCTCTGCGTGTTTTCAGCTTGTCAAAAAAGTCCTGTGAGGACTTTTTTTGACAAGCTTCATCCGCCGAGCATTTTGATATTATCAAAATGCTGCTTTGCTCCAAAAGTCGTTGATGTATCAAGACTTTTGGACGGCGGTTTATTGTATTTGAGGCGGGCCTTGCCCCCTCAAGCTCCCCCGCTGCTCTCTTATCCGCGCCCTGCTGCACATGTTCTTTGACAGACTGAAAACACGCAGAGCAAAAGCTCTGCGTGTTTTTTAATACGAAACTGTTTTTCACTCCGCCGCACTTGGCTCGATGTGCGCATTCTTCGCGTCGTACTCCTTGACCACGGCCTCATAGAACCCGGCGCATGCCGCGTCGTAGTACGGGTAAACGTAGAATATGCCGAGGATGCCGTAGGTAAAGCTGTTGAGCAGATGCCAGCCGATGAAGCTCAGGCGCAGGCAGAAATACTTCCACCGATAGCCCTGCATTACGGCGCGCGAATAGCTCATGGCCTCTTTCGCGGAAAGCTGCGGCTTGTTTATCAGGATAAACGGCACCATCAAATATGAATACAGCCGCGTCAGGCCGTACACCGGTATGAGCAGCCACAGGAACGTGATGACCCCATGATACAGTCTCCCCGTCATAATGCGCTTATAGTCCGAGAAGCCGCAGAAGGCGTACTCCGCGTGCAGCGCCTGTCCGCGCCACAGCGTCAGCGCCGCGGCGCTTTCGCCGCAGTCGAGCACGTTTGCGAAAAACACCTTGTACAGCAGGAGTATGAACATCACTTCGAGGTACAGCGTCAGGAATGGCAGCAGGTACTGCGACGGGTCGAAGCTGTGCCCGCGGAAAGTGAGCACCAACGGCTCCGCGGTAAAAAATACGCTCATAAGCACAACGAAATACATTATGCCCACAACCGCGCCCGCAGCCAGAGTCTGTGTCCCGATAAGAGTAAGATATGTACAGTTTGAGGCATAGTGCTGGTCGTGCAGGCGTTTGCGCGCCGTCTCACATATCTGTCTGCGCGCGGGGAAGCCGGCCGTCGGCATAACGGGTGCAGGCGCACCGCAGCTTGCGCAGAACGCGCCGTCGTTTTCATGTCCGCAATAGCATGTCCACATACTTGTTTTTCCTTTCCTCTATTCCTCTTCGTTCTCCAGATCCGCCGGGAGGATGGTCATAAGATCGTCCCTCGTCGGCGCTTCCATCGCGGCAACGCGGTTTGACTGCCGGACGACCATGTCCTCGAAGCAGTTGCGCACGTCGCGCCCATTGCCGAAGTTATCGTCGCGCTCGGCATACAGCTCGTCAAAAAGCTTGAGTGCGGCCGACTCGGCGTCGGCACTGAGCGTGTAGCCGTTTTTCCTGCACTGGCCGCGGAAAATTGCCATGAGCTGTTCGCCGGTGTAGTCCGGGAAGTAGAAATACTTGTTGAAGCGGGACTCCAAGCCGGGATTGGAGTTAATAAACTTCGTCATCGGCTCGCTGTAACCCGCGACGATGACGATGAGATCGTCCCGGTGATCCTCCATGGCCTTGAGGATCGTTTCGATAGCCTCGCGGCCAAAATCATTCTCGCCGCCGGATGCGAGCGAATACGCCTCATCGATAAACAGCACCCCGCCGAGGGCGGATTTTATGACCTCCTGCGTTTTCAGGGCGGTCTGGCCGACGTAACCGGCCACAAGCCCCGAACGGTCGACCTCGATAAGCTGTCCCTTACTCAGCACGCCGATGGCCGCGTACAGCCCGCCCACGAGCCGCGCGACCGTAGTCTTGCCGGTGCCCGGATTGCCGAGGAACACCATGTGCAGGCTCATCGGCGGCACAGGCAGGTCGTTCTCCTGACGGAGCTTACGCACCTTCATAAGGTTTATAAGGCTCTTCACGTCCTTCTTCACCTCTTCCAGCCCGACCAGCGCGTCAAGCTGTGCAAGCAGCTCTTCAAGGCTCGGCTTCTCCTCCTCAGACTGCGCGGGCTTGGGCGCCGCCGTCTCCCCGCCGGAGGTCTGCCGTGCGGCCGGGTGCTTCTCCGTGAAGCCCGGCTCCATGTTCGTGACGAAGTCCAGCGGATTAAGCGTCTCCTTCGACTTTTTCACGCCGGAGGTGTCGCATATCGCGGCCAGTTTGTCGCCGCACTCGGTGATATACTCGGCCTCGGCGTAGCTCACGTCGTCGTCCGCGGCGGCGAGGTAGAGCAGAATGTTGGTGAGCATACGGATAAATGTGCGCGAAGCCTCGGTGCCGCGCTTCGCGTCGCGCTCGGCAAGATCCCAGAAAAACACCGGCGGCATGAACATGTCGCTTTCGCAGACGGAGCTGGTCAGATTCCACAGCAGCCAGTGCGGCTCTGGACGGTTCTTGGAGTATATCTGGTTGGCCATATCGACGTGATGCTGGCCTATGCTGCCCGCCTTGCTCCACAGCTCCAGCGCACAGCGGGTCACGAACTTGTCCAGCTCGTCCGAGAGCGCAAAGCTGCCGACGCGGTAAAAGGCGTCGGTGTTGGCGATGTATATTTTATGAAACTCCTCCGGGGAGCGGTTCCATGTCGTTGGCATATGTCGCATCTCCTGTTTATGTTATATTTGGATTCATTATATACCCCCGAACCGCTCTTGGCAACGAGCAATTCGGGGGATCAGTCCATATAATCACTTATGCGGCGGGCAAAAGCGCACCGCGCGGCTCTGCGGCTTTTTGCCGGGCATCAGCTCGGCGGCACCGCCGGAACGCATGGGCGGCTTTGCAGCCTCAGGCCGCGCCGCGGTCACGCGCTTCCACACCTCGTCAAAGCCCTCAAGGCTCTTCATTATCTCGTTATTGTCCATGTGCATCACCCATCCGGGCTTATTATATGCCGCCGCCCGCTGAAAGGTGTTGCCGCGGCCGCGCGGGACGGTTATAATGCTGCATGGCACCTGACAGCACTGCAAATCAGGAAATCGCGTTTCAACTGCGGTATAATAGATTCACAGAGGGAGGGAGAGCATGGACTGGATAACAGGGATTCAGCGCGCCGTCGATTATACTGAGGAGAATATGACCGGCGAGATCGACTACGAGGAGGCCGCACGCCGCGCGTTGTCGTCAAGCTTTCATTTTCAGCGCGTGTTCGGCATTCTGTTAGGGTACAGCTTCGGCGATTACATCCGTATGCGGCGGCTGTCGCTCGCCGGTCAGGAGCTTTTTCTCAAGCACAGCCGCGTTATCGACACGGCGCTCAAGTACGGCTACGACACGCCGGAGAGCTTTTCCCGCGCCTTCACACGCTTCCACGGCATATCCCCGTCGGCGGCGCGTCAGGGCGGTCATGTGCGCAGCTTTTCCCGCATCTCTGTGAAGCTTACCATTACAGGAGGAAACATGATGGATTACAGAATTGAAAAGATGGGCGCGATAAAAGTCGCGTGCCGCAGGATAAGCGTCACGAAGCCCGCCGAGAATGAGGTTGCCTACGAGCCGATATCTGCGTTCTGGCGCGAATGCGGAGCCGACGGAACTATTCCGCGTCTCTGCTCGCTCATGGCACAGCCGAACCCATTCGACGGAATACTCGGCATCTGCTTCACCGAATTTCTCGACGGCAGCAGCTTCCCCTACGGCATTGCCGCGGCCTGCCGCGACGCTGTGACCGGCGGCGACGGCATAGATGTGGTTGAGCTGCCCGCGCACACATACGCGGTCTTCAAGGCACGCGGCCCGATGCCTGAGGCGTTCCGGAAGACGTATATGGAGATAAACACGGACTTCTTCACGACCAGCGATTACGAATACGCAAACGGCGTGGAGCTTGAGGTCTACCCCTCCGCGAACGTGAAGGATCCAGACTATCAATGTGAGATATGGATCGCCGTCGAGCCGAAGAAGAAAGCCTGACCGCAGAATCCTATTGCGGCTCAGCGCCGCGCGGTGTATAATTATGGTAGGGGATAAAAACACGTCCCGGTAGGTAGTCCGGGAGCGCCGTCAGGCGTCAGTAACCTGCCTCCTTTGGTTGTCCGTTCCCCGTACACAGCAATAAGGAGGAACGAACAGTGTCCACGACAAAAGCAAGCCTGACTGTCACCTTTGAAGCGCCGTTCTGGATCGGCCTATACGAGCGAGAATCAGACGGCGCATATGAGGTGTGCAAGATCACCTTCGGCGCGGAGCCAAAGGATTATGAGGTTCACGAGTTTCTGTTGAGAAACTGGCACGGCCTCAGCTTCAGTCCAAAGCTCCAAGGCGGCACGCTTTCCGAGCGGCGACTGAATCCGAAGCGGCTGCAAAGTGAAATCAAACGTCAGCTTGAACCGCGCGGTATCGGCACAAAGGCGCAGGAGGCGCTCAAGCTTCAGCATGAGCAGAACAAGAAACTGCGTCAGAGCATAAGCCGCGAGGCAAGAAAAGCCGAGAAAGACCGGCGCTTTCTGCAAAAACAGGAGCAGCGCCGGGAAAAGCACAAAGGACATTGAAAAACAAGGCGGATCGTCGATCCGCCTTGTTTTTATATAGTTTCCTTATTCAAAATCTGGCCGGAGTTTGAGATAGTATAGACCTCGCATGGAATAGCCTTTCCGCTTCGCTCCATTGCCGCCTGAACCATACGCACAAGGCCGCCGCAGCACGGCACCTGCATACGGGTCACAACGATGCTCTTGATGTTGTTGAGCATAAATATCTGCTGGAGCTTCTCGCTGTAATCAGTGGCGTCGAGCTTCGGACATGCGATAATAACGGTGCGTCCTGCGATGAAGCGCTCATGGAAGCCCGCGAAAGCATAGGCCGTGCAGTCTGCAGCTATCAGAATATCCGCGCCGCGGAAAACAGGCGACACCGGCGGCAACAGCTTCAGCTGAACCGGCCAATTGCCGAGCTGGCTTTCTCTCGCCTCAGCTTCGGTGGCCGCGATGCGCGCTTTGTTCTCCTTCACGGCAGACTCATCATATTCCGCCGCTTCGCGCTCTACAAAGCTTATCGCGCCCGCAGGACACACCGGCAGGCAATTGCCAAGCCCGTCGCAGTAATCGTCTCGGATAAGCTTTGCCTTTCCGCTGATAATTGTAATCGCGCTTTCGTGACACGCCGCGGCGCATTTGCCGCAGCCGATACACTTTTCTTCATCTATGTTTATTATCTGGCGGATCATAAACATACCTCCCTACATATCTACTTGAATTATATATAAAAGCACAAGAGAATTCAAACATAAAAAATCAGAGCCGCTTAAATAAGCGGCTCTATGTTGGCGTTGACCTATCTTTCCAGTCCGTCTCCAGACAAGTATTGTCGGCACTGGTGAGCTTAACTTCTGTGTTCGGAATGGGAACAGGTGGACCCTCACCGTTAAAAACACCAACTATATTCAGGAACTGTACCCTGAAAACTAAACAGAGGAGAGGTAAAGCAAGGGGTTTGCCTGCAAAATATAGGTCAAGCCCTCGGGTTATTAGTACCAGTAGGCTGAACACATTACTGCGCTTACACCGCTGGCCTATCAACGAAGTAGTCTTCTTCGACCCTTACTCCATAATGGATGGGAGATCTTATCTTAGGGGGAGTTTCACGCTTAGATGCCTTCAGCGTTTATCTCGT
>URPD01000010.1 GCA_900549645.1 uncultured Eubacteriales bacterium
GCATACCACGATTCATTGATTTGCCGCCTAGTCCCTTTAGGGAGAATGACAGTGGTTTTCTATACCCTGCCTTTTCTTTTCCCTATTGGCACTCTCTGTCCCCCGTCAAATTTAAATTACCTGCCCCACCCGGCCTCAGCCGGGCAGGGCAGGTATTATCTATGCCTAGGAATAATCAGCGATCAGTCAAATCAGAGAAGACCGGTGACGATGCCGTCAGCGCCGAACAGCTCAACAGCCTTCTCGTTGATGGCGTCAAAGACTTCCTGAGCGGTGGCTTCGCCAGCGAGCAGAGACTGGAACTTCGGCACGATGACCTCGTCCATGATGATCTTTGCATTGGCGGACTGCTCTGCGGTGATGCCGGCGGGAGGAGCGACGACGAGGCCGATCTCACGGGCTGCGCAGGCGACGTTGCCCTCGTCAAGTCCTTCGGGAGCGTAGTTTGCATACACGTCACGGCCGGACTGGCAGACGGGGTCGAGGAGCAGGGTGGAGTCAACTGCCGCGGCACGGTCGCCGGAGCAGAGGTAGTCGAGGAACAGGCAGACGTTCTTCAGGTGCTCATCGGTGGTGTTGTTGTTGCGGAGAGCAACGAGACCGTCAACGGAACCGAAGCAGGCTTCCTGCACGCCGTCCATGTGAGGCATGGGGAGGAACGCGTAGGTCAGAGCGATGGAGTTCTCAACGGCGGTGCCGTCGTTTGCCTCAAGGGCTGCGTTGTTCTTGTTGATGTTGTTCTCGAACAGAGGCATCGCCTTGCCGAAGATCATGGCCTTGCCCTGCTGGCACATGACCATGCGCTGACCGGCCTCGACACCGTAGTTGGGCATGTAACCGGCCTTGGTCATCTCTTCGATGGCGTTGAGGAGGTTGAGCATGTTGTCAGAGGTGAAAGCGTACTTGAGATCGTCGGTGAAAGCGTTGGTGAGACCGGCCATGACGCCCATGATGTTGGGAACGTCGGAGGCGGTGACGCCGGAGTTAGCGAATACGAAGCCGAAGCAGTCGGAGGTGGTACCGGCCTTGAGGATCTCAAGGAACTCCTCGTAGGTCCAGCCTTCGGACTGGATCTTTGCGACGTCAGCGCCGGCGGCTTCGAGCATCTCACGGTTTGCGCCGAGAGACTGGATGGTTATGTAGAGGGGCAGACCGTAGGCTTTGCCTTCGATGGACATGTAGTCCATAGCGTTCTGGTCGTAGTCGTTGAGTCTGTCAGCGTCCATGTAGTCAGCGATCTCAACGCCGACGCCCAGCTCTACGAGGGAGCCGATGGTGGCGTAGGAGACCTCGGCGATGTCAGGAGCCTCGCCGGAGGTAGCCATGGTAGACAGCTTGCTGTTGTGATCGTCCCAAGAGGTCTTGATGACTTCGATGTGGAGGTTGGGGTACATCTCGGTGAACTCAGCGGCCCACTTGTCGATGTCGTCGAGGTAGGTGCCGGTCACAGGGGGGACCATAACGGTGATGGTGTCCTCTGCGGCAGCGGGGGTTTCCTCTGCGGGAGCCTTGGACTCTTCTGCGGCGGGAGCCTGAGTCTGCTCGGCTGCGGGCTGAGAGCCGCAGGCGCACAGCGCAAACACCATGACCAGAGCCAGAAGCATTGCGATGATCTTTTTCATTGTTATTCTCCTTATTAAAATTTTATCTCCAGCCCGTCTCCGGGCAAAGATGACAATGTGAGTAAGTGCATGTGCCGGAATTTTTCGTAGGGGACGGTCTCTGTGCCGTCCCGCAAAGCATACGCCTTGCATTATAGAACAAATCGTCGCTGAATCTAAAACCTTTGCCGCGTAGCGGCGCCCCTTCCAGGGGAGCTGGCGCGGCGTTAGCCGTGACTGAGGGGTCTCCAGTCTCGGACTACTGCCATTAGGTAAAAGAAAAGGCGGTTTCAAGATTTGGCCTTGGCTCCCTTGTGTAAATGGAGGCCATAGCGTCGGTTTGGCATCACGTCCCGCCCCAGCATCATCCGATGCTGTCGAACTCGATAAACAGCCTGTACTGATCCCCGCGGTAGACGGAATACGTTGCCTCGACAGGGCGGCCAAGCTCGTCGGACACATGCCGCTCGATGTGCAGCACCGCCGCGCCCTTGGGAATCTGAAGCAGCTCCGCCTGCTCGGCGGTAGCGAGCACAGCCTCCATGTACTGGTTGCCGGTGACGAGCTTGAGCCCGCGGCCGCGCAGCTTTTCGTAGAGCGAGCCGTGGTCGAGATCGGTGCCGAGAATGTCGCCGCAAAGCTCGCGGCTGAGCGCGGTGGACTCGATGGCCATCGGCGTATCGTCGGCAAGGCGGAGGCGCTTTATCAGCACGTATTCCTGCCCGACGCCGATGTGCAGATCCTTTGCGATAATGTGGTCGGCCTTCATCACGCCCGCGAACAGCACCTTAGAGCTGGGCTTTCTGCCGCGGCGGAGCATATCCTGCGAGAAGCCGGACGCGCGCATCAGCGGCTGCACGACCTTGTTTGCGGCAACGAAGGTGCCCTTGCCCTGAATGCGGTATACGACGCCGTCGGCCTCAAGGTCGTTCAGCGCGTGGCGCACGGTCATTCTCGTCGTGTCGTACTTGGCGCTGAGATCGCGCTCGGACGGAAGGCACTGATTCGGCCCGTAAATTTTTTCTTCTATCTGCCTGAGGATGTCGTCCTTGATAAGCTTATAGATAGGCTGGGCAGAACCTGCGCTCACGTCATCACCGTCCTTGTCTGGTGTACTCCTATTGGCCTATACCAGTTTCGTGAATAATTCTAAACATTTTTTGCCGTTAAGTCAATAGAAAACGGTCGATTTGCCGACAGCGCGAGCACGTTTCGGCACTTTGCACTGTTTTGGCGCTGGAATTTAATACAATATTCACAGACCGCGTTAGGCGCAGTATCGTTGACGCTCTGGTTGGCATTGCCGTCGCCGCCCCCCCTCGGCGCCCCTAGGCCGCACCTCTGTTGCTGCACCGCCCCCTTGGCGCCCCTTCTAGGGGAGCTGGCGGCCATCGGCCGCCTGAGGGGTCGCCGGTGTACAGAAAGTGCCAATAGGGAAAAGAAACTGCGCACCACACCCCCGCCGTAGGGGACGGCCGCTGTGCCGTCCCGCTCATCCCCCCCCACAGCACAATCCCCCCAATGCGGAACGCATTGGGGGGATTCTCTTCACACATTCACATTCACAGCTCGAACAGATTAATCTGGCTGCTCTCAGGCATATCGCCGAGCGCGCCGAGGGCTTTCAGCTGCTCAAGATGCGTCTGGCTGACCTTGGGGCAGTCGCGGCTCAGCTCCTCGACGGAGATGTACCGCTTCCCGCTCTCCTTGATGTGCGCGAGGTCGAGCGCCGCCGACTCGCCGAGGCCGGAGATGGCTACGAACGGCGGGCGCAGGCGCTTCTCGTCCGCAAGCACGAACTTCGTCGCGTCCGACTCATACAGGTCTATCGGCGCAAACTCGAAGCCGCGCATGTTGAACTCGTACACGGCCTCCAGTGTGACCAGCAGATCCTCCTGGTTCGCGGTGAGGTCGCTGCGGCGGCGCATATCGTTTATGCGGCGGCGAACATCGTCCGTGCCGCCCGTCATCATGGCAGCGTCAAAGCCGCCCTTCTGACTGCGCCGGTAGAAATACGCCGAATAAAAGGCCAGCGGCTTATGCACCTTAAACCACGCTATCCTGAACGCCATCATGACATATGCGACCGCGTGCGCCTTCGGGAAAAGATAGGCTATCTTACGGCAGGACTCGATATACCAGTCCGGCACTCCCCTGTCGCGCATCTGCTGCTCCGCGTCTCCCGGGAATTCGCCGCTCTTTTTGACTTTGCCCTTACGCACGGCCTCCATGGTCTTAAAGGCCAGCGCCGGGGCAATGCCTACGGAGATGAGATAAATCATGATATCGTCGCGGCAGCCGACCGTCTCGTTAACGGTCGCAATGCCGTTTACTATAAGGTCGCGGATGTTGCCCGCCCAAACGTCGGTGCCGTGGGAGAAGCCGGAGAGCCTTATCAGCGTGTCAAACTGCTTGGGCTGGGTATCGACAAGCATCTGCCTTGTAAAGGGCGTGCCGAACTCGGGGATGCCGATGGTGCCGGTCTTGCCGATTATCGGGTCGTCATCGGGCAGTCCGAGAATGGCGGGGCTTGTGAATATCGACATGGTTTCGGGGTCTGAAAGCAGTATCTTCTGCGCATCTACCCGTTCGCCCATCTGCTCGGAGAGATCCTCCATCATGCGTATCATGGTCGGGTCATCGTGACCGAGCTCGTCAAGCTTGAGGAGGTTTGCCTCCATGCAGTGATATTCAAAATGGGTGGTGATTATATCGCTGTTCGGGTCGTCCGCCGGGTGCTGCACGGGACAGAAATCCGTCACGTCCATATCCTGCGGCACAACGACGAGCCCGCCGGGGTGCTGACCCGTGGTGCGCTTGATGCCGACGAGTCCGAGCGCAAGGCGGTTTTCCTCGGCCTTCGTCGTCTTTATCCCGCGCTCCTCAAGGTACTTTTTGACATAGCCATAGGCGGTTTTTTCGGCAAGGGTACCGATGGTGCCGGCGCGGAAAACATGGTCGGAGCCGAAAAGCGTCTCCGTATATTTATGCGCCTTAGCCTGATACTCGCCGGAGAAGTTGAGGTCGATATCCGGGGTCTTTTCGTTGCCGGGGAAGCCCAGAAACGTCTCAAACGGGATATCAAAGCCGTCCCTGTTCATGCGCGTTCCGCATTCGGGGCAGTCCTTCTCGGGCATATCCGCGCCGCAGCCGTAGCTACCGTCGGTCACAAACTCGGAGTGCTTGCACTTAGGGCAGACATAGTGCGGCGGAAGGGAGTTGACCTCCGTGATGCCGGACATGAAGGCGACCATGGACGAGCCGACCGAGCCTCGTGAGCCGACCAGATAGCCGTTTTCAAGCGAATTTTGAACCAGCTTCTGCGCGCTCATATAGATAACGTCGTAATGGTGGTCAAGTATGGTGTTGAGCTCAACATCGACTCGATCCTTGACTATTGCGGGCGGCTCCTCGCCATAGATGCGGTGCATCTTCGAGTAAACCAGCTCCTTGAGCTGCTCGGCGGAGCGCTCTATCTTCGGCGGGAAGAGATCCTTCGGCAAGAGCTCTATCTCCTCGACCTGGTCTGCAATGGCGCGGGTATTCGTAATGACGACCTCGCGCGCCACGTCCTTGCCGAGGTATTCGAACTCCGCCAGCATCTCGTCGGTCGTGCGGAAATATATCGGGCAGCCGCGGTCGGCGTCCGAAAATTTCTTCGCGGCCTGCAAAATTTTGCGGTACTGCTCGTCCTCCGGGTCGAGGAAGTGCACGTCGCTCGCGGCGATGACGGGCTTATCGAGCTTGCGGCCAAGCTCAAGGATAGTGCGGTTATAGTCCTGAAGCACGGTCACGTCCTTCACGACGCCGTTATCCACGAGGAAGCCGTTATTGCATATCGGCTGTATCTCAAGGTAATCGTAGAACGACGCGATCTTTTTCAGTTCCTTCTCGCTCGCGCCCTTCATCACCGCGCCGTACAGCTCGCCCATGCCGCAGGCGGAGCCGACGATGATGCCCTCGCGGTGCTGTATCAGCAGGCTCTTCGGTATCGTCGGGGAGCGGTGGAAATATTTCAGATAGGACTGGGAGATCATCTCGTATAGGTTCTTCAGTCCCTTTTTGTTCTTGACCAGCAGGATCATGTGGTAGGTCTTGGCGATGTCCGTGCGGCGCAGGGAGTGGTACACGGTCTCGATATCGTCGAGCGTCCGCGCGCCCTGCTGGCGCAGCATGGGCAGGAACTTGTCCATCATGCGCGCGACGACCATCGCGTCGTCCGAGGCGCGGTGGTGGTTGAACTGCGGGAGGTTGAGGTGGTTCGAGACGATGTCGAGCTTGAAGCGCTTCAGTTCCGGCAGCAGCGCCTGCGACAGCGCCAGCGTATCGAGGAACACCGGCGAAAACCTCAGCCCGCAGCGGTTCGACGCGGCGGCCATGAAGCCGACGTCGAAATGCGCGTTGTGCGCGATGAGCGGCCTGTTCCCGGCGAACTTCAGGAACATCTCCATCGCCTCTTTCTCAAGCGGCGCGTCGGCGACGTCGCTGTCGCGGATGCCGGTAAGCTGGGTGATGTCGGGCGGGATGTGCCGCTGGGGGTTGACGAAGGTGTTAAACTCCTCCTTTATCTCGCCGCCGGAGAATATGACCGCGCCTATCTCGGTCATGCGGTCGTTCATGGCGTTGAGTCCCGTCGTCTCGATATCGAAGGCGACAAACTCCGTGTCAAGCGGGAGCTTGCTCTTGCCGATGACGGCGTTGTTGCCGTCCATATCGTTGACGAAGTAGGCTTCCATGCCGTAGATTATCTTGACGCCGTACTTTTTCCCGGCCTTCCACATATCCGGGAACGCCTGTGCGACGCCATGGTCGGTCACGGCGATGGCGGGCATACCCCAGTACGCGGCGCGCTCCACGACCTTCGCGGGGTCGGTCAGCGCGTCGAGCGCGGAGAAGCGGGTGTGCAGATGCAGCTCCACGCGCTTTTCCTCGGCGTTGTCGGGGCGTATGTAGCGCTTGCCCTTGACGATGTTGCGCGGGTCGAGAACCATGTCGTCGTCGTATTTGCTGTATATTATCTCGCCCTGCACGATGAGATGGTCGCCCACCTTGACCTTGTCGATGATGGACTGGTCGTCGTCGGAGCGGAGAAAGCGGGATATCTTGATAGAGCTGCTGCGGTCGGTGATATCGAAGCCCAGCACCGCGCCGCCGCGCTTCTGGAGCACGCGGCTCGTCACGGCGACGACGTCGCCCTCGACCGTCACCTTGCCAGATTCGAGACTCAGCGTATTCATCGGCACGGGGTGCTGCTTTATCGCGCGGCCGTAGATCACGTCGCCCTTCGGCGCGTCGCCGGGGTTGGGGGCTTTGCCGGTCGTCGCGGAGGTGGAGGCGAGCTTCGGGCGCGGAAAGTCCGGCGCCATGCCGACGCCGCTCAGCCCGTAGTCGGCCTTCAGCCGCTCGCTCAGGGTCTGAAGCTCGGCGGGAGACGGCATCGCCGCGAACCACGCCGCGACTGTCATCGTCATCTCCGACGCGTCCACCTGCACATCCGTCACATACGCCTTGTCAAGCCCGCCGCTGAACGCCGCCAGATCGGCACAGCCCGGAAATATTTTGAGAAACGGTGTATGCTCGCTCATTGCTGCTCCTTGTCGTTTTCTATAAGCTCTATGAGCGCGTCGCACAGGCGCTCATACGGGTAGGTGCCGAGCACCTGCCCCTTCTTGAAAAGTATGCCCTTGCCCTTGCCGCCCGCGATGCCGTAGTCGGCCTCGCGCGCTTCGCCGGGGCCGTTGACTACACAGCCCATGACGGCGACGGTGATGTCGCGGTCGATGTCCTTGACCCGCGCCTCGACGTCCTTTGCAAGGGAGATGAGGTCGATTTCCGTCCTGCCGCAGGTCGGGCAGGAGACGAACTTCACGCCGCCGGAGCGCAGCCCCGCGGCCTTGAGTATCGCAACGCCCGCCGCGACCTCGCGCACGGGGTCGGCGGTCAAGGAAACGCGTATCGTGTCGCCGATGCCCTCGCACAGGAGTGTGCCTATGCCGACGGCGGACTGTATCGTCCCGTTCCACTCCGTGCCCGTCTCGGTCACGCCGAGGTGCAGCGGGTACGGAAAGCACTCCGCCGCCATGCGGTAGCTCGCTATCGTCAGCGGCACGGACGAGGTCTTGAGCGAGAGGCAGATATCGTCGAAGCCGAATTTATTCAGCAGCGCGACGTGTCCCCTCGCGCTCTCGACCATCGCCTCCGGGCAGGGGTGCCCGTATTTTTCGATGAGCCTCGCCTCTAAGCTCCCGGCGTTCACGCCGATGCGGATCGGGATATTCCGCGCGCGGCAGGCTTCGGCCACGGCCTTGACGTTCTCCTCCCCGCCGATGTTGCCGGGGTTGATGCGTATCTTGTCCGCGCCGCGCGCCGCCGCCTCAAGGGCGAGCCGGTAGTCGAAATGGATGTCCGCAACCAGCGGCATATCCACCCGCTCCTTTATCTCAGATATTGCCTGCGCCGAGCGCATATCCGGCACCGCGACGCGCACGATGTCGCAGCCCGCGGCGGCAAATTCGCATATCTGCGCCGCCGTGGCCTCGGCGTCCCATGTCTTGGTGCTGCACATCGACTGCACGGAGACCTTCGCCCCGCCGCCGACCGCGACGCCGCCCACGTTTATTCTTTTTGTGTTTTCTCTTTTCATCAGCCTGTCACTATCCTGATTATATCGTTGAACATCACGTACACCATCAGCGCCAGCAGCAGTACCATACCGGCGGCGTGGATGTAGCCCTCGTACTTGGGGTCGAGCTTTTTGCGGCTTATCGCTTCTATTATACATGTGATGATGAGCAGGAACACTCTGCCGCCGTCAAGCGCGGGGATCGGCAGCATGTTCATAACTGCGAGGTTCACCGCGATGAACGCGCCGAAATAGAAGATGCTGAAGAGCGCGTCGCTCACGGACTCGGCCTGCTCGCCCGTCTGCGCCATCATATCCACGATGCCGACAGGCCCCGCCATGTCCTTCACGCCGACGTTGCCGCTCACGAGCTCGGAAAGTCCCATCCACACCATGCGCACGAATTCCATGCAGGTGTTCCACGTGTTCTCTATCTTCGCCCCTATCGTTGCCTCCTCGACGCCGAACAGAAAGCCGTACATCTTGTTCTCGTAGCCCTCGTATTCCAGCGGCACAAGCTCGAAATCCTCAAGCTTCACCTTTTTCCCGTCGCGGATGACGACGATGTCATAGCTTCCGTCGCCCTTGGAGATGAAGTCGGACACGTCGTAATACTGGTATATCCTGTGCCCGTCGATGCTGTAAAACCTGTCGCCCTGCTGAAGCCCCTCGGCGCTCTCGTAGGGACAGCCCTCGATAAAGCCCGCCAGCACCGGCACGCGGAAGGCCTGCGCGTTGGCGTAGAGGCACGCGACGATGACAAAGCCCAGCACGAAGTTCATAAACGAACCGGCTGCAAGGATTATCACGCGCTTCCACGCGGCCTGATTCGTAAACGCGCGCGGGTCTTTCGACTCCTCGTCCTCCCCGGTCATGGCGCAGAAGCCGCCGAAGGGGATGCAGCGCAGGGAATAGGTCGTCTCGCCCTTCTGCTTTTTGAATATGGCGGGGCCCATGCCGACCGCGAACTCCTCCACCCGCACTCCGCAGGCTTTCGCCGCGGCGAAGTGGCCAAGCTCGTGGATGATGATGAGCACGCCGAAGATAAGGATCGCTATGAGGATGTAGACAATAGTCATTTTGAATAATGCTCCCTGACAAATGCTCTGGCGGCGGCGTCGGCTGCCAGTATGGTTTCCAGATCTGCTTCCTGTGCGCTGCCCAGCGCGTCCACCGCGGCGGCGGCGCAGTCGTAAATGCGGTTGTAGCCCAGCTTATGCTGCAAGAAGAGTCCGACTGCCACTTCGTTCGCCGCGCTCATCACGCAGGGCACGGTGCCTCCCGCTCTTGCAGCGTCCATAGCAAGACGCAGGCAGGGGGTCTTTTCGTAGTCCGGCGCCTCAAAGCTGAGATCCTTCAGTCTCCGGAAGTCGAGCCTGTCAAACATCGACTCGCGGCGTTCCGGATATGTCAGCGCAAGCTGAATGGGAAGCCCCATGTCCGGCACGCCGAGCTGGGCAATGACCGTACCGTCAACAAGCTCTACCATAGAGTGTATGACGCTCTGCGGGTGTATTACTACTTCAATATCATCCGGAGTCACGCCGAAAAGATGCATGGCCTCGATAAATTCAAGCCCCTTGTTCATCATCGTTGCGCTGTCAACTGATATCTTTGCGCCCATGCTCCAGTTGGGATGCTTCACGGCCTGTTCGGGCGTGACGTCCTCCAGCTCCTCGCGGGGTCTGCCGCGGAAGGGGCCGCCGGAACCGGTGAGCAGGATCTTTTTAAGCTCGCCCTTCCCGCGCCCCATAAGGCACTGGAAGATGGCGGAGTGCTCGGAATCGACCGGGACTATCTCCGCGCCCTTTTCCTTGGCGCGGCGCATGACGATACTGCCGGCGCAGACAAGCGTCTCCTTGTTTGCAAGCGCAATGCGCTTTTTCTCGTCGATGGCGGCAAGCGTCGGCTTCAGCCCGACCGCGCCCGACACCGCCGTCACCACGCAGTCGGATGAGGCGAGTGTCGCGGCCTCGATGAGACCGGCCATGCCGGTGCCGACGCGGATGTCCGTGTCCGCGACGGCAATTCTGAATTGCTTTGCCGCGTCCTCGTCGTAGACCGCGACGAATTCGGGCTTGAGCCGTCTGGCCTGCTCTTCGAGCAGGTCGATTTTTCTGTTCGCGGTCAGCGACGCGACGCGCATACCGATGTGCTCGGCAACTGCGATTGTCTGCCTCCCGATGGAACCGGTGCAGCCGAGTATTGAAATGGAATTTACCATGTTGATACCTCTTTTGTATATCTCATGCATGTGTATATTGTGCGGCTATGCCGCAGTGTCTGCAAATCATGTGATGAATGTTGCGGTTGTGCGCCGCACTCCCTTGGCTCCCCTCTTAGGGGAGCTGTCAGCGAAGCTGACTGAGGGGTCTCCAGTGTTGAGGAATTGCCAGTAGGAAAAAGAAAAGGCAATATTAAGAAAACCTCTGTCATTGCCCCTAAAGGGACTAGGCGGCAGATCAATGAATCGAGGTATGCCGCCGTCGCAAGGAGCAAAGCGACGTGGCAATCCGTTATCCTTGAGTCAGCAGTATGTTTTTGCGCTGTGCATAGGAGATTCGGATTTCCACGACCCGCCTGAGGTGTAAGTTCGCATTAGCCAAATCAAAGATTTGGATGCTCACTTAGGTGTGAGCACCGGTCTCGGAATGACAGGTTATTTCGGCCTGTTGCACTGATTTTTCATTTGGTGCATAACCGCGGATTCGCGGGACGGCCTCTGTGCCGTCCCGCCGCCATCACACCCTAATCGTTCGCAGATACGCCTTATGCTCATCCGTCACGCGGTAGCTCTCTATCGCCTTCTGGATGGTCTTGTTGTGCGTCCACGGCGCGAGCCGGCGCTCCTCAAGATACGGCAGCGCCTCATTATAATTCTTTGCAAGCGCCGTCGCAAAATACCACGCCTGCATCATGTTCAGATAATATTTATCGTACCCGCCGAAGCGCCCGTCGTCCGCCGCGGCGGCGATGTCCGCATACTCCGCGCGGAAGTCCTCGCCGAGGTACCAACGCATCAGCAGCCCTATCGCATAGCGCCGCGTGTACACATGCTCAGACGCTATCCAGCGGCGAATGTTCCCCATAAGCTCCGCCCTGTGCGCGCCGAGCACCTTCGGATTGAGCTGATCGCAGGTCGCCCAGTTGTCGACATAGGGCAAAAACCGCTCCAGCGCCGCGACGCAGTCCGCGTAATCGCCGATGTGCTCTATCAGGAACGCATGCAGCGCGTACTCCTCAAAATACCCGTGCGGCAGCGCCGCCATGAACCGCTTCGCCGTCTCCGTCCCGCGCAGCTCCTTCGCCAGAGCGCGCAACGCCGGGGTGCGCACGCCTATAACCGTTTCGGGCGCAACCGTCGGCATAAGCTTCCAGTTAAACGCTTTGAACCCCTCGTCCCGCAGGGCGAAGAGCCGCGTCTGTATCTCCGTCACGGGTTCTTCACCCCGCCGTAGCGCCTGTCGCGGTGCCGGAAGGCGGCGATGGCCTTGTCCAGCTCATGCGGCGTGAAGTCCGGCCACAGCACGTCCGTGAAGTAAAACTCCGAATACGCGCACTGCCACAGCAGGAAGTTCGATATCCGCTGCTCCCCGCCGGGGCGGATCATCAGGTCGGGGTCGGGGATGCCGGCGGAATAGAGGTAGCCGGAGAACTGCTCCTCGGTCAGTTCGCCGTCCGCCCTGCCCTCGGCGACGTCGCGCGCATAGCGCTTCGCGGCGTGGATTATCTCGTCACGCCCGCCGTAGTTGAGGCAGATGTTCGCCTGAAAGCCCTCGTAGCGCTCGGATATCTCGTTGGTCTTTGCAACAAGCTGCTGAAGCTCCGGGCTGAGCGCCGTCACGTTGCCGAACACCTTCATGCGTATTTTGTCGCGCTCCATGGTGTCTATCGCTTCGTGGAGGTACTTTTCCAGCAGCTTCATTATAGACTTGACCTCGTCCTCCGGGCGCTTCCAGTTCTCGGTCGAGAAGGCGTACACCGTGAGGTAATCGACGCCGATGTCCTTGCAGTAGGTTGCGATTTTTCTGAAATTCTCCGAACCGGCGGCGTGTCCCGCGGTTCTCGGCAGACCGCGCTTTTTCGCCCAGCGGCCGTTGCCGTCAAGTATAATGGCAATATGGCGGGGAAGGCCGGATGTATCCCGCTCCCCCGCCGTATTTCTCTTTTTAAACCACGCCATCTCAGATCTCGGTAAGCTCTTTTTCCTTGGCGGCGATTATCTTGTCGATTTCCTTGGCGTAATCGTCGGTGAGCTTCTGGATGTCCTTTTCGGCGTTCTTGTAATCGTCCTCGGTGATCTCGGAAGCCTTCTGCTGCTTCTTGAACTTCTCGATAGCCTCGCGGCGGACGTTTCTGATGGCGACCTTGTATTCCTCGCCGTACTTCTTAGTCTGCTTGACCAGCTCCTTACGGCGCTCCTCGGTGAGCGGCGGGAAGACGAGGCGGATCATGCGCCCGTCGTTCTGGGGGTTGATACCGAGATCGGAGGCAAGGATAGCCTTCTCGATGCCCTTGAGGACGCTCGCGTCCCAAGGCTGGATCAGCAGGGAGCGGGGGTCGGGCGTGGCGATGGACGCGACCTGCTGGATGGGCGTGGGGGAGCCGTAGTAGTCGACCTCGATCTGGTCGAGCACTGCGGCATTGGCACGGCCGGCGCGGATGGTTGCGAGCTGAGTGCTGAGCGCCTCGCAGGTCTTCTTCATTTTTGTTTCAAATTCTTTGTAGTCGGACATGGTTTTACCTCCGTTTATGTTGATTATGTTGATTTAATTGCTTATTTAACCAGCGTACCGAGCTTTTCCCCGCCGAGGACGCGGACTATATTATCAGGCTCCGCCAGCGCGAACACGATGACCGGGATGTCGTTATCCATGGCAAGGCTCGTCGCGGTCGTATCCATGACCGCGAGATGCCGCGCCAGCACCTCGTCATAGCTTATCTCGTCGAACTTTACCGCGCTCGCGTCGGTTCTCGGGTCGGCGGAATATACGCCGTCTATGTTCTTTGCAAGCAGTATCGCATCGGCGTGTATCTCCGCCGCGCGCAGCACCGCCGCGGTATCGGTGGAAAAGAAGGGCGCGCCGCTGCCGCCGGCAAAGAGGACTATCTCGCCCTGCTGCATGTATTCGATGCTCTTTCTCGTGTCGTACCGCTCGCCGACACCCATGATGTCACCCGCGGTCATAACTCTGGCCTTCGCGCCCATCTGGCGGAACACGTCGCACACCGCAAGGCAGTTCATGCAGGTTGCGAGCATACCCATCCTGTCGGCGCTGACGCGCTCGACCTTGCCCGCGCCGTCCTTGACGCCGCGCCAGAAGTTGCCGCCGCCGATGACGATGCCGACCTCGACGCCCATCTCCGCGCACTTTTTGACCGTAGCGCAGACCTTGGACACAAAGTCGAAATCGAAGCCGGTATGCTTCTCCACGGCGAGAGCCTCGCCGCTTATCTTGAGTACGACGCGCTTGTAAACAGGATTCATATCGCTTCTCCTTTATATATCAAGTATGCCCATTATCACGATGCCGATAACGACCGTGAGGATGCACAGATAATGCTTCTTGGAAAGCTTTTCCTTCAGGAATATTCGACCCCATACAACGGAGGCCACGCAGTAGGAGGAGATAATCGGTGCGGCAAAGGCGACGTGCTCGGTGTCGGCAAGGGCGTAGATATAGAAGAACTGGCCGATGGTCTCGAATATCGCGCCGGTGTACTTCGGCGCTTCCTGCTTTGCGACAAGGCGCTGCTTCTTCACGACCGTGACATAGAACAGCGACACAAGACCGACAATGAAGAAGGTAAGCTCATAGGCGACGTTTGCGGAGTCCTCGTCGATAAGCTCAAGCACGCGGCTGTCGGCAAAGGTGCCGAGCGCGTCAAGCAAACAATAAACTATCGGGATAAATATGGCGATCCAGCTCTTGGCGTAGTGCCGGTTGCTGGCGTCCTGCCTTGCGCGGCGAAGCTCCTCGTCCTCGTTCGCCTCGGTAAAGCCGAGTCCGATAACGCCGATGCACACGAGCGCCACAGCGACAAGCGCCACGGGCGGCACCTCATCGCCGATGCCGACCGTGATTATCGTCAGCACCGCGACGATTGCACCGGAGCTGTTGCATATTGGGGAGGATATCGAAAGCTCGATATATCTAAGCCCCAGATATCCCACCGCCATCGACACTATATAGAGCGCCGAAACGGGCAGATATGTGAGAATTATGCTCAAATTTATCTCCACGCCGCCGATGAATATCTCATACGCCGCGTGAAGTCCCATCACGATACCGACTGCCGTGACCATTTTGAGATGAGAATACTTGTCCTTTTCATCCTGACAGCCGATTTTTGAAAACAGGTCAGAGCCGCTCCAGCACAGAAGCGCAATGACCGCAAACCAGAACCACATGCTGAAAATTTTCCTTTCCTATATACAGACTCCATTATATTTTACCACAGCTTCGTTCTTTTGACAATTCCTAATTGACAAATTATGCGCCCTGCAAAGCATATAATTAACGCATGGAAGTTATCTACATAGACAGTCTGTTTTTTCTGAACCTCGGCGTGGACTATCTGCTGTGTCTCGCCGCGGCGCGGATATGCGGGCTATACCTCCGGCGGCGGCGCTACGTCCTCGCGGCGCTGCTCGGCGCGGCGTATTCCGTGGCGGTGTACCTGCCGGGGCTGGGCTTTCTCGCCTCGTGGCCTGGGAAGCTCGCCGCCGCGGCGCTGATGTCGCTCGTGGCCTACGGGTGCGAGAAGCGGCCGATGCGCTGCTGTGCGGTGTTTCTGGCGGTGTCCGCCGCGTTCGGCGGGGCGCTGTGGGCGATGTCGATGTCCGCGGAAGCGGGCGGAAGCGCCCCGATGCCGCTTGCGGTGTTCGTCCCGGCCTTCGCGCTGTGCTACGCCGGGCTGAGCCTGATTTTCCGCCGCCGCGCAAGGCTTGCGGAGGAAAAGCGCGTCGCCGTGGAGCTTCGGTTTCTGGGGCGCGAGGCGCGGTTCATGGCGCTGCTCGACACCGGCAATTCCCTCTTCGACCCGGTCAGCGGCATGGAGGTCATGGTCGTCTCGGCGCACGCACTCTCGCCCGTTTTCGCAGACTACCCCGGCCTTGCCGCCTGCCCCGCCGTGGAGCTTGTCGAGCGCGCCGCGCGATTCCCGGAGCTTGCCGGCCGGTTCCGCCTGATACCGTATTCCGCCGTCGGCGGCGCGGGAGTGCTGGCGGCCTTCCGCCCGGACGCATTGACCGTCGGCGGCGAGACGCGCGCGGAGCTGCTGGCCGCAGTGTCGCCGGAGCTTCAGGGGGACGGCTTCGAGGCCGTCATATGACTGTCGGAACTGAATTTCAAAAAGGAGCTATTCATGTTATGTAAACCTCAAATCCTCTTTCTCCGCGAGCGAATTCTGTCCATACTCGGTCTGGAGCCGCCCTCGGTTTTTTACATCGGCGGCAGCGACACACTGCCGCCGCCACTGGAAAAGGCCGAGGAGGACGAGTGCGTCGCCCGGCTGGAAAGCGGCGATGACGCCGCGCGGCGCGAGCTTATTGAGCACAATCTGCGCCTAGTCGTGTACATCTCGAAGCGCTTTGAGAACACCGGCATCAACATTGAGGATCTGATATCCATCGGCACCATCGGGCTTATCAAGGCCGTGAACACCTTCAATTCCGGCAAGAAGATAAAGCTTGCGACTTACGCCTCGCGCTGCATCGAGAACGAAATTCTGATGTACCTGCGCAAGATAAGCGCCCAGCGCACCGAGGTCAGCTTCGACGAGCCGCTGAACACCGACTGGGACGGCAACGAGCTGCTGCTCTCGGACATTCTCGGCACGGACGAGGACGAGGTGTCGCGCCCGCTGGAGGACGATGCCGACCGTCAGATGCTCATGGCGGCCATCGACTGCCTGAACGAGCGCGAGAGGACGATAATCCTCATGCGCTTCGGGCTGTCCGGCTCCGGGGAGTACACGCAGAAGGAGGTGGCCGACATGATGGGCATCTCGCAGAGCTACATAAGCAGGCTTGAAAAGAAGATAATCGACCGTCTGCGCCGTGAGATGCTTCGGCAAATGCAGTGTTGAAAACGCGGCGCGGGTCGGGTATAATATCCATATCACTCCTACGGAGGCAGATATGGATATTTTTGATCTTATCGGGCCGATAATGGTCGGCCCTTCAAGCTCGCATACGGCGGGAGCGGTGCGCATAGGGCTTGTCGCGCGGCGTCTGCTGGGCGAGGAGCCTGCGTGGGCGGAGCTGCTGCTGCACGGCTCGTTTGCCGATACCGGCCGCGGCCACGGCACGGACAGGGCGCTCATCGCGGGGCTGCTGGGCATGGAGCCGGACGACTCACGCATACCGGACAGCTTCGGGTACGCCGCGGAGCGCGGGCTGAGGTTTGAGTTCGGCACATGCACCTTGCGCGAGGCGCACCCGAACAGCGTGCTTCTGCGCGTGGCGGGCGGCAGCGGAAGGCGCGTCGAGGTCGTCGGCGCGTCGATAGGCGGCGGGCGGATACAGATACGGCAGCTGAACGGTATGCCGCTGTGCTTCTCCGCCGAGCAGCCGACGCTGATAGTCAATAATGAGGATCAGCCCGGCAGCGTTGCGGACGTATCGCGGCTGCTGGCCGAGCACGGGATAAATATTGCGACGTTTCAGGTCAACCGCAGCTCGCGCGGCGGCACGGCGGTGATGGTCATCGAGTGCGACGCCACTCTCAGCGACGATATCGCCGCTGACATCCGCCGCCTCCCCGGCATCCTCAACGCCGTCTGCGTGTGAAAATCGCCGCGCCAATCCAAAAACAACCTGTCATTGCGAAGCCAGTTCGCAAACTTAAGTGAGCATCCAAATCTTTGATTTGGCTAATGCGAACTTACACCTCAGGTGGGCTTCGCAATCCGCATCCCCCTCACACCGCGCTAAAACATACTTCCGCCCCAAAGAGAACCGGATTCCCACGTCGCTTCGCTCCTCGCGACGGCGGCATACCTCGATTCATTGATCTGCCGCCTAGTCCCTTTAGGGGGAATGACAGAGGGTTTCTGCATTCTGCCTTGTCTTTTATCTAATGGTAATTGCCCAAATCCGGCGACCCCTCAGTCGCGGCTAACGCCGCGACAGCTCCCCTAACAGGGGCGCCCCCCATCATCTCAATTCAAGGAGTCTGTCATGTCTATTTTTTCATCCGTCGAGGAGCTGCTGGCCGAATGTGAAAAGCGGAACGCTCCGCTCTGGCAGCTCGTAATGGAATACTCCGCCCACGAAAGCGGCATCGCGCCGCAGAAATCGTGGGACGAAATGTCGCGCCGGCTCCGCGCCATGCGTGACGCCGCCGCCTCGTACGAGCCTGAACAGCGCTCGCGCAGCGGCCTGAGCGGCGGCGACGGCGCAAAGATGGAGCGCTACTACCGCTCCGGCCGCTCGATTGGCGGCGACTTCACCGGCGAGATCCTCACCGCCGCGCTGCGCATGGGCGAATGCAACGCCTGCATGCACCGCATCGTCGCCGCGCCCACAGCGGGAGCCTGCGGCGTGATGCCCGCGGTGCTGCTGCCCTACGCAGAAAAATTCGGCTGCCCGGACGAACGCCTCATCGAGGCGCTGTTCGTCGCGGCGTGCTTCGGCGCGGTCATCGCAGCGCGCGCGTCGATATCCGGCGCGGAGGCCGGGTGTCAGGCCGAGATCGGCTCCGCCTCGGCGATGTCGGCGGCGGCGCTGGTATACCTGCACGGCGGCAGCCCGCGGCAGATGGCGCAGGCCGTGGCGATAGCGCTGAAGAACATGATGGGTCTGGTGTGCGACCCCGTCGCGGGGCTGGTCGAGGTGCCCTGCGTCAAGCGCAACGTCGCCGGGGCGATGAACGCGCTGTCCGCGGCGGAGCTTGCCCTCGCAGGCATCGAGTCGCGCATCCCTGCGGACGAGGTCATCGACGCGATGCGCGCCGTGGGCGAGGCGCTGCCCTCCGCCCTGCGCGAAACCGGGCGCGGCGGCGTCGCCGCAAGCCCGACCGCCGTGGCCTTCCGTGAAAATTTTTTCGGCAAGCAGGCTTGACATTTTCCGAAAAATCATTAAAATATCATCGAACTTAATTACGAGAAAACATCGTGCAGCGACAGCGTAAGTCCGGATATTATTCCCGGACTTACGCTTTTTGTCGTTTTCACGATGTTTTTCTTATCAAAAAAGGAGATTTAAAAGAATGAACAACGAAAAGCCTCGGCTCTGGACACGGAACTTTGTGCTGATAATAGTCATCAATTTCCTCGTCTTTATGAACCACATCATGCTGCTGTCCACCTTCCCGTTCTACATCGAAAGCCTCGGCGGCAGTGAGGCGCTGGCGGGGCTGGCCGCGACGCTGTTCTCGCTCGTCGCGGTGCTCTGCCGCCCCTTCGTCGGCTGGATGCTCGATAACGGCAAGCGTCGCGCGATACTGCTCGCCGGCCTTGCGGGGATGCTGCTGATGCCGCTGGGCTACATGTTCGCCTCGGTGATATTCCTCGCCTTCGTGTTCAGAATGGTGCACGGCGCGTCCCTCGCCCTCAGCAACACCGCTACCGCAACCATCGCCTCCGACGTCATCCCCGCCCCGCGCTTTGCCGAGGGCATGGGCATGTTCGGCATGGCCACCGCCCTCGCCACGTCCTGCGCCCCGGCGCTGGGGCTGTATCTGATGGACAGCTTCAGCTATACGGTGCTGTTCGCCTGCGCTTCCGGCTCGGTGCTTATTGCGCTGATATTGTTCGCCATTTTGAAGAATCCGCCGATAAAGGCCGAGGAAAAGCCGTTAAACGTTTCGGCACTGTTCTCATGCGCGGCAGTCCCGGCCTCGGTCATCGCGCTCATATTCATGCTGACCTTCGGCGCGCTTGAGAACTTCCTCGCCAAATACGCCGTGGAGGCGGAGCTGCCCTCAGGCGGCCTGTTCTTTGCGATAATGGCGGTCATGCTGCTGCTCGTCCGCGTCGTGCTCGGCAAATACGCCGACAAAAAGGGCGAGGCGATGTTCGTCTACACCTGCAACGCGGCCATGCTCGCGGCTTTTCTGCTGCTCGCCCTCGCGCCGAATACGGTCACGTTCATCCTCTCCGCCGTGCTCGCGGGCTACGGCTTCGGCGGGCTGGAGCCTGCGCTGCAATCCATGGCCGTGCACAGCGCCGCCCCGGCGGAGCGCGGCTCCGCGAACTCCACCTTTCTCTGCGCGTATGACATCGGCATCGGGCTTGGCGGCGGCATCGCGGGCGTGCTGATAAGCGGTCTGGGCTACGAGCAGATGTTCGTCATCCTGTCGGCAGCGAATATCGTCTCCGTACTGCTATACGTCCTCTGGGGCAGAAACGACCCGTCCTCCATCTCCCGCAGTCTGCGTATCGCAAAGGGCGGTGAGAAAAATGCCTGAAACGCGCGGCGAAAAGCTGTTTTTCGGCATCGTGATGTCGATTACGATGGCCGTCGGCATGGAGATTTTCAACGTCGCCATAAGCATGGGCTATGCGCTCCAGCCCGGCGGCCTGAGCGGCATGACCAACGCCGTGTTCCCCGCCGCGCTCGCCGAGGCGGCGTACATGTGGATATTCGTGTTCATTTTCTCGAACCTCTGGGGCAACCGTCTCGGTCACGCGCTGGCGGGAAGAATCATCCGTCCCGGACAGGATAACCCGTTTTTCATCACGCTTATGGTGTCCGGCTGTACGGTGCTCGTGATGTGCCCGACAATGAGCATGGCAGCGGCGCTGCTGTTCAGCGTCATCCCCGGCCGCGCCCCGGTGGCGGAGCTGTTCGCCGTCTGGGTCGGGACGGTGCTGAAGAACTTCCCAATGGCGCTGCTGTGGAATCTTTTTGCCGCGGGTCCCGTCACCCGCCTGCTGTTCCGCAGCATTTTCCGCCGTACCCCGCGAGCCTGAATAAACGCTCCCCCCCTGCACCATGGATGGTGCAGGGGGGGAGCGCTGTATTTACATCATATTGCCGGGTTGGCGACGAGGTTATTGACCCATTTTTTGCGCTTGACGAACACGAAGCCGATAACGCACTTGAGAATTTCAAGCGACTGCACGATCATAAACATCGGCAGGATCGGCAGCGTGGTATAGCGCGAGAGCGTAAACGCAACCGGGATGCAGATCGCCCAGACGTACGCGCTGTCGAAAATGAAGGTGATGATCGTCTTGCCGCCGGAGCGAAGCGTGAAGTAGCAGGTGTTGGTGAAGGCGTTGAACGGCATCATCGCGGCGCTGACCCAGAGCATGTCGGAAGCCATCTGCTTGACGCTGGACGAGGTGTTGTAGAGCTGCGGCAGCAGCGGCGCGAGCAGCGCCATCACGATGCCGACGCAGGTGCTGAGCGTGACGGAGAACGCGATGAGCTTTCTGTCCTCGTCCACGGCGCGCTCCAGCTCGCCCGCGCCGAGCAGCTGCCCGACGATGATGGCGACGGTGTTGCCCATCGAGAGCGCGGCGCAGAGGAAGAGGTTCGAGACCGTGGAGGAGATGTTGCACGCGGAGACGACCTCCAGCCCGCGCATCGAGTAGCATTGGTTGAGCATTGCCATGCCGCCCGACCACAGCAGCTCGTTTATCAGCAGCGGCGCGCCGAGGCGCACTATCTGCCGCGCAAGCTCCGGCGGGACGCGCATCGTCTCGTACACGCCGACGATGAAGCGGTTGCGCTCCTTGTGTCGGTGCGTCCACGTGATGACTATCGCGCACTCGACAAAGCGGGAGAGTACGGTTGCGATAGCCGCGCCGACGACGCCGAGCGCGGGCGCGCCGAATTTGCCGAAGATGAGGATGTAGTTGAAGACGAGGTTGACGAGCACAGCGGCGATGCCCGCCTTCATCGGCAGCATCGTCTCGCCGGTCTCGCGCAGGGTGCTGGAATATACCTGCGTCACCGCGAACGGCAGCATCTGGAAGTACATCACGGCGATGTAGTCCTTCGCGTGGCCGAGCGTCGCGCCGAGGTCAAGCCCCTCGTTTCCCTCGTGCAGGAAGGCGGAGATCAGGTTCTCGCCGAAGAGGACGAACACGAGCAGGAACAGCGCGACCGAGCCGAGGGCGATGTAATATTTGGCGCGCATCGTGTCGCGGACGCCATTGTGGTCGTCCTTGCCGTAAAACTGCGCGGTGAAGATGCCCGCGCCCGCGAGGCCGCCGAAGATGCAGAGGTTGAATACGAACAGCAGCTGGTTGACTATGGCGACGCCGGACATCGGCTCCGTTCCGACCTGTCCGACCATGACGTTGTCGAGCAGGCTCACGAAGTTTGTGATGACGTTTTGAATGAGAATCGGCAGCATGACCGCAAAAAGCTTGCGGTAAAAAGCCTTATTTCCGATGAATCTGGATAATTTCACTTTCTTTTCCTCAATAATCATACATATCTGTCTTTTAACTGTCGAGCGTATAATATAGCATACGCGCGCAGTATTTGCAAGGGCTGAAATTCTTAAACCGCGTGAAGAAAGGTTGAGGATGGGGGTGGATTGGCGCAGTGGTTGCGCCGCCCCCTTGGTGTCCCTCCTAGGGGAGCTGGCGCGGCGTTAGCCGTGACTGAGGGGTCGCCGGACTCGGTGCATTGCCAATAGGCAAAAGACACGGCAACATAGAGACCCCCTCTGTCATTCCGAGGAGCGGAGCGACGTGGGAATCCGTTTCTTTTTATGACGGCATTACGTTTCTACACGATACAAAGGGGACGCGGATTGCCACGACCCGCCTGAGGTGTGAGTTCGCATTAGCCAAATCAAAGATTTGGCTAATGCGAACTTAGGTCTGCGCACCGGTCTCGCGACGGCGGCATACCAAGATCCATTGATTTGCCGCCTAGTCCCTTTAGGGGCAATGACAGGTAATCTTTACCCTGCCCTTTTTCCCCCCACCACGTGCGAAAAAGCCGCTTTGCAGCGGCTTTTCCTTTTTCTATATACGTCTTTTTCATGGAGCGCCGAGGGGGAGGACCGGCACTCTTTATCACAAGGCGCTGATGGTAAGGCAGCGCCGTTATCGGTTCAATTCCACCACTTGCTGAACAGCGATGTCCACGACTGCAGGAATTTCCCCAGCTCGCCGAGACTGTCCGCGTTCGCGCTGAGCCACGAGTTCCACTCGTCGGAATGCTGCTTCGCCCAAGCTTCCCACTTTTCGGGGTACTGCTCGATGAGCTTCTTCCACTCGTCCGGATGCTGCTCCGCCCAAGCTTCCCACTCGTCGGCGTAGTTCTCCGCCCACTCTTCCCAAGCGTCGGCATAACTCTCGCCCCAGCTCTCCCATGCGTCGCCTTGGGCTTCACCCCAAGCTTCCCACGCATCGCCGGTTGCTTCGCCCCAGTCTTCCCAACTGTCGCCCTGAGCCTCGCCCCAGTTCTCCCAGCCGTCGGCAAAGCTCTCGGCCAGTGCTTCGATATCGTCGGCAAGCTGGCGCGCACAGTTCTTGATGCTGCCGCTGTTCGGGCTAACCTCGTAATTGTAGTCGTAGCCGCCGAAGGAGAAGCTTACGTTATACACCAGCTCCCCGTCCGCCACGTCCACATCCACATAGACGTCGGGCAGTACGCCGTCCTCGGCTCCGGCAGCCTTCAGCGCCTCCAGCGCCGCGGTGCCCTCGCTTATGTAATCTGCCGCGCCCGCCGTTCCGCAGGCGACGATGTTTTCAAGGTCAAGATTCTTCAGCGTTCTCAGCAGGTTCAGGTCGCTGATGTTGAGCTTTGCAAGCTCCTCGGCGCTCTCTCCGCTTGCGGCGCTGATGGCCGCGACGAACTGGCTCTTGCCCGGACTTATCGCCAGCGAGCGCGCAAGCTCCGTCACCTCGTCCGTCTTCTGGAGCACCTGACTTATCACCGCGCCGTTGAAATCCGCCGTCTCCATGACGTTGGCCATGATGGTGTCGATGCGCTGCTGAAGCGCCTCGGCCTTGGCGGTGTCGCCGTTGTCGACCGTCACGAGGACGGAATTCTTCTCCGGGGTCAGGTAGCCGTTGTCGCGCATCGAGCCGATCACGTCGGCCAGCGCCGCGCCGAGCTTTTCGCCGCGCAGTTCAAGATTTGAGAGGATGGCCTGCCCGTCGCCGTTGAGCGCGGCGGCGTCCACGACCTTGTCGCGCGCATTGAGCCGAAGCTCGACGCTGGGGTTGACGTCCAGCGTCACGACCGAGGCGACGGCGTTCTCCTGTCCGCTGACATACGCGCCGCCGGCGGCAGCGCAGATCAGCAGCGCCATCACGGCCGCGATCGAAAGCAGACGCTTGGCGAAGCCGCTTTTCTTCTTCCGGCTCTTCGTCAGGGCGACGACCTTGCCCCGCGGCGCGCTGCACTCGGCCATCACGGAATCGAATATCTCCGGCGCGGCGGCGTCAAACGCCTGCTGCACCCGCATTTCAAGCTCTCTGTCAGTCATACAGTTCAGCCTCCTCAAGATATTTCCTCATTTTCTTCACGGCGCGCGAATATTTCGACAGTACCGTCGCCAGCGGCAGCTCCATAAACTCCGCTATCTCCCTGTGCTTGAAGCCCGACACGGCGTGCAGCAGGAATATTCTGCGCTCCTCGCCGCCGAGCTGTTCCATGCACGCGCGAAGCAGCAGGCGTTCCTCGTCGCCGAGGCCGCTGTCCGCGCGGAGCAGAACCTCCCAGTCGCAGTCGGGCTGTTCGGCGCGGCGGCTGCGCTCGCGCAGTTTGTGCAGGCAGAGGTTTCGCGTCACGGTCATTATCCACGCCATGGGCTTGCCCTCACTGCGGTAGGCCTGCGCGGTCTGGTATATGTTCACGTAGCAGTCGTGCAGAACGTCCTCAGCGTCCTGCCGGTTTTTAAGTACGGAGAGGGCATAGGCGAACACCGCGCCGCTGGTACTGCGGTACAGCACGGCGAAAGCGTCCCTGTCGCACATGGCGACGCGCTCTATGCACCGGTCAAGCTCATCCGCGCCGCTCACGCGCGGCGTCTCCGGTTTCATTTTGTATGCGGCGGGCAGCATCGCGTCCCTCCCTTTGTTTTGCTTTACACCTATATAATACACGAGCCGGGCGTTTTATTGCAATCGGAATAAAAATTTTTGTGTTTGGGTTTTTGGGGGAGGGGGACGGATTAGAGCGCGGAATTTTCTTTTCCCCTCTGCTCGTGTCGCAACTCCGGAGTCCCCTCAGTCACAGCTAACGCCGTGCCAGCTCCCCTAAGAGGGGCGCCAAGGGGGGGCGGTGCAACCAATGCGTCAGTCCCAAATCTTTGCCGCGGAGCGCTGCCCCTCCTAGGGTAGTGCAACGGCGGCGCGGCGAGACAGTGGCACGAAGTGCCGAAGGGGTCGCCAGTGCGCAGAAATTGCCATTAGGCAAAAGACAAGGTGACATAGAGACCACATCAGAAGCTCCCTTGTGTAAAGAGAGGCAAGAATTCAGTCGTTACCACGCTCTATCTTTTCCCCATTGGCAATAATACACCCCCATCACGGCTCCTTCCACAGCCGAATCACGCCGCGGTCGTTGAGCTGGCACAGCGTGACGAGGATCAGCGGAAACAGCAGCATCCCGATCACGCCCTTGACCCGCCAGCCGATATATATCGCCGTGAGCGAGGCCAGCGGGTCAAGCCCGATCTGATCGCCCAGCAGCTTCGCCTGCGCGCAGCTGCGCACAAGGTTCGTCACGCCCCAGCATATCAGCAGCCCGACGCCGCGCGCCGCCGCGCCCGACAGCAGGCAGTACGCCGCCCACGGCACCAGCACCGTCCCCGTGCCGAACACAGGCAGCGCGTCGACCAGCGCCGTCACCGCCGCGATGACCGGCGCGCCCCGGACGTGCAGAAGCAGGAAGCCGATAAGCAGCTCGAAAAAGGTCATCAGCATCAAAATCAGCTGTGCCCGAAGCCAGCCGCCGAAGCTGCCCTTCAAGTCGCCGCCCACGCCGGAGAAGCGCCGCCGAAGCCCCGCCGGGATCTGCGCGGCGAGGAACGCCGTGAGCTGTGGGTACGACGCGGAGGCGAAATACGTCCCGATCCCGGCCGTGACGGCAAATAGCAGCGTATCCGGGCTCGCCTGCGCCGTGCGCGCGACAAGCTCCAGCCCCCACTGCGACAGCGCCGCCGGGAGCTTGTACAGACTCTCGCCGAGCGAATCGAGCGCGCTCTCAAGATATCCGCTCACGCCCTGCGGCGCGGCAGCGATGTACTCCAGCTTCCGCGCCTCCAGCCGTGCCAGCGTCTGCTCCGCCGACGCGACAAGCTCCGGCACCTGCCGCGCGAAATCCGTCAGCATATCCACGCCCTTCGACGCGAGCGCATACACCGCCCCTGCCGCCGCGGCCAGCACCGCGAGCGTCACAAGCCCCGCTGCCACGCTCCTGCGCCAGCCGTGCCGCGCCAGCGCCCCGACCGCCGGTTCCATCAGCGCCGCCGCGCCGAGCGCCACGAGAAACGGCGCGAGCCACGGCAGCAGAAAGCGCAGCGCCAGCCACAGCGCCGCGATGACGAGCGCCCAGCACAGCGCCGCCCAAAGATATTTTACAAGCCTCTCAGGCATAGCGTCCCCCTCCCCCGGCCTTCCTTATTATATATTGGAAGCGCCCACGCGCCCCATATGTTTCACACCCATCCTTGCCACATCCGCCGGAAAATATTCGCTTTAACCCCGGAGCCGGAGCGCGTATATAATGTACTGACGGCGAAAAGCCGCGCACCGGAGCCGGGGCATCGGCTCCGCGGCAAAAAATGTATTCGGAGGATGCCATGCTGATAGTGCAGAAATTCGGCGGCAGCTCTCTGGCCGGGACGGAGCGTCTCCGGCGAGCCGCCGGCATAGCTGCCGAGGCTCGTCGAAGGGGGCACAGCGTACTGGTCGTGGTGTCCGCCATGGGCGATACGACAGATGAGCTGCTGGATATGGCACACGAGATAAGCGCGCAGCCGCCCGCGCGCGAGCTGGACGCACTTTTGTCGACCGGCGAGCAGCAGTCCGCGGCGCTCATGGCCATCACGCTTGAGAGCATGGGGCTTGCGGCGCGCTCGTTCACCGGCTGGCAGGCCGGGATAATCACCGACGGCAGCCACACCGAGGCGCGGATAGAGATGATCGCGGCGGGCGAGCTTGCCACGGCGCTTGACCGGGGCGAGATTGCCGTAGTCAGCGGGTTTCAGGGCGTCAGCCCGGATGGTGGGATAACGACGCTCGGCCGCGGCGGGTCGGACACGACGGCCGTCGCGCTGGCGGCGGCGCTCGACGCGGAGCGCTGTGAGATTTACACGGACGTGGACGGTATATACACCGCCGACCCGCGCATTGTCACAGGCGCGCGGCGGCTTGAGGAAATAGATTTCCGCGACATGCTGCTGCTCGCGGGCGCAGGCTCGCAGGTGCTGCACGACCGGTCGGTAGCGCTGGCGCTGGCGAACGATGTGGAGATACGGCTGCTGTCGTCGTTTGAGCCGGGCCGCGGCTCGCGCGTGCGGCTGCTTGCTGACGCGGAGCGCCCGGACTACGCGGGCGTGACCCGCAGTGAGGCGCGCAGTGAGATCACGCTCGCGGGGCGCGCGGCAGGGACGGCGACGCTGTCGGAGCTTGTAATCACGCTGTCGAAGTCGGGCATACCGGTGCTGTCCGGGAGTTCGGGCGAGGGCTGGGTCACGGTGCGCGTCGCCCCGGCGCAGCTGATTCCGGCGCTTGAGCTGACCCATACGGCGTATCTGAAGCAGCGCGCCGAGGGATAGCGCGGCAGGGTTGTTTTTTGTGTAGATTGAGTGGAAGTAGCTTGAGCAAAAAAGTGCCCACGGATTCGCGATCCGTGGGCGCTCAGTCTGTCAAAGAACATGTGCAGCAGGGCGCGGATAAGAGAACAGCGGGGGAGCTTGAGGGGGCAAGGCCCGCCTCAAATACAATAAACCGCCGTCCAAAAGTCTTGATACATCAACGACTTTTGGAGCAAAGCAGCATTTTGATAATATCAAAATGCTCGGCGGATGAAGCTTGTCAAAAAAAGTCCTCACAGGACTTTTTTGACAAGCTGAGTGCCCACGGATCCGCGATCCGTGGGCACTCGGTGTCGTGTGGGGAGTTTTTGCGCATAGTAGACAATGCACCAGATGGAAAAATGACGTGCCTTCCCTTGGCGTCCCTTCTAGGGGAGCTGTCGCGGGGCGACTGAGGGGTCGCCAGACTTTATAAATTGCCATTCGGGAAAAGGCAAGGCAATGTTAAAGCCCCCCTGTCATTCCGAGACCAGTTTGCGAACTTACACCTCAGGCGGGTCGTGGCAATCCGCATCCCCTTTACGCCGCGCGAAAAGTTATTGCCACCGCAAAAGGAGAACGGATTCCCACGTCGCTTCGCTCCTCGGAATGACAGGTTATTTTAATCTGCTCTTTCTTTTGTACTCTGCTCCAGACTTTCCTCTGGAGACCCCTCAAGCACTTCGTGCCACTGTCTCGCTGCGCCGCCGTTGCACTACCCTAGAAGGGGCAGCGCTCCGCGGCAAGGATTCTGCACTGGCGCTCCGCGGTACCCATCACAAAACAACCACCCCCGCTTGCCGACGGCAAGCGGGGGTGAATTCAATTCATTTCAATCCGGTATTCCCGAATTATTTGCCCATGTTCATCTGAGCGGCGACCTCTGCGGCGAAGTCCTCCTGCTTCTTCTCGATGCCCTCGCCCTTCAGGAAGCGAACGGCCTTGACGAACTTGACAGAACCGCCAAGCTCCTTTGCAGCGCTGGCGATATACTTCTCGACGGTCATGGAGCCGTCCTTGACGTACTCCTGCTGGAGCAGGCAGTTCTCTTCGTAGAACTTGTTGAGCTTACCAAGAACGATCTTCTCCTTGACCTGCTGGGGCTTGGAAGCCATCTTCGGATCCTGATCCATCAGCGCGAGCGCAACCTTCTTCTCCTCAGCGAGAACGTCCTCGGTGACGTCGCTCTTGTCCCAGAAGCGGGGATTCAGAGCAGCGATCTGCATGGCAACGTTCTTGCCGATCTCGGTAGCGTCGATGCCGCCCTCGACAGCGAGGTTGACGAGCACGCCGATCTTGCCGCCGGCGTGAACGTATGCGACGCTGGTGTTGTCGTCGAAGCGGACGAAGCGGCGGATCTGGAGATTCTCGCCGATGGACATGACCTTCTCAGGCAGGGTCTCGGCGACGGTGAGGTTGGAGCCTGCATACTTGCTGTTCATAAGAGCGTCGATGTCGGCGGGGTTCTCGGTGATGACGGTCTTGCAGATGTCCTTGACGAACGCGACGAACAGATCGCTCTTCGCGCAGAAGTCGGTCTCGCAGTTGACCTCGACGATAGCGCCGACGCCGCACTTCGGGCAGACATCAGCGTAAGCCATACCTTCGGCTGCAATGCGGCCGGCCTTCTTTGCGGCCTTGGCAAGGCCCTTCTCGCGCAGCCACTCGACTGCCTTGTCCATATCGCCGTCGGTCTCGGTAAGAGCCTTCTTGCAGTCCATCATGCCGACGTTAGTCATTTCACGCAGGGTCTTAACATCCTGAGCAGTAAATGCCATAATAATTATCCTCCTGTATTAAAATCGGGAAAAAGGGGCGTGTTCTGCGCCCCTTTTCTATTTAAAAAATTACTCTTCAGCAGCCTCAGCGGGAGCCTCGACGGTCTCCTCAGCCTCAGCGTCAACGCCCTGACGGCCTTCCTGAACAGCGTTTGCCATGGTGGCGGCGATCAGGCGGATGGCGCGGATAGCGTCGTCATTTGCGGGGATGACGTAATCGACCTCATCGGGGTCGCAGTTGGTGTCAACGATAGCGACGATGGGGATGTGCAGCTTGCGGGCTTCGGCAATAGCGTTGTGCTCCTTGCGGGGGTCAACGACGAACAGCGCGCCGGGGAGCTTCTTCATGTCCTTGACGCCGCCAAGGTACTTTTCAAGCTTCTCCATCTCGCCGAGATGCTTCATGACTTCCTTCTTGGGCAGCATATCGAAGGTGCCGTCTTCCTGCATCTTCTTGAGCTGAGCCAGACGGTCAACGCGGGTGCGCATGGTCTTGAAGTTGGTGAGCATGCCGCCGAGCCAACGTGCGTTGACGTAGTACATGCCGACGCGGGACGCCTCTTCCTTGACGGCGTCGGTAGCCTGCTTCTTGGTGCCGACGAAGAGAATGGTCTGGCCGTTCTCGGAGAGCTGGCGGACGAAGGAGTAGGCCTCTTCGAGCTTCTTGACGGTCTTCTGCAGGTCGATGATGTAGATGCCGTTGCGCTCGCAGTAAATGTACTCGGCCATCTTGGGGTTCCAGCGGCGGGTCTGGTGACCGAAGTGGACACCGGCTTCCAGCAGCTGCTTCATGGATACTACTGACATTGTTTGTTTCCTCCAAATTTTTGTTTTTTCCCTCCGGGAGCATCGTCCCCTCCGCCAAGCCCTGCGGCCACATGGCGAAAAGTCCGCCCCCGTGCGAAATGCCTTGATATGATACCAGAATTTTTCCCGTTTTGCAAGGGGTTTTTGCGTTATTTCCGCGGAATTTTAAATATTTTTTTGAGGGGGGTGTGTGTTGTGGGGGGATGTTTATTGTGCGTGCCGTCTTTTCCTCTCTGCTCCAGTCTCCCCTCTGGCGACCCCTCAGTCGGCTACGCCGACAGCTCCCCTAAAAGGGGCGCCAAGAGAGTGCGGAGCAGCCAATGCGCCAGTCCCAAATCTTTGCCGCGAAGCGCTGCCCCTTCTAGGGTAGTGCAACGGCGCGCGGCGAGACAGTGGCGCGCCAGCGCCGAAGGGGTCGCCAGTCTCGGTCTATTGCCATTAGATAAAAGACAGCACACATTGAAATTGCACCGTAGGGGCCGTCCCCTACGGTTATATTTGGGCACGCTGCCCGTGCCGTCCCGCTTCTTTCCCTCACCCCAGCATACTTATCTGGCTTTTCCGCTCACCGACGAGAATATTCGCGGGCGGGGTGCCCTCGCCGCCGCTGAGAACGCTGTTCGAGACATACACAAACCCCGTCTCCGTCTCCCGCACCGTGACCTCATGCGTGAACAGGCAGTCCGTCCCGCCCCACTCATACACGGCGTTGACGCGCATCGTGAGCGTTCCGTCGGAATTATTCCAGTAATCGACGATCTCCGGCTCCGGCCAATGCGGCGTGACGCTGTAATAATCGCGCTGGGTGCCGAGGAAATAGTACCCGCCGCGGGCGCTGCTGTAATCCGACCTCGCGCGAAGCGTGTCGCCGCTTATGTCGAGGTAGCCCTCCATAACCCGCTCGAACTGCTCCGCCGGGACAAGGTGCATGTAGCTGCCGGATATCGCCGAAAGCCCGGCGCTCGTCCCGGCATTATTAAAGGTCAGCGGCTCCGCGCCGTAATACATGCTGTAAAACTTTGCGTACAGGCTGTTGAAATCCAGCTCGCCCCAGTTGCCGGTGTTCCAGCTCACCGTGAACAGATTGTTCTCCGAATAGCCGACGGGCGTGAGATAGCGGCTGCACAGCGCGCGGCGGTCGGCGTCATAAGTCTTGACGCGCGCCATGCTGTATTTGCTGGCGTTGGCGTTCGCGCTGCCGCCGCGGCTGAAGATGAGCCAGCCGTTCGCGGTGTAGCGTATGCTCTCAAGGCCGTACTGCCCGGAGGAATATATCTCCGGGTTCATCTTATCGTCCCACTGCATCGACACGGTCACGACGCTCGCCGTGCCGCCGCTGCATATCAGCAGCTCCTCGTGCACAAGCCCATCCGGATGGACGACGAAATACCCGGCCTGCGCGTCGTTCCCGGCGCTGACGGCCTCGCCGAAGGCGGCGAGCGCTTCGGGATTCTGCATGTTGCAGTTGCCGTAGTAATCGACGGCGGAGTAGCCCGCCGCGCCAAGCGCCGACACCATCGACGCCACAGTCTCGTCCGACAGCACGACGTTCTGCGCCTCGCCCTTGTCGGCGGCGGCGTAGACATCCGCACAGCTGCGCATCGCCGTGACGGCGTCGTTCTGTATCGCCTTGATGCTGCCGTCGTCAAGCGCGGTGAAGGCCGGCGTCGGCTCGGCCGCCGCTGTCTCCTGCGGGACGGGCGTCACCGCGGTGTCCGGCGCGGGAGTCGCCTCCGCGGGCGCGGGGTCGAGCAGGCCGAGGCCGTTTATCACCAGCGCCGCGATGACCAGCAGCATCGCAAATATTATAAGTACAAGCAATATATTTTTCTTCATTGTTCGCCTCCGTGGACGCTTATGCATAAATTTTACCACAACGGCGCGTTTTTTCAAGTTAATTATATGAACAGCCGCGCCCCGCCCACGTTTTCCAGACACTTTTTGATTATTGCCCCACATTTTATCATTTACAAAAATTTTTAAATGTTATAAAATATGAAGTAATATGAGAAAGCAGGTGGCGCTATGCTGGAGAAGAGCTTTACCGAGGTATACGACAAATTCAAGCTGCAATTTTACCGCAAGGTGTTTGAGCTGGTGCGCGAACGCGATGGCTCGCTGTCGGCGATGGAGGCGTTTTCGCTTGAGGTCATCAAGATGCTTGACCACCCCACGATCGGTCAGTTCGCGGATTTTCTGAACATTTCGCAGTCAAACGCCACGTATAAGGTCAATAACCTCATCAAAAAGGGTTATCTTGAGCGCGAGAACTCCACAACCGACCGCCGCGAGTATCACCTGAAGCTCTCCGAGAAGTTCTATAATTACATGGCGCTTCTCAGCAGCTACGAGCAGCGCGTCATGGACAGGATAAAGGCGCGCTTCCCTGAGGAGGACGTCAACAAGTTTGACGAGATGCTGCAGATAATCTCTAACGAGCTCATGCCCGAATTCGGGAAATAATATATTTTTGGAAGGAAGTATCTCATGGGTAAATCTAAGGGCGCTTCGGCCGGCGGGCTGAAGCTCAACTACAAAAGAACGTTCCTGATAGGCTTTGCGTTCTTCGGCATACTGCTCCTCTGGCAGGTGTACGATTCTTGGTGCCCCACCTTTCTGACGGACATTTTTGCCCGCCGCATGTTCAATCTCTCCTCTGCGGAGCTGAAGGCCGGTGACCCGGCGAAGATCCTTGAGGTGCAGTGGATAGTCGGCATCATCATGGCCTGCGACAACCTCGCCGCGCTCATCCTGCTGCCCATCTTCGGCAATCTCTCCGACAAGACCCACACCCCCATCGGCAAGCGTATGCCTTACATTCTGACCGGCACCTTCGTCGCCGCGATAGCGTTCCCGTTCATCCCGCTGTTCTTCCATTACAACAACATCGTCGGCATGGTCATAATGATGGCGATCGTGCTGATGTTTATGATGATGTACCGCAACCCCGCTGTCGCCCTCATGCCGGACATCACGCCCAAGCCCCTGCGCGCGAAGGCAAACGGCATCATCAACATCATGGGCTACTTCGGCGGCGCGTTTGCGACCGTGCTCGGTATCTTCCTGCCGCTGAGCAATTACATCAACTCCGAGGACGCCGCGCGCAAAATCTGGACTATTGAGATCCCGTTCATCGTCGCGTCCGTGCTGATGGTCATCTCCGCGATGGTGCTGTTCTTCACGATACGCGAGAACAAGATCGCCGAGGAGATGAAGGACGAGATGGCCGAGGGCGAGCGCCTTGCCGCCATTGAGACCCCGATCGACGACGACAAGCCCATGTCCAAGGCCAACAAGACCATGCTTCTCGCCATTCTCGGCGCGGAGTTTTTGTGGTTCATGGCCGACAACGCCATCGGCACCTATATCGGCAACTATGTTATTTATTATATGAACTCCTCCTCCAGCGCCACCATGGTGCTGACCATCGCGGGCGGCCTCGCGTCCGTCGTGGGCTTCGCCGTCGCGGGCAGCATTGCGGACAAGATCGGCCGCAAGTGGACGATAAGCACCGGCCTTGGCCTGAGCTTCCTCGCGCTGGTGTTCATGTGCTTTGTCGCGCCGACCGGACGTGTAGTCGGCGAGCACGGGGAGTATGCCTTCCCCGCGGCGCTGTACATCGTGTGGGTGCTGAAGGGCTTCGGCATGGCGCTGGTGCATAACTGCTCGTTCCCGATGGTCGTCGAGCTTTGCTCGTCGAAGAAGATCGGCAAGTTCACGGGCTATTATTATACCGCCAGCATGTCCGCGCAGACCATCACGCCCGTGTTCCTCGGCTTCGTGTTCGACGCGACCGGCGCATGGCGCGCGCTGCCGGTGTATTCGTCGGCGCTGATCCTGTGCAGCTTCGGCGTGTTCACGGCGCTTGTAAAGAATATCAAGGCCAATAAGGTTGCAAACGCCAAGGGTCTCGAAGCCCTCGGCGACGACGATTGATAAGCGAATAGATGTAAAGGTTGAAGGCGGACGCGCATAGCGCGTCCGCCTCAGCTTGTCAAAAAAGTCCTGTGAGGACTTTTTTTGACAAGCTTCATCCGCCGAGCATTTTGATATTATCAAAATGCTGCTTTGCTCCAAAAGTCGTTGATGTATCAAGACTTTTGGACGGCGGTTTATTGTATTTGAGGCGGGCCTTTTCTCGCTGCGGCTCGGTCACGACGCGGCAATCCGTTTCTCTTTACGACAGCAGTATGTTTTTCTGCGGCGTAAAGGGGATGCGGATTCCCACGACCAGTGACGTCAGTCACTGGTCTCGGAATGACAGAGGGGTTTTTACGTCGCCGTTTCTTTTACCCAGTGGCAATAATTCAAGACTGGCAACAAGAGTAAAGTGCAAAAGACACCTCCCCCACTCACACCCCGAACAGCGACAGCGCAAGCTTCCCCCACAGGCCGAAGTAGCCCAGACGCGCGACATCCTCCGCCGCGACGACCGGCACCTCGCGCAGCAGCTCCCCGCCGACCGACACCCACAGTGTGCCGAGCCGCGCGCCCGCCGCGACCGGCGCGGCGACGCGTTCCGGCAGCGTCAGCTCATACTCCGGCTCCGCCCCCGTTTTGGGAACCAGCGCATACTCGCCGCCGTCATACTCACACCTCACGCTGCCGCTCCGCCCAAGCTCCACCGGAATATCCGGCAGCTCCGCGCCGTGCAGCGGGCAGAGCGTGAAGCTCGCAAAACCGTAATTCAGCAGCGCCTTTGCGTCGTTATTGCGCGACTCGATGCTGTCCCCGTGCATCACGACCGCGATATACTCCACGCCGTCGCGCTCTGCGGTTGCGGAGAGGCAATACATTGCCGTGGAGGTATAGCCGGTCTTCAGCCCCGTGCAGCCCTGATACCAATAGACAAGCTTATTCGTGTTGCTCAGCTCGAATTTGCCGCCGCGGATGCTGTCCATCCATATCGTCGTGTAGTTCTTTATCAGCTCGTGGCCGATAAGCTCCCGGCTCATCACGGCGACGTCATAGGCGCTGGTGTAGTGCTCGCCGTCGTCGAAAAGCCCCGTGCAGCCCGTGAAATGCGTGTCCTCAAGCCCCAGTTCCTCCGCGCGCTTGTTCATGCGCTCGACGAAAAGCTGCTCCGTGCCGCTGATGTGCTCGGCCATAGCAACGGCGCAGTCGTTCGCAGAGACGACGGCGATGCACTTGAGCATATCGTCCACGCTCATCTGCTCGCCCTCCTCAAGATACACACAGCTGCCGCCGAAGGACGCGGCGCGGGCGCTGGCCGTCACGGTGTCGTCAAGCTTTAGCTTGCCGCTCTCGATGTCCTCGACGATGAGCAGCATTGTCATCACCTTTGTCACGCTCGCGGGGAATATGCGCTCGTGCGCGTTCTTCTCGTACAGCACCTCGCCGGTGTATTTCTCCATCAGTATCGCCGACGGCGCGGAAATGCCGATGTCGCCGTCGCGCAGAGGTTCGGCGCTGGCGGCGGGGCAGAGCAGGACGGCGAAGAGCAGGAAAAAGCATACGAATCTTTTCATGGCGGCCTCCGATAGTTCAGCAGATATGTTTATCAAAAACTATGAGGATAGGCTCCGGCGTATTCGCAGGTTTACAAAATTATGTATAATTCGACAAAGTGAAATGCATAAATAATTTGCCGCACAGGGTCACAGCAGTTGAAAATCAGGGAGTTTTGAACATTTCCAACAGAGTTTTCAACAAGCGTGTCAGTGAATATCCGCGCCGTATTCACGAAATCGGTTTACATAACGGAATTACAAAATGTAAAAGGATTCTTAATGAATTTGAACATAATATTTACAAAATCTTAGTTGACGCATAAACGTGCGGAGAGTAAAATATAAGCAATATAAAGCGAGGGGTGCTCTGATGAACCGGCATTTCAAATGGGATAAAAAATACCTGTACTGGGGGATAACCGCGTTCTGCGTTGTCGCCTGCGCCATACTGTTCTACATGGCGCTCAACTACATGCCGGGCGTCCTGCGCGCGATCAGCTCGCTGTTCTCGATACTCAGCCCGTTCATCTGGGGTCTGGCCATCACGTATATTCTGCTGCCGCTGGTCAAGTCGCTTCAGCGCGGCGTGTTCGGTGCGCTCGGCAGGGCGATACTTAAAAAGAAGCCGGAGAAGGCGCGGCGTTTTGCGAGAGCGATGTCGGTGATCCTGTCGGAGATAATCTTCCTCGCAATTATCGTTGCGATAGTTTACCTCATAATCCCTCAGCTGGTCAGCAGCATCACGACCATCGTCGAGAACAGCTCGACCTATATTGCAAACACAACGACGTGGATAGAGCAGCTCCTCAGCGACAATCCGGAGATAGAGCAATACGTGCTGGATGTGTTCAATAACGTCAGTGAGGATCTGAAAAACTGGCTGACCAACACCGTCCTGCCCGGCATCGGCAACATCGCCGCCAGCGTCACGACCGGCATCATCAGCGTTGTGAAGGCCGTGTATAACCTCGTCATCGGCATCATCGTCTCGATCTACATTCTCGGCAATATCGAGGGCTTCAGTGCGAGCGCGAAGAAGCTGATGTACACTGTGTTCTCCGTCGACACGGCGGAGAAGCTGCGCGAGGGACTGAACTTCACCGATAAGACCTTCATGGGCTTCATCAACGGCAAGCTGCTGGATTCCGCGATAATCGGCCTGATATGCTATATCGGCTGTGCGCTGCTGAATATTCCGTATGCGCTGCTGGTCAGCGTCATCGTCGGCGTGACGAACGTCATCCCGTTCTTCGGCCCGTTTATCGGCGCGGTGCCGAGCGCACTGCTGATCCTGCTGGTCAATCCGGTCAAGTGCCTGATATTTGTGATATTCATCATCGTGCTTCAGCAGCTCGACGGCAACGTCATCGGCCCGAAGATCCTCGGCAGCTCCATCGGCATCAACGGCTTCTGGGTCATGTTCTCCATCATCCTCGGAGGCGGCCTGTTCGGGTTCTGGGGGATGCTCCTCGGCGTGCCGGTGTTTGTCGTGATATATGCGGCGATCGGGAAGCTGGTCACGAAGAAGCTCGTCAAGCGCGATTTGCCCACGGATACGGATGAGTATATGAATATAGACCATATCGACCCGGTCACGATGAAGATAGTCGCAAAGGAAGAATCGGAAGATAAGTAACGGGAAAAAGTTGAATATGGATGTGAATATGCCCCCCGCCTCCGCAGAAATGCGTAGACGGGGGGCATGTGTATTGTAAAGTACAGCGGGACGGCACAGAGTCCCATAAACGTCGCGTCTTGCACTAACATAAAAATCGGCGCACTTGACCAAAACAACCTGTCATTGCCCCTAAAGGGACTAGGCGGCAAATTAATGAGTCGAGGTGTGCCGCCGTCGCGAGCCCAGTTCGCGAACTTACACCTTAGGCGGGCTGTGGCAATCCGCATCCCCTTTTACGCTGCATGAAAACATACCGCTGTCATAAAAGGAAACGGATTCCCACGTCGCTTCGCTCCTCGGAATGACAGGGGGGTTCTATATTCTGCATTTTCTTTTGCCTAATGGCAATACACCAACGCTGGCGACCCCTCAGTCGCTTGCGCGACAGCTCCCCTGAAAGGGACGCCAAGAGGGTGCAGCGAAACGACGCTGCACTGCCTAAGCGGGGCACCAAGGGGGACGGTATAATCACCGTCCATCGCCCCTGTTCTCTCACCTGTGCGCGAGGGTATCGTGCGCGTCGCGCAGGGCGATGCACAGGGCGTCAATGTCCTCTTCCGTCGTGAGGCGCGACAGGCCGACGCGTATCGCGCCGTCGATGGTCTTCGCGTCAAGCCCCACGGCCTCCAGCACATGGCTTCGCCCGCCCTTCTTACAGGCAGAACTGCGCGAAACATACACCCCGCGCGCCTCCAGATAGTTCATCAGCACCTCACTGCGCCAGCCGGGCAGAGATATGCTCAGAATATGCGGCGCGCTGTCCGCCGAGGATATGACCCTCAGCTCCGGAATGTCCTGCTCCAGCCGACTCACCGCGCGCTCGCGCAGAGCCGCCATGCGCGCGACATTCTCCTTCATCCCGGCATACGCGATCTCGCTCGCCGCGCCGAAGGCCGCGATTTGCGGCATGGCCTCGGTGCCCGCGCGCATCCCGCTCTCCTGACTGCCGCCCACGATGAACGGCTTCAGCTTCAGCCCCGCGCGTATGTACAGTGCGCCGATGCCCTTCGGGGCGTGGATCTTGTGCCCGCTGATGCTTATCATGTCCGCGCCCAGCGTTTTCGCGCGGAACGGCACCTTCATAAAGCCCTGCACAGCGTCCGTATGCAGCAGCGCCTGTGACCCGGCGCGCTTCAATTCGCGCGAAACGGCGGAAATATCCGTCACCGCGCCGGTTTCGTTATTGACCATCATCAGCGAAACGAGTATAGTATCATCACGGAGCGCGTCGACGACCGACTGCACCGGTATCGCGCCGCTCGCGTCCGGCTTCAGCCGCGTCACCTCAAAGCCGCGCTTCTCCAGCTCGTCGAGCGACTTGCGTATTGCGTCATGCTCGACGACCGAGCTGATTATATGCCTGCCGCGCCGCTTCATATATTCCGCTCCGGACAGCAGCGCCCAGTTGTCGCTCTCGGAGCCGCAGGATGTGAAATACAGCTCCGCGGGGGCACAGCCCAGCGCGTCCGCAACCTGCTTGCGGCATTTATCCAGCAGCTTTTTGGCCTCGCGCCCCTTCGTGTGCGTGGAGCTTGGGTTGCCGTAGCAGTGCAGCATCGCGTCGGCCGCGGCTGCTGCCGCCTCGGCGCATACCATCGTCGTCGCGGCGTTGTCAAGATAATGTTCGTGTGCAGCTTCCATCAGAAAAACTTCCTTATTCTTTATATCAGGAGACAAATATGAAATATATTATATCCACTCTTGGCTGCAAGGTCAACCAGTATGAGACGCAGGCCATGGAAACAATGTTGCTTGAGCACGGCCACGAGCCTGCCGCCCCCGGCGAGATCGCCGACGCCGTCATCGTGAACACCTGCGCCGTCACCGCCGAGAGCGGGCGCAAATCTCGCCAGACCATCCGCCGCCTGCGCGACGAGAACCCCGGCGCGGTCATCGCGGTCTGCGGCTGCTATTCACAGCTCGACCCGGACGCCGTCGCAAAGACCGGAGCGGACGTAATATTCGGCTCGAACGACCACGCGGGCATGGTAGCCGCGCTCGAAAACGCGCTCGGCACGGGCGAACACAGCACCAGCATCGACGAGCCGTTCAAGCGCCGCGTGTTCGAGCAGCTTCCCGCCGGAGCCGTCGCGGGGCGCACGCGCGCCATGCTGAAGATTCAGGACGGATGCGTCAATTTCTGCACCTACTGCATCATCCCCTACACCCGCGGCCGCCTGCGCAGTCTGCCGCTGGACGCCGCCGCGGCGGAGACCGCGCGCATCGACGCCGAGGGCTACCGCGAGATAGTTCTGACCGGCATCGAAGTCGCGTCCTACGGGGTCGACCTGCACGGCAAGCCCGGCCTTGCCGACGTTATCGAGACCGTCGCCGCCTCTGCGCCCGACATGCGCATACGTCTCGGCTCGCTGGAGCCGACCGTGATAACCGAGAATTTCTGCCGCCGCCTCGCCGCGACGGGCAGACTATGCCGCCACTTCCACCTCTCGCTGCAATCCGGCTGTGACCGGACGCTCAAGGCCATGAACCGCAAGTACGACACCGCGGGCTTCTACCGCGCGGTGGAGGTGCTGCGCGAATATTTCCCCGGCTGTGCGCTGACGGCCGACCTGATCTGCGGCTTCCCCGGCGAGACGGAGGAGGATCACGCGGCGACGCTGGAGTTCATCCGGAAGTGTGGCTTCGCGGACATGCACATCTTCCCGTACTCCCGCCGCCCCGGCACGCCCGCGGACAAGATGCCCGGCCAGTGCGAGAACGCGGTGAAGTCCCGCCGCGCGCACGAGGCGCAGAAGGTCGCCGACGAGATGCACCGCGATTTCATGCGCGGTAGCATCGGGCAGACTCTGCCCGTGCTGTTTGAGACGGAGCACGACGGCGTCTGGACCGGGCACAGCGACACGTACATACTTGTCAAGGCGCGCGGCGAGGCTCTGCGCGGGAAAATATGCCCCGTTTCGATAAAGCTTGCGCAGGACGAGACACTTTTCGGAGAAATAATTTGACGAATTAAATCGTTTGATGTATCATAATAAAAATACGTCAAACCGATATTCTGACCCAACGGTCTGGGTATCGAAATATTGAAATATCAAACGAGAGGTCACGGCAATGTTCAGAATAAAAACCATGAACAGCATATCCCCCGCGGGGATCGAGGCGCTTACCGCGCGCGGCTGCGCCGTCAGCGCGGAAGAGACGCGCCCTGAGGCAATACTCCTGCGCAGTGCGGAGCTGCACGGCTACGAATTCAACCCGGAGCTTATGGCCATAGGCCGCGCGGGCGCGGGGTACAACAACATCCCCATCCCGGACTGCACCGAACGCGGCATAGTCGTGTTCAACAGCCCCGGCGCGAACGCCGAGGCCGTCAAGGAGCTGGAGCTGTGCTCGCTCGTGATGGCGTCGCGCGACGTGCTGGGCAGCATCGGCTGGGTGCGCGGCATATCCGGCGAGGGCGCGGCCATCCCGAAGCTTGTCGAGAAGGGCAAGTCCGCTTTCGCGGGGCCGGAGCTTCTGGGCAAGACCCTCGGCGTTATCGGCCTCGGCGCAGTCGGCGCGCTGGTTGCGAATATCGCGCTAGAGCTGGGCATGACGGTCTACGGCTACGACCCGTTCATGTCGGTCGACGCGGCGTGGCGGCTGTCGCGCGAGGTTCTGCGCGCCGACTCCGTGGATGATATCTTCCGCAGCAGCGACTATATCAGCATCAACGTCCCCTATACCGAGCAGACGCACCACATGCTCAACGCCGACGCTTTTGCGAAGATGAAGCGCGGCGTACGCATAGTCAACGAGTCGCGCGCGGAGGTCGTGGACGACGAGGCGATGACCGCCGCTCTTGAGAGCGGAGCCGTCGCAAAGTATGTGACCGACTTCCCGAACGAGGTGATACTGAAAGCGCCGAACGTCATTGCCATGCCGCATCTCGGCGCGTGCACGCCGGAGAGCGAGGATCGCTGTGCGGTCATGGCGGCGAACCAGCTCTATGACTACCTGCTCAACGGCAACATCAAGAATTCCGTCAACCTGCCGGACACCTCGCTCAGCCGCATGGGCGTGTGCCGCCTGTGCGTAATACACCGCAACGTCCCGCGCATGATCACGAGGATCCTCGATTTCATCAGCGACCGGAATATAAACGTCGAGCACATGATAAACAAGCCGCGCGGCGAGTACGCGTATACGATCGTCGACCTCGGCGCGAGCATCGGCGAGGACATCGCGGACAGCATCCGCAATATGGATAACGTCCTCCGCGTGAGGGTTATATAAAGGCGTAGTCTTTTGGGGCACGACGGGGCTATGCTCGGCCGTCCTGTTATTCCCGTGCGTTGTACCGCACAAAATCTGATGCACTGCACCTTTTGGCTCCATCTGACGAGGGAGCTGTCGGCGTGAGCCGACTGAGGGAGAGAAAAATCCTGCGCCTTGCACTGCATGAAAAATCATTGCGCTTGACTCGAAATAATCTGTCATTGCCACGACCGGTGCGCACACCGGTCGTGGCAATCCGCGTCCCCTCATAATGTACGAAACCTTGTGCCGACATAAGGAGAACGGATTCCCACGTCGCTTCGCTCCTCGGAATGACAGAGGGGGTCTATGCATTGCCCTGTCTTTTCCCTAATGGCAATAACCCAAGACTGGCGGCCCCTCAGTCGGCTGCGCCGCCAGGGCAGAAAGTCAAGCAAGTGCAACGCCTAAATTATGGAACACTTCGGCAGGTGAGCGCCAGCCGAGGCATTTTCTGGGACGAGAATTGATAAGATCGACAACGGAATCTACAAACTCTTGCGAAACAGCGTGGAAATCGCAGCCCTTTGGGAAGAAGAAACGCAGCAGTCCATTGGTGTTTTCGTTCGTTCCGCGCTGCCATGGTTTGTGCGGCTCCGCGAAATAGACCAAAGTATGGAGTTCGGCTTCCAGAGCCTTGAATTCAGAGAATTCAGACCCATTGTCCAGACTGATGCTTTTTACCGGGACGTCCTTGAGCAGCTGGCAGATCACAGCTTTCGTCAGCGAAGCGTCCCGCTTCGCTAACAGGCCAGCACGCAAAAATCGGGTCTTACGATCGACCTGCGTTACAAGAAATCCCTTTCCTACGCCGCCGTACACCGTGTCTCCCTCCCAGTCGCCGATTCTTGCCCGCTGGCGTATTTCTTCCGACCACTGGGGGATGATGCGTTCCGGCTGAATGCTGTTATAGTTGGCATTTCGTGTCTGGATTCGCTTTCCACGGCGCCTTAAATGCGTTTTCGGCGTGATTTTGGGAAAA
>URPD01000011.1 GCA_900549645.1 uncultured Eubacteriales bacterium
GCCGGGGGCATGTCAGAGCCGCGCCGTGACCGAGCCGCAGCGAGACGCTGTCGGCGTTAGCCGACTGAGGGGTCGCCAGTCTTGAGATATTGCCATTTGGGAAAAGGCACGGCAACATAAAGAGCACAGAACGCCCCCTATACCGTCCCGCATTACAATCGAAAAAGTCCGCCCAATGCGCAGATTTTTCGCATTGGGCGGACTTTTTGCCTCTTTGACGGACGTTTATTCCTCGTCTATATATTCCGCATCTGTCAAAACGCCGGGCATTTTCCTCATCACACCACCGCTTCGGCCAGAAGCACCGCGGCGACGGACAGCGTCACGCTCAGCAGCATATACGCCGCCGAGGCGCCGATACGCCCGCTTTGGATAAGCCCCGCAGTTTCAAGGGCGAAGGTGGAAAACGTGGTAAAGCCGCCGCATATGCCGGTTTTGAGCAGCAGCGTAAGCCGTGGGTAAAGCCCCGCAGTCTTCGCGCCCAGCGCCGTGATTGCGCCGATGGCGAACGCGCCGAGGACGTTTATCAGCAGGGTGTTCACCGGGAACGACCCCGTTTTATCCAGCGGTATCATCGACACGAGATAGCGCAGTACCGCGCCCACAAAGCCGCCAACTCCGACGGCAAGACAATTAAGCATACTCATACCTCCAAAAAATGACTTCTGCTCTGGTGCTATCCAGGCAGAAGTCATTAGTTTTCAACGGTTCCGGGTCGCCCCGCGGGAGAACTTCATTCCCTTGTTTTCATTATACCACACGGCGGCGCGCCGCAAGCCGCTTCCGGTCACATATAGATGCTGTCGGTTGCGACATGGTCACAGAAGGCGCGGTCATGCTCGACAAATATCATCGTGGACTCCGTATTCAGCAGCAGCTCCTCTATCTGCATACGCGAGAGCAGGTCGATATAGTTCAACGGCTCGTCCCAGACATACAGGTGCGCCTGCTCGCAGAGGCTCGCCGCGATGAGCACCTTTTTCCGCTGCCCGGCGCTGAAACCGGCCATGTCGCGGTCAAAGTGCCCGCGCGTCATGTCCAGCTTGCGCAGGATGGTTTTGAACCGACTCTCGTCGATGCCCCGCTCGCGGGCAAAGCTGCGCAGATCGCCGCGCAGGAACGAGCTGTCCTGCGGGATGTACGAAATTTTCAACCCTCCCGCACGCCAAATCTCGCCCGTATAGGGGATGCTTTCGCCCGTTATGAGCTTGAGAATGCTCGATTTTCCACAGCCGTTGCCGCCGCGCAGGGCGATGCGCTGTCCCTGCCGCAGTTCGAAGCTCAGCGGCGGCGCTATCGCCCCTGCTCCGTAATCTATCTCGACCTCCCTCAGTTCCAGCAGCCGCTCCGAATAGTTCCGCAATGGGCTGAGCTTCAGATCGTCCGCCGTCTCAAGATTTTTCAGCAGCTCCGATTTCTGCTCGATGCTGTCCTGAATCCGCCGGTCTATCGCCTTGGCGCGCTTCATCGACTTCTTGCTCTTCGCACCCTCGTACGCCCTGCGCCCCATGCTCTTCTCGGTTTTCGTCGGGTCGAAGCCGATTTTCGCGCGCTCCGCCCTGTCCGCCCACTGCGCCTTTTCGCGCGCGGCGGCTTCAAGGCGGCCTATCTCCTTCTTGAGTCGGTCATTTTCCGCCAGCTCATATCTGTCCCGCCACTCCTTATTTTCAAGCCACGTGGAAAAATCGCCTTGGGTCACTTCAATATCCGCGCGGTTTATCGAGAGAATGTGGTCAACACAGCCGTCGAGAAACGCCCGGTCGTGCGAGACGAGGATGAAGCCGCGCTTGCGCCGCAGATACCGCGCGACGCGCTCGCGTCCCGCCTCGTCGAGATGGTTCGTCGGCTCGTCGATCAGCAGGAAGTCGTCCTCGTTAGTGAACATCGCCGCCAGCTGGAGCTTTGTCTGCTCGCCGCCGGAAAGCGAGTCGAACGGCCGGTCGAGCAGCGCTTCGTCAAGCCCCAGCATGGCCATCTCCCGCCGCAGACGCCACTCCTCACCGTCGCTCACGACCTCCGCGAGCGCTTCCGCCGCGTGGCGCGCCGTGTCATGCAGCGCGATAGGAAAATAATCGAAGCTGACGCTTGCAGAGATGCTGCCGGTGTACTCAAGCTCACCCATCAGCAGCTTCAGAAACGTCGTTTTTCCGCGGCCATTGCGCCCGGTGAAGCCGAGCCGCCAGCCGGTGTCTATCTGAAATCTCACGTTGTCGAACACCTTTTCGGCGCTGCCATCGTATGCAAAGCTGAGATTCTTTATATCAATAAGCGACATATATGCCCCTCCCTGTACATATAAAAATTCGGCCGCAGGAAATGACCCGCAGCCGAAAGTTTATATGGCATGGATGTGCCATGATATAAATCGGATGCGCTGATGCACTTTCCTGCGAAAAGGCGCGGCAAAGATGGGGCAGCATATTTCATGCCCCGTCACTTTGTTTCATCGCCTTATGAATCAGCAGGAAGTATTGTGCACTCGTGCGCCTCCGTTCGTTTTGATTTGAGTATATTATAAATCGTGCGTGCCGCTTTTGCAAGGCAAACATTTTGGACAAGCACATGATAAATTCGCCATAAAAAAGCAATGCAGTCCGCGGAATTTATGGTATAATACGGTCAGAATAATTACGGAGGTTCTGCCATGGATTTTCTCGGAGTCAATCTGGATATCAAAAATCTGCCGGAGCTGGATCCGGAGTTCATCCCGCTGCACAGGTTCAACGAGGCGTTTCTCCGCGGCGCGGAGAAGCCCGTCGGCATCGCGCTGGAGCGCGCGGGCGGCGAGATGGCCGCGGTTGAGACACGCATACACGGCACGCCGGAGATGTACGCCGCCGACTGCTATTACATCGACCGCCTTGTGAAAACCATGCTGTGGATGAAGGGCGGATACAAGATCTATATCCGCGGCGACGCGCGGATATATGACTACCTCCGCTCCGTCTACTGCGCGGGCGGGGCGAGGGAGTTCGACTGGGACTACATGGCGAACGTCTTTGAGCGCCCGTTCGAGGTCGTACAGACGGACGCGCTGCCCGCGGCCAAGGATTCGCCGAAGGCCATCGGCGGGCACATGGACGGCTGCCGCATCGGCTTCGACGCAGGGGGAAGCGACCGGAAGGTCTCGGCGGTGATAAACGGCGAGGCCGTGTATTCCGAGGAGGTCGTCTGGTTCCCGAAGATCAACTCCGACCCGGACTACCACTACGCCGGTATCGTCGCCGCGCTCAAGTCTGCGGCGGAGCACATGCCGCGCGTTGACGCCGTCGGCGTTTCCTCCGCGGGGATATACATCAACAACCGCACTATGAACGCGTCGCTGTTTCTGAAGGTTCCCAAGGAGCAGTTCGACGCGAAGGTCAAGGATATTTACATCCGCGCCATAACCGACACCTTCGGCAACGTGCCGTACAGCGTCGTGAACGACGGCGACGTGACCGCGCTCGCGGGCGCGATGGGTCTGAAGGAGAACAACATCCTCGGTATTGCCATGGGCACGAGCGAAGCGGCGGGCTTCGTGGACGCCGAGGGGCGCATAACCGGCTGGCTCAACGAACTGGCCTTCGTCCCGGTCGACGCAAATCCCGCCGCGATGCGCGACGAGTGGAGCGGCGATATCGGCTGCGGCGTGAAATATTTTTCGCAGGACGGCGTGAACAAGCTTGCGCCCAGAGCCGGGATTGAGCTTGACGAGTCGCTGTCCCCCGCCGAGAAGCTGAAGGCCGTGCAGAAGCTGATGGAGGCGGGCGACGACCGCGCCGCCGCGGTATACCGCAGTATCGGCGTCTATCTGGCGCACACGCTGGCCTATTACCGCGCGCTCTACGGCTGCGGGAGTGTGCTGCTGCTTGGGCGCGTGATGTCCGGTAAGGGCGGCGAGCTGATAATCTCCGCCTGCGAGGACGTGCTGCACTCCGAATACCCGGAGCTTGACGGAAAAATGCAGCTCGCGCTGCCGGACGAATACTTCCGCAGAGTCGGTCAGTCTGCCGTGGCGGCTTCCCTGCCTGAAATAAAGTGAGGGTATATTTCTTATTTTGATCTAAAAGTAATAAAAATCTCCTGTGCTGCAAAAAATAAGCCGCACAGGAGATTTTTATTGATTTATGGAGCTGATTCAATGACAAACGAAGAATACAAGAAATACGCCGACCGGCACGCCCCACGCTCGCCGCTGCTGAAGGACATGCTTTTCGCATTTCTGATAGGCGGCTTCATCTGCTGCCTCGGCCAGCTGGCGGGCGACCTGTACCGGAACGTCTGCGGGCTGGACAAGGAGGCCGCCGCAAGCGCAACGTCGATCACGCTCGTGTTCCTCGGCGCGCTGCTCACGGGACTCGGCGTATACGACGACATCGCCAAGCTCGCCGGAGCCGGTACACTCGTGCCGATAACGGGCTTCGCAAACTCCGTCGTCGCCCCGGCGCTCGAATTCAAGACCGAGGGCTTCATCGCGGGCACCGCGGCCAAAATGTTCATCATCGCGGGGCCGGTCATCGTCTACGGCATATCCTCAAGCGTCATATACGGGCTGCTCCTCGTGCTGTTCAGCGGCTGAATTATCTCAGCACCTTGCCCAGCACGCGCAGGGGCAGTTCGGGCGAGATGACGATGTCCGCATACGCTGGGTTCAGCGAGTGCAGCGCCATGGAATCCTTCAGCGCCACGAGCTGTTTGAGATAGGCGCTGCCGTCATACAGGAAGATGCCGATGTCGCCGGTCATCAGGCTGCGCTGCTGGCGCACCCAGACGGTCTGCCCGTCGTGAAACTCCGGCTCCATACTGTCTCCCGCGACGCGGACGCCGAAGTTTGACCCCTCCGGAACCTCCTGCCCGACCTCTACCATCTCATAATCCTCGCCGTCGAGGAACTGCCCGGTGCCTGCCGACACGGCCAGCGAATACAGCGGCAGAGTCCGCAGACGCACGGGCTGCGGCTGCTTCGCCGGGCGCGGCTCCTCATACGAATAGCGCCGGCTCTCGCGCAGAAGCTGAATATACTCCAGCGCGCGGCCGCGCCCCTCGCGGTTCAGCCCATGCAGCAGCTCGCCCCCGGCGCCGGAAAACGTCCCGCGGATATCCTCTATCCCCAGCACGTCGCATATTGCGAGAAACTGCCGCGCATTCGGCAGCGTGGCGCCCTTCTCCCATTTGGACACGGCCTGATTCGTCACGCCGAAGCCCAGCTTATCCAGCGCGGCGGCAAGCTCCGCCTGATTCATCCCTTTTTCGCGGCGGCGCTCCGCAATGAGCGCGCCTATATCCGTATACATGCTGTCCTCTTTCCGCCGCCCGTCCGGCCTTTTTTGATTATTATATCCTATTGATTTATAAATTTCAAGTCTTTTATCTGATTCAGATAAAAGACTTGAAACGATTTAATCACACTATACCCGCCTGAAGCTTTTTGAACCACCCGCCGCGGTAATAATATATAAGCAGGAGTATGCTGCAAAGCACCCAGCCCGCCGGGTAACCCAGCACTATCGCGTCGATGCCGCCGCCGAGCTTATACACCGCGAAGAGGTACACCTGACGGAACACGACGAAGGAGCCGAGCATGATGAACATTGTGGAGCGCGTATCGCCCGCGCCGCGAAGCGCGCCGGAATAGACCTGATTTATTGCAAACATCAAGTAGAACGGCGCAACGATGCGGATAAACAGCCCGCCGAACTGCACGACCTCCGTCTCTTTATTGAACAGCGTCACGATCTGCGGGGCGAAGATATACAGCGGCACCAGCACGATGGCCATGATGATAAGCCCGATCACAAGGCCGGACTTTGCTCCGGATCTCGCGCGCTCATAATTGCCCGCGCCGAGGTTCTGCCCGACAAAGGTCGTTATTGCGACGGACAGGCTCATCATCGGCAGCAGCGCGAAGGAGTCAACCTTGCTGCACGCCGTCCACCCGGCCATGCAGGAGCTTTCAAAGCGGTTGATATACGACTGGACAAACATATTCGAGAACGCGGTTATTGCAAGCTGGAGCGCGGACGGGATGCCGATGGCGCATATCTTGCTCATGATGCTGGGCGTTATGCGCAGGTCGCGGCAGTCTATGCGGTAATCGGCCTTGCAGCGGATGAGCAGCAGCATCACCAGCACCGCCGACAGCACCTGCGCTATCACCGTCGCAATCGCCGCCCCGGCAATGCCCATGCTGAAATACTTGACAAAGACGACGTCGAGCACTGTATTGGTCAGCGCCGAGAATATGAGAAAATACAGCGGTCTCGTGGAATCGCCCACGGCGCGGAGGATGCCCGCCCCGATATAATACATAATGACGCCGGAGATGCCCCAGAAATATATGCGCAGGTACTCCGTCGCGTCCGCCATGACGTCTTCGGGCGTGCTCATCAGCTCCAGCATTATAGGCGTGAGCCACACGCCGAGCGCCGTCAGCACCACGCACATCATGAGCGACATCGCTATCGTCGTCTGCACGGTCTTATGAAGTTTCTCCTTGTCGTGCGCACCGTAAAACTGCGAGATAACGACGCCCGCGCCCGCCGCCAGCCCGCCGAACAGGCCGAACAGCGCATTGATGACCGGCCCCGTGCAGCCAACGGCGGCCAAAGCCTGCTTGCTGACATAGTTGCCGACGACAATGGAGTCCACCGTATTGTACAGCTGCTGAAAGACATTGCCTATCATCAGCGGCAGGGCAAAATAAATAAGCAGCCGGGGGATGCTGCCTTCAGTCATATCCGTGTCCCTGCGTTTCAAAACCGAAGCCACGCTTGAACCTCCAATATTTCATAAATCCAATATAGTATAGATTTGCGCAAATCATATGTCAAGCCGCAAAAGGGCGTATTTCGTGATAATCTACAAATTATCAAGGTGTGATTCGTGCATATAGACGAAAAAGGCATGGTTCAAACACTATGCCTTTTGGTCAGCTCTCAGCCTTGGCCTGAGCGATGCAGTTGATTATGTACGGCTCGACCTCTTTGACGTCCATGTCCAGCGCGACGGCAAGCTCTCCGTGCAGGATATCCTTCGCGCGCTTCATCGTCGCTTCCGCGCGGCTGCTCTTGGTCTTCTTGTCCGTCATGCGGCAGCGCAGTCCCTTCACGATGGACACCAGCGCTTCACAGCTGTGCAGCTTGAAGAGCTGCTTATAGAACGCATCGACATGGTTGAAGCGGGTATCATTGCAGATGGCAGGCTCTATGCCCGGAATAGCGGCGATGAGCGCCTCCGCCTCGTCGCGCGACATCACGGGGCGCATATATGCCCCGGAATCCACCGGCGCGAAATAGGTTCCGCTGCCGATAAACGGGCGAAGGTGATAATAAAGCTTGCTGCCTGCCGCGGCTCCGGCCAGCGGCGCGATACATTCAACCGTACAAACTCCGTTCTCTCCGTAAATTATTTTTTCTCCAACCGAAAACATCCAAACTATCTCCCATCTTATTACTCATATCTATATATTACAACATTCCGCGCAGAATTTCCAATAGAAAATTAAGAAAAATTAAAATTTTTCGGCCGCTTCTTAACGCACACTTTATGAGAATGTGCAGTGCCGCAAATTTGCGCATTGAGTTCTTGCGGCGGCTTTGCTATAATAAGCTAAAATCATCCCGGATCTGCCGGGGAGGGAGAGAGAGTATGAACTACACATGGTACGAAATGGGCTGGATAGTGCTTATTTATTCGTTTCTCGGCTGGTGCGCCGAGGTTGCGTTCGCCGCAGTGCGTCACGGGCGCTTCGTGAACCGTGGATTTCTGAACGGCCCCGTCTGCCCGATATACGGCTACGGTGTGCTGTGCGTACTGCTGATCCTTGAGCCGGTGAAAAGCAATCTCGTGCTGCTGTTTTTCGGCAGTATGTTTTTCACCTCCGCGATCGAATTTCTGGTCGGCTTCATCATGGAGCAGCTTTTCCACGACAAATGGTGGGATTACAGCAACAACCCCTTCAACATCAAGGGCTACGTCTGCCTTGAGTTCTCGATAATCTGGGGCATCGCCTGCGTTCTGGTCGTGGACGTCATCCATCCGATGATATACGCGCTCATCAAAAAGCTTTCCACACCGGTCGGCATTTGGGTCATGGTCGCACTGCTCGCGCTGCTGGTATTCGACGCGATACTCACGCTCGCTGAAATGCTCAAGCTCAACAAGCGCTTCAAGGCTATCACCGAGCTTGAGGGCGCGATCCACTCCGTCTCCGATGCGATGGGTGAGAAGCTGATATACGAGCCGATGGAGCGCGGCAAGGAGCGCCGCGAAGCCTTCGACGAGAAGCACCCCGAATTCGCGGAGAAGAAGCGCGAGGCCGTCGAGGACGTCATCGCCAAGCGCAGCGAGATAAACGTGGCCGTGAAGGAACGCGAGGATGCGCGCCGCGAGGAACTGGCCGCGAAGAAGACCGAGCTGGAAGCAAAGCTCGACTCGCTCAAGAAGACGAACTTCATCCACGCGCGTATCGCGGCGGCGTACCCGCACCTGTCCGAGGGCGAGCACAACGGCGAGAACTTCCGCAAGCTGCGCGATTATATCGAGCAAAAGCGCGCTGAGAAAAAGGGCAAGAAATGAGATTATATTTTACCGGTCACAACTATAAATACGCGGCCGAGCAGATGCTGCTGACGCTCTTTCCGGAGCAGCGGCCGGAATATCCGGAGGGTAAGCCCGACAGCGACCGGATCGAGCTGAAGCTCAGCCACGGAGATAAATTCACTACCGCGAGCTGCCGCATGGTGCTCGGCGGCAAGGTCTATCACGGCCGCGCCGCGGTGCGCCGCGAGCTGCTCACGAGCGAGCTATTGACCGATCGCTACTGCCAGCGGCTCATCAAAAACGCGATGTACCGCGCCGCGCTCGCTTCCGGCGTACACCGTCCGGCATGGGGCGCGCTGACCGGCGTGAGGCCGGGGAAGATATTCTGTTCCCTGCTCGTCGCCGGGCTGAGCGAGGACGAGGCGACGCGCCGCTTCATCGAGGAATACGACGTTACGCCCAAGCGCGCGGCGCTCTGCCGCGACACGAGCCGCGAGACGGTGAAGGCGGTGTCGGAGTTGGGCGAAAAGGACGTCTGTCTTTACGTCGGCATCCCCTTCTGCCCGACGCGCTGTGCATATTGCAGCTTCGTCAGTCAGTCGGTCGAGAAGAGCATGAAGCTCATCCCGCCGTTCATGGACGCGCTCATAAAAGAAGTCTCCGCGGTCGGCGCGGAGCTGCGCGCGCTGGGGCTTCGAGTTGTGTCAATTTACATGGGCGGGGGCACGCCCACCACGCTGAACGCCGCACAGCTCGACAGGCTGTGCACCGCGCTGGAGCATGAATTTGACCTTAGTGCGCTACGGGAATACACCGTTGAGGCCGGACGCCCAGACACGATAACCGAGGATAAGCTGCACGTCCTGCGCGCCCACGGCGTCGACCGCGTCAGTGTCAACCCGCAGACGATGTCCGACTCCGTGCTGGAGACGATAGGACGGCGGCACAGCTCCGCCGACATCGTCGATGCGCTCGAAAAGGTACGCGCCGCCGGCGGTTTTGCGGTGAACATGGATCTCATTGCGGGGCTTCCGTCGGACAGCGCGGACGGCTTCCGCGAGACGCTGGATAAAGTTCTCGCGCTCGCGCCGGAGAATATCACGGTGCACACGCTGTCGCTGAAAAAAGGCTCACGCATCACGCTGGAGGGTTCGCCGCTGCCGTCCCCGGCCGAGGTGTCGGAAATGCTCGACCTCGCGTACGACCGGCTGACCGCGCAGGGCTACGCGCCCTACTATCTGTACCGGCAGAAGTTCATGTCCGGCGGCTTTGAAAACGTCGGCTGGGCAAAGCCGGGCTACGTGAACCTCTACAACATCTGCATCATGGAGGAGCTGTGCAGCATCATCGCAATGGGCGGAGGCGGCTCGACGAAGCTTTTCCGCCATGGCGACGGGCGGAACATCCGGCTCATGGCGCCGAAATATCCGCTGGAATATATCGAGAGCATAGAGAAAACCTGCGCCGACAAGGCGAAGATATCTGAGTTTTATAAAGATTGTGAGGAATAAACATGGCATATAAGCTTGAAGAGATCAATTTCAAGACCGTGGCCGACCCGAAGGGCTTCGTCGAAGAGGGCGACGCGGCGTATCAGGCGCGCGTTTCCAAGGCGGCACAGCTGATCGCGGAGAACCGCAAGAACAGCCCCATCGTCCTGCTGTCCGGCCCGTCCGGCTCCGGCAAGACCACCACCTCGATGAAGCTGGCCGACGAGCTGGAACGCATCGGCATCAAGACTCACTATGTCGGTATGGACGACTATTTCAAGACCATCGACCCCGCCACCGTGCCGCGCACCCCTGAGGGCGAGATGGATCTGGAGTCGCCGCGCTGCATGGACATGGAGCTTCTGAACAAGCACTTCACCATGCTCTCCAATGGCGAGCGCATCTTCGTGCCGAAGTACGAGTTCTCGCGCAAGATGCGCGTCCAGTCGCCGTCGAAGTCCATCAAGCTCGGCAAGGACGAGATCGTCATCTTTGAGGGCATCCACGCGCTCAATAATATGATAACCGACGTGCACCCTGAGGCGTTCAAGCTCTATATCTCCGCGCGCAGTGACGTGGAGTTCGGCGGCAAGATCGTGTTCAAGCGCACATGGTTCCGTCTCGTGCGGCGCACGGTGCGCGATTATAACTTCCGCGGCTCCGACCCGGCGGAGACGATGAGCATGTGGGCAAACGTCCGCCGCGGCGAGAAGAACAACATCTCCCCGTTCAAGGACAAGGCCAACTTCCAGTTTGACACCTCCCTGCCCTACGAGCTGGCGGTGTTCAACCGCACGGCGACCGAGCTGTTCCGCTCCGTCCCTGAGGGGATTGAGCGCTTTGACGAACTGCGGCAGGTTCTGCCCGCGCTCCAGCTCTTCGGCGATATCGACGAGAAGTACGTCGCCAAAGAGTCGCTGATCCGCGAGTTCATCGGCGGCGGGATATACGAATATTGACAATGTAGAATTACAAGCCCTGTCTTTGTGCATATCTCCATACGCAAAAACAGGACTTGACATTATACGGCATTTTATGCTATTTCCGCATTAAGCAAAGGGCGAGGCGGTCAGCTACACCACCCGAAAGGGGGTGAGCAAATGCCGATTATCATTACTCTACATATCTTCGGATACACCGTAACAGTAAGGATAAAAAAGCAGAACCGCCACTCCGGCAAGTGACGGTTCTAAAAAAATGAACTTAACTTAAGAGCTGACGTAAAACGTCATCGCCCTTTGTGGTTATATTATAGCACCGCATATGGCGCGGAGTCAATAGGGAAAACCATCAGCGAGGCCAAGAATGGACGAACTGTACTGAATTACATGAAAACAGTCAAGTAAGGCGACAGCGCCTTAGGTGTGATATGATGAGGTATATGCACGGGGATGACAGTAAAGCCTCCCTCGTATCTGTCCGCGCAAGACTTGCATACTGCATCGCGGCGCTTTTGTTTATCGGTTGCATGATATATTTGAACTATAAGGTCATCCACACCGAAGGATTCAGCCTGCCGCTCCTACGCTGTACGCTTGTTCTGATATGCATCTCAAGTATATGCATTCTGCGAACGCTGTGGATGAACTGGAAATATTCCGTTCATGCCGAAGGAATAACTATAAAAACATGCCTGACCTGCCGTTCCATTGCTTGGGACTCAATATGCAGTGGCCGCCGCACCCCGCTTTTGACCGGCAAACATGTTTCAAAAGACTACATTCTTATTTTTCTCTCCGAAAAACCGCCTACAACATTCTACGACCTTCCGGACTTTGAGCATTGTTGGCTGAACAGTGACCGGATCATCCCTATCAGTTACACGAGTGAGCGGATTCAGGAGCTGCAAAAGTTTTGCCCAGAAAAGTTCAGTATGAACTAGGGAGTTATCTCTGCGGAACATGCTATGGAACCGTATGGTACGCCGAACATTCAAAAATAATCTTGTCGTTCACACTGGATGACAGATAGTGCCGGCCAAATCTCACGAATGAGGTAATTCGCAATGCTGTTATCACTGGCTTCGACTATAATCACCGTCGTTCAGGCCGTCTATATAATACAGCTATGCAAGAATCTAAAGACGGTCAAGCCTGAACAGGGCAAAAAGGTTCTGCTGAAAATAGCCATTCTGGAAGCAGTCAGAATAATTCTGGCAATAATCGCATACAACTTGAATCTGCAAGTACATATGCTTCGCACGATGTTCCCTGTGCTCATCTTCGTAATAGCAATGTATATGAAATTTGCACGGGATGCCAAAGGCAGCTGAGCCGCAGAGCTTCAACAAACCCGCCCCCGTCCATGATCGTGGACGGGGGCGGGTTTATTATCTCGCATTTTACGCGATGAAGTTCAGCGAACCGTACAGGAACTCAAACTTCGTGTCGTACTGCTCCGTCGGGTTCAACAGCATCGGCTCGGAGCTGAGGCCGACGACCTCGCCGGTTTCGGTGTCAACATAGCAGTCGTAGCGCATCCAAGTCGTGTAAACGACCATCTCGTAGAGCGAGTCCTCAAGCTTGACATCGTAGAACTCGACGTCGTCGGAATTCAGGTGCAGCTCGTTGAGAACGGCCTTGAGAGCCTCGGCAGCGTTGATGATTATATTGTTATTTTTCATTTATCGTCATCCTTTCTTAAAAACGGATTTGTTTTCCTTGACCTTACGAGTATAGGATACGGCATAATTTTAAGAAAAAAATTAGATAAATTTGAAGAATTATTAAACGAAATTGTGAAAAATTGCGCAGATTCGCAACTTTTTATATCGTTACGGAAAATGTGCTGCCCTTGCCCGGCGTACTGTCGAGCGCGACGGAGCCGCCGTGGAACTGCACGATTTCCTTGACCATCGCAAGTCCAAGGCCGCAGCCGCCGTCCTCCCCGTGCGACGGGTCAGCCTGCCAGAAGCGCTGCCAGACCTTGTCCTGATACTCCGGCGCGATGCCGGGGCCGTCGTCGGAGACGCTGAGCACGGCTTTTCCGCTGTCATCCGTATGCAGCGAGACGCGGATATGCGCGTTGCTGCCGCCGTACTTGTAGGCGTTTTGCAGGAGGTTGACTATCACGCGCGACATAAGCCCCGCGTTGAAGCTCGCCTCGATTCCGGGCTGGATGTCCGTGGTCAGTTCCGCATTGGAGCCCGGCGGCGGGGGGCACTCTTCACAGCAGGAGCCGACGAACTCGCTCAGATCCAGCCGCTTCATCGGGTATTTATCGGTGCCGTGCTGCATACGGGTCAGGCCGAGCAGCTCCTGCACGAGCTGCGACATGTGGCAGCCCTGCTCTTCAATTACATTCAGCGATTCTAGGAAGTCATCCCGCGTGCGCGCCTTGCGCTTCGCACGGTCGCACTCGGCGAGGATGACGGTTATCGGGGTGCGCAATTCGTGCGAAGCGTCCGAGGTGAACTGTCGCTCGGCGTCGAACGACGCTTCGAGCCGCCCGAACATGCGGTCGAACGCCGCGCCGAGCCGCCGCATCTCGCTCGGCCCGCGCGTTATGTTCAGCCGCGCGCTCAGATCCTCACCGGCGGATATGCTGTCCGCGGCGGTGAGTATCTTTTCCATCGGGCGGAACGCCGACCACGCAATGAGCCAGCCGCCGCCGATGGTGACGACCAGCAGGATGGGCAGCAGCGTCGCGGTGAGGATTATGATGGTATGCATCAGGCCGGAGCGATCCTCGGCGGAGATAATCCCGCGCACCCACAGCCCCGTGACGTCCATGTCCACATAGCTGTCATAGATATAGTAGCTCTCGCCGTCGATATCCGCCGTGTTTATCACGTTCGGGTCGAGCGGCGTGTTCTCGTCGAAGCTCTCCGGCTTCGCGCCGCGGATGAACTCGCCGTCCGTGTTGTAGAACATACAGTACACGCCGCGGCTGTACATCGACAGATCGTCCCACTCGAACTTGCCGCGGTCGAATTCGACATCGTCAACGTTCTTCTGCACGACCTTCACCAGCCGCCCCGCGGGGTCGTCCGTGATGGCGTTGTGGTTCACGACCAGCACGAACACCAGAGTCAGCGCCGCCAGCAGGAGCATCATCAGCGTTATCCACGCCGTAATTCTCAGTTTCGCAGACATTCCTCAGTCCTCCCGCAGTACCCAGCCGCTGCCCCACACGGTGCGGATGAGCTTTTTGTCAAAGCCGGTGTCCATCTTCTTGCGCAGGTAGCCGACGTATACGTCCACGACGTTCGAGCCACCCTCGTAGTCGAAGTTCCAGAGGTTGTTTTCGATCATCTCGCGCGTGAGGACGATGCCCTTGTTGCGCAGCATGTATTCCAGCAGCGCGAACTCGCGCGAGGTAAGCTCGATGTTCTTCCCCGCGCGCGTCACCGTCTTGGCCGAGACATCGACGGTAAGGTCGGCGGCGGTGAAAATATTGGAGCGGTTGCCGGTGTATTTGCGGCTGATCGCGCGCACGACGGCCAGCAGCTCCGGGAAGTTGAAGGGCTTCACAAGGTAGTAGTCGCCGCCGCTCTCCAGCCCCTCCACGCGGTCGGCAATGCTGTCGCGCGCGGTGAGAAACAGCACCGGCGCGCCGTTGCCCTCGCGGCGCATCTGCCGCACGGCATCAAGCCCGCTCATGCGGGGCATCATTATGTCCATTATCATCACGTCGTATTCGGCGGAGCGGGCGTGTTCCAGCGCCTGCATTCCGTCGAAGCACGCGTCCACGCTGTACCCCTCGTCCTCCAGCGCCTCGCATATGATCTTGTTAAGACGCTTTTCGTCCTCCGCAACAAGTACCCTCATATTTTCCTCCGTTCCGCCGCGCGGCAGCGTTCCATTATGTAATGTATTCTGACAGAAAAAATTTTGAAAAGTTTTAATTATTTTCTTAAAATATTTTACTATACTCAGACCGTAAAGTGAAGCAGAAAATATCGCTATCATAACCGGTCATGGAGGAATCAGCATGAAAAAGGCTCTGAAAACAGCTCTTATCATTCTCATAGTTCTGCTCATAATCGGCGCGGCCATAGGCGGATATTTCATCTGGCGGCACCACGCGCTCTATATCGGCGCGGACGCGGCGCTCGGCGCGGCGTTGGATGACGCCGGGGTGCTCGCGGCGGAGACATTTGACGTCGATGTCGACTTTGAGCACAAGTACGGCCGCAGCTGGTACGAGGTACAGTTTGAAACTGCCGAGGTGGAGTACGATTATATGATCGACGCCGGGACGGGGGAGGTCCTAAAGGCGGCCGCGAAATAACGCGCCGCCCTGCCGAGGCAGCTCCGGAGCACGCCGGATTATACTGCATGGGATGCAGAAAGTTACCGTATACGCCATTACACCCCTCTTTTTCTTTTTCTGAACACTATCAACGAAATCCCGCTGGGACGTGCTTCCCAGCGGGATTATTCGTGGTTATAGGCATATACTGCTCTTTATATGGCACATCTCAGCGCAGCAATCCTTTCCGCTTTTTACATGTAAACCGGAGTTTTTTGAAGCTGAACCGCATTTCATTCGCAAGGTCGCACACAATACTCAATTGGAGGTTTCCGTCCGAGTCAACGTCAAACTCGCCATATCCCCACATCAGCCTGCCCAAGATACCGTCGGCGAACGAATCAACAGCAATACTTACCCCCGTCAGCGACAACAATTCAAGCCGAACGATGTCCTTGCCGTCCGTCAGTTTCAATTCGCAGGAATATGTGACCTTCTTCGAAATAATGTTCTCCTTTGATACAAAATTTATTTCAAGGAAGTCATAGTCATGGAAGCCGTCTCTTGCAAGCAGTTCAGCAACAAATTTCTCCGGCAGGCGCTTTTTTATCGTTTCGAACTTCGCATAATACCGTCGACTGTTTGCCGCCCATTCCTTCGCCGCGCGCTCACGAATCCATTCGCGCTCGTCGTTCATATCTCTCCACAATTCTTTTGTAAAATACTGCATGTTCCCTCCGGTTCAGAAATGGCGTGGGTTACAGTGCGGCGCGGCGATTTAAAATCGGCGCACGGTCTGAAATTTTCTCGTAGGGGACGGCCGCTGTGCCGTCCCGCGTTCTTTACCTCGCGCCGCCGGTCATTTAAACGGCACTATCACCGCGGCGGATGTTATTCCGCGAACACTATACAGATCCGGAAACGGAGCGACAAGGAAGCAAAATACGGCAGCCGCAAGCATTATAATCGCCAATATCCGCACGTTTTTCCAGAACCGTGCATCGGTATGCTTCTTTTTATGCCATATTAATACCGCGATTCCGTATATAGCGCAAGCGGCAGAGCACATATACGCCGCCATAACTTTATTGCCCGAACTGAGCTTCAAGATGAAATAGCTTGCAATTCCGAAAAACAGTTGCGTAAGGACAAGGAATCCGAAAAACTATACGCCTTGCTTTCTCATTCTGCCTCCTATCGCCAATAGGGCTTCGAAATATTCTCCTACTCCAAGAGTACCAAATACATGGCGGTGTGTCAATTCTCTCTATACGCGGCGCCGTTTTTATAGAAAAATGCCTCCGTATTTGCATACGGAGGCATTCTATGTAACTTATATCAGTTGACTGCGACCGGTTCGGACTGTTCCGCCTGTGCCGGGGCTTCGGGAGTCTCTGCGGGCTTCTGCGCGTCATCGTCACAGATGAACGCCATGACGGTATTTATGACCGCCGCAACGGCGACAGCTGCCATGGTGAGCAGAACCAGACCCGTGACCTCGGAGCCGACGATGCGGGACATCGGGTACTCATTGCCGCCAAAGAGGTTGATGGCAATGATGCCGCCGAGGGACAGCGCAAAGGCGATAACGCCGAGCGTGGCGGATGCGCCGGCAACTGCGCACAGGCCCAGTATCGCGGCGGCAACACCGGCGAGGCAGGCAAGCGCCGCAACGACGGTGAGAATAACGCGGGTGATGATCTCGGCGGTGACGACCTCGGTGGTGTCATCGACGAAGTCGCGTCCGGCCTGAACAACAAGAGCGGCCTTCTCAAGGTCAACTACCGGCTCGTCGTTGAGAACCACGATCTCGCCGTTCTCGTCAAGAAGCCAATAGGTGAAGTTCTTGCCAAGTCTGCTGGCAATGCTCTTGACCTGCGCCTTGCCCTCCGCGTTGCGGTAGGTCTCGGTGCCAATAACGAGGTCAAGCGCCTCGGCTATCTGCTGCTGGCCGCCTTCAAACACGGCGAGCTGAGCCGCGCCTGCGGCAAGCTGGGCTGCGCCCGCGGCGAGTCTCGACTGGCCGGCGGCGTAATCGGCGTATCCGGCGTCAAGAGCCTTCTTCGCCTCGGCGAGCTTGAGGTCGTTCTCGTCGAGCGCTATCTTGGACTCCGCGAGCTTCTTCTCGCCGGCGGCAATGGTAGCCTCGGCCTCGGCGATCTTCTTCTCACCCTCGGCGACCTTCTTCTGACCGGCTTCGTACTCGGCTATCTTGGCCTGACCGGCTTCATATTCGGCAACGAGGGAATCCATAGAGTAGCCGGTGTTGGCAAGCTCGGCTTCGAAGATGCGCTTCGCGGCGGCAACCTCGATGGCGAGAACTGCGGCTCTGTCATTATCACCCTCGGCAACAGCCTTTTCATACTGCTGCTGGAGATTTACATACTGGTTGTGAAGCGGCTTGACAATGGCGTAGATCGGCTGAACCTTTGCCAGCTGCGCTTTGCCTTCCTCATAAGCCTCCTTGTTGGCGGCAAGAGTGGCCTTGCCTTCCTCAAGCTCCTTCTTGCCCTGTTCAAGCTCTATCTTACCGGCGGCGATGGCGGCGACGCCCTCATCGTATGCCTTGTGAGCCTCAGAGAGCTTGGCGGAGTTGGCATCATAGGCCGCCTGACCCGTTTCAAGCTTCGCCTTACCGGCGGCAAGCTCCGCACGGCCGGCATTGTAGGTGCCGAGGCCGGCTCTATACGTGCCGACGCCGTCGGCATAGACGTCGGAATTCGCGGCAAGCTCCGCGATACCGGCATCCATCAGATCGAAGTTGGCAAGAGCTTCTTCACGAATCTCTTTCCAGATTTCCTTGCAGTCAAGCTCGTCCTTAACGCTTACGCCGCAGGCCCAAGCGCCAAACAGACAGACCAGTGCAAGAATTGCGCTGAAGATTCTGAGCAGTACTTTCTTCATTGTGTTTATCCTCCCCTGAACACAGACCTTTATTAAATTATATTCCGGAACATTAAGAAAATAATTAAATTATGCCCCGATTATTGGCCTGTGCTATCTACAAACTATGCTCCCTCCCCGGAGCGGGACATGTTCCGACCTATTATTCGGCTTTGGGTTCTCCCGTGCCTTTGTGCCTCGGTTTGCGATATGGATTGCGGCGGCGGTTTCCGCCGCGAGGCGCGCCGTTTTCCTTGGCCGCCGTATCTTTTGCAGGAGACTGCTGCGCAGGCACCTGCTTTGCTTTCTGCTCAATGGATTTCTGCTCCGCGCCGGGCTTTGCGCCGCCCCTGCCGTGACCGCGGCGGCGGTTCGGCTTACTGGGCTTCTCGCCCTGATGCGCGGGTTTGGGCTGTTTTTCGCCCTCCGGCTTCTGCCTGCGGCTGCCGGACGCCTTCTGGCCGCCCTCCGGCTTCTCCGTTTTCTCCGTTTTCTCCGCCTTTTCGGCCTTTGCCTCCTCGGCTTTCGGCCTGACGGAACGGCGGCGGCGATTGCCGCTTCTCTTTCTCTCTTCCTCGGCGGGCGCTGGCTCCGGCGTGGGTGCGACCATCATCGGTATCGCCCACTCGTCAATCGGCTCCTCCTCTTCCTCCTCAGGCTCCGGCACATAGTGCAGCACCTTCGGAAGCGGTTCGCCCTCCTTCGGCCTTCCGCCCGGAACGGCGGCAAGCTCGTTGGCCTTGAACAAATGCAGGGTATCGTCCGTGTCGTTGTCCAGCTTGACCTTGACGGTCTGGCGCAGGAGATTGACCTGCACGGCGGTGCCGTAGCCGTCCTTCGTTTCGACGAAAGCGCCCTGCTTCGGAACCTTCTTCAGCAGTTCCTCGTACGCTTCCTGCTCATAGCGCAGGCAGCACATCAGGCGGCCGCAGCTGCCGGATATCTTGGTGGGGTTAAGAGAAAGCGACTGCACCTTCGCCATTTTCGTGGACACCGGCTGAAAATCGTCCAGAAACTGGCTGCAGCAGTACGGGCGGCCGCAGATGCCGATGCCACCGATCATCTTCGCCTCGTCCCTGACGCCGATCTGGCGCAGTTCGATGCGGTTGCGGAAGATGCCCGCAAGATCCTTTACCAGCTCGCGGAAGTCGACCCGCCCGTCGGACGTGAAGAAGAACATCGTCTTGTTCCCCTCAAAATTGCACTCCACGTCCACCAGCTTCATATCCAGCCCGTGCTCGGCGATCTTCTGCTGGCATATCTCGAAGGCTTCCTTCTCGCGCTTCTTATTTATCTCGGTCACGCGCAGATCGTCCGCCGTGGCGATTCTCACCACCGGGCGAAGCGGCTGCACGACCGCGGTCTCCATGACCGCGTGATTCCCGCGGGTGCAGTCGGCGATCTCCAAGCCCTTGGAGGTCTCGACTATGACCTTGTCCCCGGTCTTGATATCCAGCTTGCCGGGATCGAAGAAGTAGCTTTTCCCGCGGTTTTTAAACTTTATACTTACAACATCAATCAATTATTTTTCCTCTGTTCTATGCCGTCGGCAGTGACTCCACTGCCAGCAATCCAAAAATATGCTTTACGCCCGTATTGACCTGAAGCATCGCGCCGCAACGCGAAAGCAACGTGCCCAGACGCAGTATCTCCGCCCGATCTATGCCAGGGTTCTTCTCGCGCATACACAGCATTTCCGTGAGAAGCTCTCCCGCACAGGCGACGAAATCCGAAGCGTCCCGCACGTCCACGCCCTCGTTCGCGGTGCACCAGCAGAACAGGCGCAGCCTGTCCCTCGCGGCGACGGCCTTGAGATAATCCGATGCGAGCTTTTTCATTGCGGCGTCCATCCGCTTTTCGCCGCCGGAGCTTATCTCCGTGCAGCGGGAGCGCACCGTCGGCAAAAGCCGCTCGGAATTCACGGTGCACAGGATAAACACGACCCATGCGGGCGGCTCCTCCAGAAGCTTCAGCGCCGCGTTCTGCGCGCTCTCGTTCATCAGCTCCGCCTCGTGTATCACGTACACCTTGCGCTCGGCCTCGTTCGGCAATATGCTGGCGTCCGCCGCCATATCGCGCACTTGATCGACCATGATCTCGCGCTTTGGGCGGCCCTTATCGTCCGTCATGCGCCGGACATTTATGATATCCGGATGTATCCCCGCGGCCGCCTTCCGGCAGTCCCGGCATTTGCCGCAGGGCTTCGGCTCCGCGCCGCTGCACACCGCGCGCGCGGCAAGACGCGCCGCCTGCGCGTCACAGTCGTCCACGGAAGGGGCGGCGATTATATACGATTGGGAAAGCCGCGAAGCTTCTCTCATGGCAGCGTCTCCGTTCCGCCGCGGCGAAGCGGCAATATTCCAAGCCCTGCCCAATTCGAGAGGTAGGCCGCGTATGGTTTATGTGTATATATTTTACAAGCTTTGTGCTTAACAGTCAATAAAAAGTGTACTGTGCAGAAGAAATTATAATAGATTGCTTCAATTATGTCAAATATATAATTACAAAAAAGCGTCAATTTTTGGACACTTATTTTAATCTGACGTAATGAAATTTTTCATGTTACATGATATAACAATCGGCCGTATCCGATTTTCCTTGCACTTTTGGAATCTCGGCCTTATACTATGAAATACTACACAGAGAGAAGGAATAATATGACCATGACCGCCGCCGCGCAATGGCTGAACACGGCCTTTGCCGGTTACGACGAAGCGATTCTGAAAATAATGCACTCCCTTTCCGGCGCGCTCGGCTCCGTGCTGACGCCGCTGATGAAGCTTATCACCTTCCTCGGCGAGAAAGGGCTGCTGCTCCTGCTGCTGTCGCTCGTGCTGATGTGCTTTGCGCGCACACGCCGCGTGGGCGTATGCGTGTTCGGCGCGGTGTGCTGCGGCGCGCTGATAACGAACTTCATCCTCAAGGACTTGGTCGCAAGGCCGCGCCCGTTTGAAACGGTCGAGCTGTACCGTCAATGGTGGCAGGCCGTGGGTTCCCCCGCCGAGGACGGCTGCTCCTTCCCCTCCGGGCATGTGACGGCCGCGGCGGCAGGAATGACTGCGCTGTGCCTGATGCGCGGCAGGAAGCTTGTCGTGCCGTCGGTGATAATTGTCCTGCTGATGGCAATATCGCGCAACTACCTCATGGCGCACTACCCGTCGGATGTGCTGTTCGCGGCGATCATCGGCGTGGCCTCGGCATTCATCGCGTATTACATCACGCGGCTCATCTTCCGTCTGCTGGAGGAGCACGAGGACGCCGGGATATGCGCGTTTGTGCTGAATTTTGATCTTCCGCTGCGGCTTCCCGGCGGATATAAGGGACGGCACGAAAAATAATCAAATTCACAAAAAATAACGGAGAACTGCTTTTGCAGTTCTCCGTTATTCAGCTTGTCAAAAAAGTCCTGTGAGGACTTTTTTTGACAAGCTTCATCCGCCGAGCATTTTGATATTATCAAAATGCTGCTTTGCTCCAAAAGTCGTTGATGTATCAAGACTTTTGGACGGCGGTTTATTGTATTTGAGGCGGGCCTTTTCTCGCTGCGGCTCGGTCACGGCGCGGCTCTGACATGCCACCGGCATGTCATTCACTACCGCGCCGCCGCTGCGCTACCCCTCAAGCTCCCCCGCTGCTCTCTTATCTGTGCCCTGCTGCACATGTTTTTTGACAGACTGAATAACGGAGAACTGCTTTTGCAGTTCTCCGTTATTTTATTTTGAGTTATCACATAACGCCGGTGGCTTCCTTGCTCTTGGCTATCGCTGCGTTGAGCTTGCGCGCCGGGTAGTACAGGACGAGTCCCAGCACCATGAACAGCACGCACATCAGCAGCAGGATGATCGCGCAGCGGGCGTAAGTCCCGTCGTAGAAGCCGCCGATAGTCTCGCGGATCATGTCCATACCGTAGTGGAACGGCATGAAGTCATAGAGATCTTGGAAGAACTGCGGCAGGACATGGTACGGATAGGAACCGCCGGAACCGGCGACCTGAATGACCATGATGATGACGGAGAGCGCCATGCCGATGTTATCAAGCGCATAGACAAAGCTGTAATTCATAAATACGAAGTTCAGCGAGCATATCATGCAGGCCAGAATGAACCGTCCGGGCGCGACGCACTGGATGCCGACGTAGTACAGGCAGCCGAGCGAGGTGACGAGCGCCTGAAGGATGCCGATGCCGAGGAAGAGCGTAAAGCGTCCGAAGTAGCGCTGGATACCGCGTGTGCGGCCGAGTTCGGGGTAATTCACCGGCACCTTTATCATCGTCGCCGCAAGGAGCGAGCCGACAAACAGCGCCAGCATTATGTAGTACGGGGACATGGCGGAGCCGTAATCGCTTATCTCGTATACAATCTCCGTACGCATATCGACCGGAGATGTGAGGTAATCGGCCAGACCGTCGGGATTATCCTCAAGCACCTCCATGAGGCGTTTGAAGCCGTCGCTGTCAACAAAGCGCCGGACATCGTCCGCGAAGTCGGACAGATAATCATATACGGTATTGGAAAGCGATATTGCCGCGTCTATCGAGGTCATGCCGTCGCCGAGAGCGGAGCTGTATCCGCGAAGCGTATCGGCCACGCCGTTGACCTTGCCCGCGCTGCCCAGCAGCACGTTCTGCACCTCGTTCAGCGCCGTCTGTGCGCTGTTGGCCGCGCCTGTGATATGGTCGGTGACGTTCTCGTTGAAGGTGAGTATCGCGGTGCGGATCACGTCGCGCATCTCGTTTATCTTGTCGATGATCTCCTGACGGATGCCGGGATCCTCTATCTGGTCGACCTTCTGGCGTATCTCCTCAAGCTTCGCTATGGCGTCGTCGATGTACTTGGTCAGGCTCGGCGTGGAGACCTCGATGGCCTTGAGCTTCTCTTCGATCTTGTTCAGCAGCTCCAGTATCTTCTGCTGTGCCGCGGTGCCGCCGTTCCACGAGCTTATATTGTCGATCGCGCGGTTCGCCGCATCCTTTGCGACGTTCAGCGAATCGATGCCCGCAGAGAGTTGATCGTACTTGAAGGTCAGGTCGTTCATTACCTTCAGGCTCCACTCCATCATCTTGAGCTGCGAAGTGGGCTCGCCGATGTTGCTCAGCTCATTGCGGATGCTCGCAATATGCGTCAGGTCGTCGTCAAAGCTCATCAGCGGATCCGCCGCGTTGAGCGACGTCAGCTCTGCGGCCAAGTCCTCAAGGGTCTTGTCCATTTCGGTGAGCTTCGCGTCGATCTCCTCGTTCGAGAGAGAGAAATCGAAGTTCTTGATGTCCTGATTTATGCCGTCCATCGTGGTGTACGCCGCGCCGACGCGATCCTTGCGCGAGACAAGCTCCGTTTCAAGCGCGTCGATATCGCTTATCAGCGCCTTGACCTCGGCGATCATATCGTCGCGCACGGCCTCGGCATCCATACTCTCAATGAGCGACTTTATCTTCTCAATGCGCGCGATTGCGCGGTCGAGTATTGCGGACGGGTCGGGGATGCGTCCCTTGAGCGCTTCAAGCTTTGCTTCAAGGTCGTCGAGTATCTGGTTTATCGCTTCCTTGAGCAGCGGCGTACCGCCCCAAGAGCTGACGATGCCGAGCAGGGAGTCGAGATCCTTGTCGATATCGTCAAGCGCCTTGACGATATTATTGGACAGGTCACCCGCGACGCTGGAGCCGGTGCCGATGGCATTGCTCACGGAGCCGACAGTGTTGCCGGCATTGATTATCACTTCGCCTGCGTCGTTTATCGTCGCGGCGGAAACCTCCATCAGGTTCCCCGTCTGCGTCAACAGGTTCTTGACCGAGCCGAGAATGACGTTCAGCTCCTGAAGCTGCTCGCAGGCGTTGTCCAGCGCGTTCGTGAGGCTGTTCGCAACGTCGTCCGCGTCAAGGCCGAAGGCGCGGATCATGGAGCTTATGGTGTTCACCGCGTCCGCCGCTTTCTCAACGATGGTAGCGTTTATCTGCTCCTGCACGGCGGTCTTGGCCTTGTTGGTTATCTTAGGCGCGATCGCGTTTTTCTTCTCGTTTTCGTAGTATTCTATCTGCGGATGGCGAAGCTCGCCGCTCATAATGCTGAGGAAGTCTCCGGTAAACTCCGGCGGCACGATCAGTGCCGCGTAATACTTGCCGGAGTAGACGCCGGACAGCGCCTCATCGCGCGTGTCGAGGAAGACCCAGCCCATCTGATCGTTGGACTCCAAGCCCTCCATGACCATCTCGCCGATGTTGAGCGTCAGGCCGAGCAGCTCCGCGCCGTCGTCCTCATTCGCAACGGCGACCTTGATGTTCGACGTGGAGGCCGGGCCGTAGGGATCCCAGTTGGAGAGGATGTTGAACCACGCGTAAAGCGAGGGCACAAGGCACAGACCCATGATGACGACAACTGCCACAACGCTCTGGCCAAGGCGCTTCATATCAAGGTGAATTATTTTACCTATCTTTTTCATGCCTTATCCTCCGATGCGCCCTTTGCCCCGTCCTTGCCGGACTCATCATTGTACTCGGCGCGCAGCTCGTCTATTATCTCGTCTACCTCATCGTTGGGGACGGCAACCGTCTTGCGCTGTGTCATAGCGGTGCGGGCGGCCTCCGTCGCGGCTTCCAGCTCGGTTATCGTCTCGGCAAGACGCTGGCGGCGCTGGCGGACTACGATATCCGCCGTCTCCTCGCCGAAGTCCTGCTCGCGGCGTGTTATCTCCTCCACCTTGCGTTTCAGCTCAAAGTTCAGGTACTCCACCGCGATGAGGTACGCCGCCACGGCGAACATCGTTGCGATCCACATCAGCAGGAAGATGACCTTCGAGCCGTTCGTGATGAACATTATCGTCAGAAACAGCACGGTGGAAATTATCAGCGCCCAGAGTCCCTTATGGATGCGAACCTGATTCGCGTAATACAGTGTCTTGACCTCGTCAACGAGGCGGTCATACAACTTATGATAGCTATGCTCTGACATTGTACTGCACCTCCTTAGAACAGTCCGGTCTCTTCGAGACGCTCTTCCATGAAATGATTGACTCCCATGAACGGCTTACGCACAAACAGGCCGATGCCCAGCGCCGCCACGGCAAATATCAGCAGTTGCATGAGCTTGGTGACATATATATTGCCGTACAGGCCGCAGATGCATTCGCGCATTGCGTCGATAGCGTAGGGGAAGGGGAAGAACAGGTATATCTTCTGGTACACCTCCGGCAGCAGCTCTATCGGGAAGGTGCCGCTGGAGCCTGCGATCTGGAGAACCATGATGACGACGACTATCGCCTTGCCGACGTCGCCGAAGGACACGGCCAGAGAATATATCAGCAGGCTGAAGGTGAAGCTTGTGACGAAGCCCGTCAGGTACAGCAGCCCCGGTTCCAGACATTGTATCTTCAGGATCAGCAGGTCGCCGGTGATTATTATCGCGGTCTGTATCTGGCTCATCACGAAGAACAGCAGATACCGGCCGAAGAACAGCTGCACGGGCTTGGGGTTCACAAGTCCCTCAGGGCTTGCATGCGGCTTGAGTATCGCAACGAGGATAACGCCGCCGACCCACACCGCCAGCACCGAGTAGAACGGAGCCATCGCGGAGCCGTAGTTCGCTATCGGGTATATCGGGGTGACGCTGGTCTGCACTATCTGCGCGAGGTACTGGCCGTAGACCGCCGGGCTGCCGCCCAGCAGATCGACAAGAGCGGCGAAGTAATCCTCGTCGGTCGTGATGCTGTCGAGCTTCTGTATCGTCTCCGTCAGGGACGTGATAACGCGCGAAGCGGCGGGCTGCATCGCGTGGAGCGTATCGTCCAGCGCGGCTTTTGTGCTCTCGACGGCGTCGCGCAGGACGAGCGCGTCGTTATTCAGCTTGCGCACGCTGTCAAGCGTTGTGGCAACGTTGAGGAAGATGTCCTCGACGGCCTTGGTAAGCTCCTCAGCGGAGGGGACGATGGTGTCCGTCAGGCCGAAGATGGTATCGACGATGTCCGTGCAGTCGCCGATGGCCTCCTGAATGTCGTCCCTGTGCGGCAGGGCGTTGAGCCACTTCCCGAGGTCGTAGAAGTTATCGGCTATCTTCTGCGCGAGAGCCTTCGCGTCCTGCCCGACCAGAGTGTCGCCGGGGATCGCATCGCCCCAGCCGCTCACCTTGTCGCCGCAGGCTATCGCGTCGGCGGCGGCCTTCTCGACCGCTTCCTTGGCCGCGGCTATCGCGTCGGCATTGCCGGACTCGATGGCGTTCTGGAGCCGGTCGAGCGACGCCTGAACCTTTTCAAGCGCCTCGTACACGGCGAGGTCTATCTGCGCCACGTTGTCGCGTATCTCGCTGCCCTCCGGGAGCTTGGAATTGATGTCGGCGATTATCTTGTCAAGCTCCGAGGTGTCGATGCTGATGTTGCCGCTGCCGCCCGATGCGAAGTTATCCAGCGCGCGCTGCGCCGCGTTCAGAGTGCTCAACGCCTGCTGTAAAACGACATGCAGCGCCTCTCTGGGGTTATCCTCGGCAATCTCGGCGGAGATGACGTTCGCCTGCTCCATGATGCCGCTTATCAGAACCTCAAGATAGTTCTCGTTTATCGAGCGCTTGAGCGATTCGACCGCAGTGTCGGTTATCTTGGTCGCAACGGCGTTCTTCTTCGCGTTTTCATAGTAGGTTATCTCAGGCTTGCCGTTCCACATGGTAAGCATGTTGTACATGTTATAGGAGAAGTTCTCGTCAATGACGACGGCGGCGTAGTATTCGCCGGAGTACACACCGTTGACGGCCTGCTCCTCGCTGTCTGTGATGACCCAGTTGATGGCCGTTGACTCACGCAGGTCTTCGATGATATCGTCGCCCTTGTTGACCTTCTCGCCGGTATCGGTCACATAGCCCTTGTCCATCGACGCGACGGCAATGGAGATGTTGCCCGTGTTGCCGTAGGGATCCCAGTTTGAATAGATGTTGAGCCATGCGTACAGACTCGGCAGGATCATTATTGCTATCGCCACGACGAAAGCGAAGAAATGCCGGCTGAGAGACTTGACGTCCCTCCCGAAAATTCTGAATATGTTTCGCATAATTCCTCCGTACCCGCTGACAATTATTCTTACATTCTAAGTATTATATATTTTTGCTTTTTCTTTGACAACAACAAAAGTATCTCAATTCTGCGCATGGGCGTTACTTTGCATAAAAATCAGTCATTTCAGCCCGTAAGTTTAGGCCGTATAACACGCCGTCCCCCGGTTTTGACGAAAACCGAGGGACGGATGTTCCTACATTATTTATATAGATCGAGCTGGCGCTCTACCTGCGCCATTTTCTTCACCTTGGGCGCGTTGAACACTTCGCCGCGGGCGACGACCATCGCGGGAGTGCACAGAGCCTCAAGGCTGTCAAGCGGGTTTTTCTCCGTGACGACGAAGTCGGCGCACTTGCCCGGCGCGATGCTGCCGGTGACGTCGGAAAGTCCGGCTATCTCCGCGTTTATCATCGTCGCGGTGTGCAGCGCAAAGGCGTTCGACACGCCGCAGTATTTGTGGAAATAGTTCAGCTCGCGCCACATGTCGTAATGCGTGATGTACGGGCAGCCTGTATCGGTGCCGAGGCCGACGGGGATGTCGGCTGCAAGGCAGGTGCGGGCGCAGTCTATCATGCCGTTGAACACGACCTCGCCGTTATACTTCTCTGTCTCGGTGATGTGGCTGACCTCGCGGTCAAACAGCGCGTAGGGCAGCGCGGGAGATATCGTTGTCACCAGCGCCGCGCCCCGCTCCTTGAAAAGAGATATAATATGCTCGTCGGGCTTCGCGCCGTGCTCTATGGTGTCCACGCCGTTTTCAAGCGCGACGCGCACGCCCTCCGGACTCTCCACATGCGCGGCAACCTTGTAGCCCAGCCGGTGTGCCTCGTCACACGCGGCCTTGACGTACTCAGGCGGCATCTTCAGCGCGCCCGGTTCGCCCTTCACGGTTGCGTCCAGCACGCCGCCGGTTATCATCAGCTTTATAAGGTCGGGCTTGCCGGAAGCGATCTTCGTGACAAGATTTTTTGCCTCCTCGGCGCTGTGCGCCTCATACGCAAGCGAGCCTGCCATATGCCCGCCGGGCACGGAGACCGCCATGTTCGCCGCGAGGATGCGCGGGCCGACGTACTTCCCGGCCTTTATCCCGTCGCGTATCTTGCCGTCATACTCCATGATGCCGCCGACGGTGCGTACCGTGGTAACGCCGCTCATAAGCTGGGTCTTGGCGTTCGCGGCGCAGATGATCTCGACCACGCGCCGCATGAGCGCGGTGCTCGTGACGGCCTTTACAAGCTTGGTATTGTCGGCCTGCTTTTTCTTCGGACGGCCGGAGGCGGGCAGATGCAGATGCAGGTTTATAAGCCCCGGCATGATATATTTGCCGCCAAGATCGACCTTCTCGCAGTCCGCGCCCTCGCTGCCCGCGAGGACGATGCCGACGATCTTCTCGCCGTCGGTGATGATGCTCATGCCCTTCTGCGGCTGCATATTTTCGTTGCCGTCGAGTATAACGCCGTTTATATACGCTCTTTTCATGGCAATGCTCCTACTATTGTATTTATGCCTTAATAATAGCCGCGCCGCGCGGATTTTTCAAGGCTTCATAAAAAGTTCAGAGCATTGTGACGAAAGCTGTCCGCAGGATATCCGTTCTTTTTGTCTGTGATGCTGATTGACATTATAAAACCAAATGGCTAGAATATGTCGTATACTACCTATTAAAGAGGTGAGCTTAATGGATTGCAAAATACCGATAGGCGCGCGCTTCTCGATACTGCACCGCAGCTTCCGGCGGCGCATCGACGAGCTTATCGGCGAGCAGGGACTCACGGGGGTTCAGGGCTTCGTGCTCTGCGAGCTGCACCGCATGGAGATGGCCGGGCTTGAGGAGATAAACCAGCGCGACCTTGAACGCGCGACGCACCTCAGCCACCCGACGCTCAACGAGATAATCAAGCGCCTTGAGGCCAAGGGCTTCGTAAGCTGCCGCGTGAGCACACGTGACCGGCGTTCGAAGTGCATCGTCTCCGCGCCGATGGCCGGAGAGGTGTTCCGCTGCATGGACAGCCTCGACCGCACGGTCTTTGACGAGCTGTGCCGCGGGCTGAGCGCGGAGCAGATTTCCGAGTTTCTGAAAATTACTGATACTATGCTTAAAAACGCCATGGACATGCACCCCGCGCAGTGTTCCGGCGGGAAGGGATGTGACGGCACATGATAAAAAAGCTTGCAGGATGCTTGAGAGAATACAAAAAGCCCACGATTCTCACGCTGATCTTCATAGTGGGCGAAGCGTTTATCGAGACATTTATCCCGTTTATAACCGCGAGGCTCGTAAACCTGATAAAATACGGCGCTCCGATGGAGCAGGTCGTGCGCATCGGGCTGTTTCTGGTGCTGATGGCCTGTCTGTCGCTCTGCTGCGGCGGTATCGCGGGCGCAACCTGCGCCAAGGCGTCCACGGGCTTTGCGCGCAACCTGCGCCACGATATGTTTGAGCGCGTACAGGGCTTCTCGTTTGAGAACATCGACAAGTTCTCCTCCGCCTCGCTCGTAACGCGTATGACCACCGACGTCAGTAACGTCCAGATGTCGTTTATGATGATAATCCGCATGGCGATCCGCAGCCCGCTGATGTTCATATTCTGCATCGTGATGGCCTTCATCATGGGCGGCAAGCTTGCGCTTACCTTTGTGGTCGTCGTGCCGGTGCTAATTTTCGGTCTGATTATGATAGCGCGCAAGGCGATGCCCGCGTTCCGCGCCGTGTTCCGCAAGTATGACAGGCTTAACGAGTCCATCGAGGAGAACGTCCGCGCAATGCGCGTCGTCAAGGGCTTCGCGCGCGAGGACTATGAGAAGAAGAAGTTCGGCGCGGCGTCCAAGGATATCTGCGGCGACTTCACCCACGCGGAGCGCATCGTCGCGCTCAACTCCCCGCTCATGCAGCTGTGCGTATACTTCAACATGGTATTTATAATGATAGTCGGCTCCAAGCTCGTCATCACGAGCGGCGGGCAGACTATCGACGTCGGCCAGATGTCCGCCATGCTGACCTACGGCTTCCAGATACTCATGTCGCTGATGATGATCTCCATGATCTACGTCATGCTCACGATGTCCGCGGAGTCCGCGAAGCGTATCTGCGAGGTTCTGGCCGAGGAGCCTGCGCTCAGGAATCCCGAAAACCCCGTCACCGAGGTCAAGGACGGCTCCGTCGACTTCGACGGTGTCTCGTTCAAGTATGCCGCCAAGGCAAAGAAATTCGCCCTGCGCGACATCGACCTGCACATCGCCTCCGGCATGACCGTCGGCATCCTCGGCGGCACCGGCTCCAGCAAAACCACGCTCATCCAGCTTATATCCCGCCTTTACGACACCACCGAGGGCAGCGTCCGCGTCGGCGGCGTGGACGTGCGCGATTACGACATGGAGACGCTGCGAAACAGCGTCGCGGTTGTGCTTCAGAAAAATCTGCTGTTCTCCGGCACGATAAAGGATAACCTCCGCTGGGGCAACCCCGATGCGACGGATGAGGAGCTTGTCGCGGCCTGCAAGCTCGCGCAGGCGGATGATTTTGTCCGCTCCTTCCCTGACGGCTACGACACATGGATCGAGCAGGGCGGCACGAACGTCTCCGGCGGCCAGAAGCAGCGCCTTTGCATCGCGCGCGCACTGCTCAAGAAGCCGAAGGTGCTGATCCTCGACGACTCGACCAGCGCCGTCGATACCCGCACCGACGCGCTCATCCGCGCGGGCTTCAAGACCTACATCCCCGAAACCACCAAGATAATCATCGCGCAGCGCGTGGCCTCCGTGCAGGACGCCGACATGATAATCATCATGGACAACGGCCGCATCGCCGCAACCGGCACTCACGACGAGCTGCTGCGCTCCAGCGAAATATACCGCGAGGTCTGCCAGCAGCAGGCGAACGGAGGTGACGACGATGAGTGATAAGATCCAAAACGCGCCCCCGATGGCGAAAAAGGGCAACATCGGCCGCGTAATAAAGAAGCTCGTCGGCTACTACCCCGTGCTCGCCCCGCTTACGGCGCTGTGTATTCTGTTCTCCGCCATTGTCTCTTCCATCCCGTCGATATTCATGCAGAACGTGCTGTCCATCGTCGAGAAATACTACAAGCTAGGCGACTGGTCGGCGGCCAAGGCCGAGATAATGCCGTGGGTCACGGCGCTGATAGTCCTGTACGTGCTGTCGATACTGTCCATGACGCTGTACAGCCAGCTCATGGCCTATATGACGCAGGGCTTTCTCGACAAGCTCCGCCGCGAAATGTTCGACGGGATGCAGGATCTGCCGATAAAGTACTTCGACACGCATCAGCACGGCGACATTATGAGCTACTACACCAACGATATCGACACGCTCCGTCAGCTCGTCTCGCAGGCGATCCCCTCGTTCATTCAGGCCGGCGCGATCGTGCTGTGTGTGCTTGCGATCATGCTGTATTACAGCGTCCTGATGACGCTGGTGCTGCTGCTCGGCGTAGTGGCGATGATCTTTGTTGCAAAGAAGGTCGGCGGAGGCTCCGCGCGCTTCTTCCTGCGCCAGCAGAAGTCCGTCGCCAAGACCGAGGGCTATATTCAGGAGATGATGAACGGCCAGAAGGTCGTCAAGGTGTTCTGCCACGAGGATGCGTGCCTTGCGGGCTTTGACGAGATAAACGACGCGCTCTGTGACGACAGCTTCCGAGCCAACGCCTACGCGAACATTCTCGGCCCCATCATCGGCAATATCGGCAACGTCCTGTATGTCACTCTGGCGCTCGTCGGCGGCGTGTTCCTGCTGGCCAACGTCCCGAATGTCAGTATCTCCGGCGCGGCGTTCAGCGTGAGCATCCTTATACCGTTCCTGAACATGTCCAAGCAGTTCACCGGCAACGTCAACCAGCTCACCCAGCAGATAAACTCCATCGTCATGGCCGGTGCCGGTGCAGAGCGTATCTTCACGCTTGTAGAGGAAAAGCCTGAGGCCGACAACGGCTACGTCACCCTTGTCAACGCGAACATTGCCCCCGACGGCACGATCACCGAGAGTGCCGAGCGCACCGGGCGCTGGGCGTGGCGGCATCCGCACAGCGACGGCAGTCTCACCTACACCGAGCTGCGCGGCGACGTACGCATGGTAGACGTCGATTTCGGCTACGAGGAGGGCAAAGAGGTTCTGCACGACGTGTCCGTTTACGCCGAGCCGGGACAGAAAGTCGCTTTCGTCGGCGCGACCGGCGCGGGCAAGACCACGATCACGAACCTCATAAACCGCTTCTATGACATTGCCGACGGCAAGATCCGCTACGACGGCATAAATATCAACAAGATAAAGAAATCCGACCTGCGCCGTTCGCTCGGCCTTGTGCTTCAGGACACGAACCTCTTCACCGGCAGTGTGCTTGACAACATCCGCTACGGGCGGCTGGACGCAGCGGACGAGGAATGCGTCGCGGCGGCGGAGCTCGCGGGCGCGGACGATTTCATAACGCGTCTGCCTGACGGATATAACACGCAGCTCACCAATAATGGCGCGAATCTCTCGCAGGGTCAGCGGCAGCTCATCGCAATCGCGCGCGCCGCGGTCGCCGACCCGCCGGTTATGATCCTCGACGAAGCGACCAGCTCCATCGACACGCGCACCGAGGCCATAGTCCAGCGCGGCATGGATAAGCTCATGGAGGGGCGTACGGTATTCGTCATCGCGCACAGGCTCTCCACGGTCAAGAACTCCGACGTCATCATGGTTCTCGACCACGGCCGCATAATCGAGCGCGGCAGCCACGAAAAGCTCATCGCTGAAAAGGGCATGTACTATCAGCTCTATACCGGCGCGTTTGAGCTTGAATAATAAAAGCCTCCGAGCATTTTGATATTATCAAAATGCTGCTTTGCTCCAAAATTCGTTGATGTATCAAGACTTTTGGACGGCGGTTTATTGTATTTGAGGCGGGCCTTTTCTCGCTGCGGCTCGGTCACGGCGCGGCTCTGACATGCCACCGGCATGTCATTCACTACCGCGCCGCCGCTGCGCTACCCCTCAAGCTCCCCCGCTGCTCTCTTATCCGCGCCCTGCTACACATGTTCTTTGACAGACTGAAAAGCCTCCGGCTAAGCCGGAGGCTTTGACTTTCTTATCAGCCGACGAGGTGGTTCGTGCCGATGTGGAGCGAAATTTCCTCGCCCGTGTAGCCTTCCATCTGAATATACATGGGGACGCCGCTCTGGTCGCCGGCAAAGAACACCGTGATATAGCCCACGCTGGCGAAGTCCGTAAGCGGCTTATCCTGCATGGTGCCGTCGTCGCCGAGGATGGTATACCCGCCGAAGCCCCAGTACTCCGCAAGCATCGCGCAGCAGCGGCCGACCGTCATGCCGTCGGGAACGATGTCCGAATAATTTGCGCCTCTCGTTGACACCGCGAGGCGGGTTATTTTGCCGGTCTGGATATCCACGTCCAGGTTCAGATGATACCCAGAACCGCCGCAGTCGATGACATAGCAATGCGGGAAGATACGGCCATACCAGTATTCGCCTTCGTTCTGCGCGTTCGACTCCAATATCATGTTCGCCGACTCACCCGGATCGACCTGCGCGGGCAGCAGGCCAATCTCCTGCATACGCGCCAACTCCTGCTTCGCCACGCTCCAAGCCTGATTCGGACTTGCAACGCGCACCGCCGCATAGGCGCTGCCCGTCAGCAGCAGGACTATCATCGCCGCCACCATCACCGTTCTCAGCGCGCGGCGCACCGGCCGCCGCTGCGGCTGTGTTGAAGCCGCGGCCATGACCGCGTTCACCGTCTCCGGATTCGCCGCGAGCGGCGAAAACGCACGGCGTACCTTTTCTTTGTTATTCATTCAATCATCCTCCGTCAGAAAATTTTTCAGTTTTGCCCTTGCGCGCGACAGCCGTGTGGTAACGGTATTGAGCGGCACGCCCAGAAGCTCCGCGATCTCCGGTGTGGAGTAGCCCTCGTAGTAATACATCAGCACCGCCACGCGATACTTCTGCTCCAGCCGCATTATCTCGCAGAACAGCCCGCGATCCTCCGCAGTCTCAAACCGGAGCGTTGACGCGTAGTCCTCGATGCTCTCCACGCGCCGCCATGGCGAGCGGAAAACCTTTTTGCACTGATTCACCGTCACGCGGAGCAGCCAGTTTTTCACGTGCTCCTCAGACTCGAACAATGTATCCGTGCGATAGAGCCTGAGCAGCACCTCCTGCGTGACGTCGTCCGCGTCATCGCGGCTGCGCATGTAACCGTAGGCCACCCTGAACACCATATCCATGTACTTCTCAACCAGCGCGGCAAAGCGTTCTCGTGTAAGCATGTTTGTCTCTCCTGTTCTTGAAAAGCCTTTCACATGTAATATCCGGCGCGCGGGCGTTTTCTTTCAGGGATGAAAAATTTTTTGTGATTTTATGAAAAGGGCGGCCTTTCGGCCGCCCTTTTCGCGTTGTCTTACATTATGATGCACTTTTTGGGGCATGCCTCGGCGCATGTTCCGCAGGCGACGCACTTCTCGTCGTCAAGCTTCCACGTCTTGTTCGCACGGTCTACCTCTATCGCCCCGGCGGGACACTTCTTCGCGCAGAGCGTACAGTACACGCATCTTGACGGGTCACTGACGGGCTTACCGTCGTCGCGGGGCTTGACCTCCACGGCGGGAGTCTCGGAAGGTGTCGCCGGAGTCGCAGGCTTCGCGGCAGGGGCGGGAGCTGCTTTTTTGACGGGCGGCTTCTTTATAAAGCTGCCGCTGACGAGCAGATCCTCCTCCTTGGTCGCTACCATGTGATAGTCGCCGCTGAGCTCTATCGCCTTGCGGGAGCAGAAGTCGGCGCAGGTGGCGCAGAAGGTGCAGGAGCCGAGATTGAAGGTCAGGGTTATCTTGTCGCCCTCCTCGGTCTTCTCGACGGTGCGGGTGATGGCGTTGCCGGAGCAGACGCGCTCACACATACCGCAGGCAATGCACCTGTCGGCGTGATAGACTATTCTGCCGCGATAATTGGGCGCGGCCTCGCTGGGTACGGCGGGATACATCGCGCAGCTCGGTTTGCTGAAAAGCTGGCTTATGGCTTCTTTTACAAACGGAAAGTCCATTATTTCTGCTCCCTCTTTTCCTTGAGAATTTTGGTTGCAAGAGCGAGTCCGTCGATGATCGCCTCCGGCTTCGGGGCGCATCCCGCAATGTCAACATCGACGGGCACATACTTGCTCAGCGGCCCTGCGACGGAGTAGCTGCCGCGGAAAACATTGCCCGACTGCGGGCAGGAACCCATCGTGACGATGCAGCGCGGCTCCGGAACCTGAGATATGGCGCGCAGGACACGGGGCAGGGACTGCTTGGTCACGGGACCGGTGACGACAACGATGTCGGCATGGCGCGGCGTCCCCGCGAGCTTGAAACCTAGACGCTCCGCGTCATAGCGCGGGGTCAGCACGGAGACAAGCTCTATGTCACAGCCGTTGCAGGAGCCGGCGTTGATATGGAACAGCCACGGAGATTTCGCGGTGCTTTCCGCAATAAGTTTTTTGAACATATACGCCCCTCCTTACAGACCGTACCACGCGAGAACAAGGCTTATCAGCGCAAGCCCGGTGACGACGGTCCAGTAGTATTTGAATATCTGCTCGATCTTGAGCCGCGCGGTGACGGCGTGGACAAAGGAGATCGACACGGCGGTCAGAACCACGGAGAGCGCGAACACGATGACGCCGTCAACGACGAGCAGTCCCGTGCCGACGCCGCCGAGGAACAGTGCGACGAACATCGAGGTGAGAGTCAGCATTTTGACTGCATGGCTGAGCTTGAACACGCCCAGCGGCGCGCCGCTGTACTCGGCCAGCAGACCTTCGCATATCTCGGTCTCAGCCTCGGCGGCGTCAAAGGGGTGATTGCCGGTCTCGCCGGGGATGATCATTAAGAACGCGATGGCCGCGGGGATCATCGAGGGGTGCAGTATCAGGCTGCCGTTATGTATCTGGTACTCCGTGATCTTCGTCATGGAGAAGGTCAGGCCGATGCCCAGCTCATTGCCGACGGTCTTGCCGATGGCAAGCAGTATCAGCACAAGCGGCAGCTCACAGGAGATGATCGTGACCATCTCGCGGCTGAGTCCGACGCCGGCGTAGGGCGAGCCGGACGACGCGCCGCCCATTATAGTCGCAATGGCGGGGATGAGCAGCAGGTAGAGGATGACGATGACGTCCGCGATATCGCCGAGCACTGCAAACGGCGTGAAGCCGCGGATGGGGATGAACAGCTGGATGACTACCAGCGCCGCGAAGCCGACTATCGGGGCGGCGAGGAAGGTAGTCTTGGAGGCCGCGGCGGGGATTATCGTCTCCTTGCCGCAGAGCTTGAAGAAATCATAGAACGGCTGAAGCACCGGTGGGCCGACGCGCTTCTGCATCCGCGCGACGAGCTTGCGGTCGATGCCGCAGAGCAGCAGCCCCGCGACGAAGCAGAACAGGAAGCCGGGGAAGATAAGGATATAGCCGAGATACTGGAGATAATTCAGAACCATATTCATAATCCCACCTCCTTAAAGTGCTATCTGCATGAACAGCGTGGCCAAGGCCAGCGCCACGACCGCCCAGAGGGCATAGTCGTTGACGACGCCGCTGTGCAGGTCGTGCATGAAGCTGAAGTAATGCCGCCAGTTATGCTTGAAGCCCCAGAAGAGGTCTCCGCCGCCGACCTGAGAATACACGCTCTTTTCGCCGCCGAAGAAGAGGTCGTATTTCCCGTCCTCGGACGCGGCCTTCTTCTCGCTGACCTGATCGTATTTGCCCATTATCGCAACGAGCGTGACCGCCAGCAGCGCGATCGCCAGCACGAGCAGCCAGTGGATCGGGTTCCACGCGCCGACTCCGGCGAAGCTTATCGCCTGAGCCACAGGCGCGTTCGCACCCATGACGCTCTCGGCATAGCCTGCGCCGAGCATGTTGTTGATGTAGTTTCCGACGTTGAACACCGCCTCAGCCGCAGGCTGGGTGAGGTTCGTGGTGACCCAATTCGGGAAAATGCCGCTGAGGACACAGATTGCCGCAAACAGCCCCATCGCAAGCCGCATCCCGAAGGGGACTTCCTTGACGTTTTCATACTCGGCGGGCAGCTGGCCGAAGAACACCGACTGCGTGACCTTCACGAAGGACGCGAGCGTCAGCACGGAGGTGACGAGCGCGATAACGGTCACGAGCAGGAAACCGATGTTGCCGCTTTCGACCGCCTTCATATAGGTCGCCTGGTAGATCATCCACTTGGAGGCGAAGCCGTTGAAGGGCGGCACGCCGCTTATCGACGCTGCGCCGATCAGGAACAGCACCGTGGTATGCGGCATTTTCTTTGAAAGTCCGCCGAGCTTGCCGAGGTCGGTGGTGCCGGTCTGGTGCAGGACGGCGCCGGCGGCGAGGAACAGCAGACCCTTGAACATGGTGTGGTTCATGGCGTGGAAAAGTCCTGCGGACATTCCGAGCGCGGTAGACAGTCCCGCTGCCGTGAGCACATAGCCGATCTGGGAGATACTGTGGAACGCGAGCAGGCGCTTGAAGTCATGCTGCGCCAGCGCCATAGTGACGCAGACGAACATACTGACGCTGCCGACAAACACAAGCAAAAACTGCATTGCGCCAAGTCCCATGCTCTGGAACAGGAAGTAGGTAAGACGGATGATGCCGTAGATACCGGACTTTGTGAGCACGCCGGAGATGAGCACCGAGATGGAGGCCGGAGCCGCGCCGTGCGCATCCGCCGCCAGCGGATGGAAGGGCACGATAAAGGCCTTGGTGCTGAAGCCGACAAAGAGCAGGGCAAAGGCAAGCTTTGTGGAATTATTGAGATTGCCGGGGATGAGTGCGGAGAGCTGGGCGAAGTTCAGGGTATGCACCTGAGCGTAGAGCATTATCGTGCCGACCAGTATGCAGGTCGAACCGATGCAACCGACGACAAGGTACTTAAACGCTGCCTCAAGCGCACCGTGCGCGGTATTTCTAAACGCGGTGAGCGCGACGGCGGCAAAGGTGAGTATCTCGACCATGATGAACATATTGAAGATATCACCCGAGAGGACAAGACCCATAACGCCGCCTGCGAGCATGAGGAACAGGGTATAATACTGCGGGACGTTGTCGTCATGGCTCATGTACTTGAAGGAGTAGACGCAGGAGACGAACACCGCCGTTGAGATAAGCAGACCGAAGAACAGGCTGAGCGCATCGACCTCAAGCGCGATGCCGATGGCGTAGCCGC
>URPD01000012.1 GCA_900549645.1 uncultured Eubacteriales bacterium
ATGTGGACGCACCGGACAAATCCAGCGGGAAGCGTGTGCAGCACATTCACATCCAGTACGATGGGCTGGGCTTCATCCCGCTGAATGAGCTGATGAAAGAGGAAACGGCGTGACCGAAGTCACGCCGCACCCTTTGAAAACTCAAGGTTTTCACCATTTTTTCATTTTACTGTTTTACGACCACCCGGCTGATGTCAACAGTTTTGTATGTTGTGCCGCGCACCATTGACAGTGGACGCAGTGCGAGATATGATGATATAATGAACTATACGATATATATCAAACAATGTGCTTCAAAGCAACCGAGTTGAAGAGGGGAGAGACTATGGAAATCAAACGCTTGGAGAGGGAAGAATATGCGGGCAGGAAGTTCACTGCGCGCTATCAAACGCGGGGGTTACTATGACATCTGCGCGGACGAAGGCGGCTTTAGCGTGAAATACACGCCCTTCGGCAAAACCGAAGAACGGTCGTTCGACGATGTGTTCTTCAGCGAGTGGCTTGGGGAGCCGACAGCATTCGGCGCGTTTGAGGGCGGGGAGCTGATCGGCTATGTCGAGGGCTCGCCGGAGAGATGGAACAACCGCTTCCTGATAAGCAATATCTGCGTGTTCGAGAACGCGAGGCGCGGCAGCAGCGTCGGAACCGTACTGCTGGACGCCATACAGGAAGCGGCGGCATCGGGCGCGCGGATGATCGTCCTTGAAACGCAGTCCTGCAACGAGAATGCAATTGCGTTTTACCGGAAGAACGGCTTTGAGATTATCGGCTTTGACCTGTACGCCTACTCGAATGATGACCCGGAGCGGCACGAAGTGCGGCTGGAAATGGGGAAATAACTGAAATAACCGCGTATGAGGTGACTCACAGATGAAAATTCTTGTTTTTAATGGCAGCCCGAAGAAGGCGCGCAGCGACACGATGCACATCACGCGCGCGTTTCTCGACGGCATGAACAAGGCCGCGCCGCAGGAGGTGCAGAGTGTTGATGTTGCTGACCTGAATATCGAGTTCTGCCGCGGCTGCTTTGCCTGCAAATATAACGGCGGGCGCTGTGTTATAGACGACGATATGCGCATGATTCTGGAACGTATGCTCGCAAGCGACCTGCTGCTGTTCAGCTTTTCGCTCTATTGCTACGGGATGCCCGCAATGCTGAAAAATCTCATCGAGCGCACTCTGCCGCTCTCGTCCATGGCGATGGCGGAGGCGGACGGGCGCTATGTCCACATCGGGCAGCGGGATTATTCGCATCTCAGATATCTGATGATATGCGGCTGTGGATTCCCGAACAGCCGCCGCAATTTTGAACCGGCAGTACGTCAGTTTGAACTGATGTTTCCCGGCAATCACACGATTCTGACCGTGCCGGAAAGCCCGATGTTCAGCGCGCCGGAGGCCGCGGCAGTGACCGTTCCACGGCTTGCGCAGGTGAAAGAGGCCGGGCGGCAGTATGCGGAAACAGGGGAGATAGCCCCGGCGCTGCTGGCCGAGATAGGCTCACCGATGATTCCGGAGGGGACCTACGCAGGGATCGTCAATGGGAGTGTATAAGGAGATTAATGTGAAAAGAATAGTTGTATATGTCCACGGAAAGGGCGGTTCGGCGGCGGAAGCCGGGCATTATGTGCCGCTGTTTCCTGGCTGTGAGGTGATTGGTTTTGATTATTGTGCGCAGACCCCGTGGGAGGCAAAGGAAGAATTCCCGCAGTTCTTTGCCGAACTGCGTAGGCGCTGTGACCGCCTGACGCTGATAGCCAACAGCATCGGCGCGTTTTTCTCGCTGTCCTCGCTTGACGGGATGGTTGACGATACATATCTCATCTCACCGGTCGTTGACATGGAGAAGCTGATAGGCGATATGATGACGTGGGCGAACGTCACCGAACAGCGGCTTGAGGAACGGCGGGAGATCGCTACGGACTTTGGCGAGACGCTGTCGTGGCGCTATCTCTGCTATGTGCGCGAGCATCCGGTCGAGTGGCGCGTCCCGACCCGTATTCTGTACGGGGAGCGGGACAATCTGACCTCCAAGGAGACCATATCCGCGTTCGCAGAACGCGTCGGGGCGGAGCTGACCGTCATGCCCGGCGGCGAGCACTGGTTCCATACCGCGGAGCAGATGCAGTTTTTGGACGTTTGGATATCCGGGTGATAAAAGAGCACAGAAATACAGCCACTACGCCGCCCACTTGGCACTTCTCGGCAGTGCCGAGCGGATTTACAGTGAACGCAAAAGATTGCAGGTCAACGACGGAGCGGGCTTTATATTGGCGCTCACGTGTGATATAATGACAATGCCAGACATGCGAGGGTACCCGCGACGGAAAATTTGATTTTGACGAAAGCGGCACCATCTCCGTTCTGCTTTGAGATGTATAATAAAAAGCTCCGTATCCCGTATATTCCGGGATATGGAGCTTTGGCGCTTTTTATAATAAAATTCCCAATATTCTGAAAAACTGGCTTATCTTGTGCCTTTTGACAGATAATAGTGTACAAACGACGAATGGCAAGTTTCCAAATGCCGTTGGGCGGCCTCGGCGGCGCTGTCGACAAGCCCCATGCATATCGCGTTGTATATCGCTATATGCTCTCCGATCATCAGCTCAAAATCGTCAAAAATATTATTGCCATAGCGTTTCAGATAAAAGCGCGAAAAAGACGTGTAATATTCCATTGCGCGGCCAAGACCGTTATACATGTCGATCAGAAAGCTGTTTCCGGAGTAATTCACAAGCGACTGGTGCAGATCGCGGTCAGCATCGACGAATGCGTCGTAGTCCTTAGTCTTGTAGCATTTTTTGAACACATCGCAGCATTCCTTCAGATGCGCTCTGTCTATGCTGTGAAAATGTGCGGCGCATATCTTCGTTGCGGCGACCTCGACTGTTGCCCGCGCAACAAAGAGATCCGCCATATATTTGTCGTTGATATTCAGCGCGTAGTAACCGTTGACGTTTGATTTTATTACAACAAGCCCTTCCTTCGCAAGGGCATTGAGCGCCTCACGGACAGGCGCGCGGCTGACGTTGAGCGCTTCGGCGATGGCGGCCATGTTTATCTTTTCGCCCGGCGTAATATATAACTTTACTATTGCTTCCTCCAAAATGTCCTTCACAATGTCCGAAAGCTTGGCGAAAGGATTTTTCTCCAGACAGAGCCGTACGGTATCGGGGTTAAAAAACGGATCTATTTTCTTCTCCATGCTGCGTTTTACCTCCAAAATATACGTTTCTGAACAAAAATGAAAATTTGCACTCTGTGTATGCGGGTCAAAAACATATCTATATATTAATATATACAGTCAAATTTCACAAAAATCAACCATAATTTTTTACATTCATAAAAACTTGTACAATTATGAACGAAAAATGAATGAAAACTTAAGTGTAAAAATCTGAATTTGTCGAAAAATGAATGCCCAAAAATGCTTTTTTAGGCTCTAAAAATAAAGCTGGACAAAAGTTGAAACATATTTGTTTGAATGTTAGATTTGTGCTAAATTGAGGCGGGAGAAAAGCCTCGGAAATACAGAAAGGTTGGTGTTTCTCATTAATAAGAAGAAAGCAAATCTGGGACTGGCATACAGCATCGGCGCTATATGGTTCGGCTCCCATGTCGGCGGCGGTTTTGCGTCCGGTAATCAGGCGTGGAACTTCTTCGGCAAGTTCGGTACCCTCGGTATCATCATCAGCATTCTCTCCATGGTTCTCGTCGGCGTCGCAGGCCGCGAGATACTGCTCAGCGCGAAGCTCTACCGTTCCAACAGCTACCGTGAATGGGCAAAGGAAGCATACAAGCCCATACAGATATTCGGCGCAATATTCTTCGAACTTCAGGTCTGGTGCCTGTACATTCTTGCATCCTCCGGCGCAGTTGCGGGATGTGCGTCCCTGCTTGAGAGCTACGGCGTGCCGTATCTCGTCGGCGTTCTGCTGACCGGCAGCTCCCTCGTTCTCATCACCATCTTCGGCGGCGAGGTTTACAGAAAGGCTTCCGCTTATATGACCGCAGTCCTGCTCGTCTGCCTTGCAATCGTTTACTTTGTCGTTCTCCAGCCCGGTATGGCAAACTATGCCGTCAACGCCGCGGAACTCAAGGCTTCCAGCACCGCGAGCGTTTGGGATGTTATCTGGAGCGGACTCAAGTATGCCGGCTTCCAGATCTTCGGCTTCATCAACATGACCTCTATTGCGAAGGATTGGAAGAAGAAGGACATCACTGTCGGTTCCGTTATCGGCTTCATTATGAACGCCGTTATGCTGGCACTGTCCATCGTCTGCCTCATCTGCTGGGCGCCTATCGCCGGCAACACCACTATCCCCATTCTCACCGCACTCCAGAATCTGGACAAGACTTGGGTCACCATCATCTACTCCATCGCTCTGTTCCTCGCATTTGTTTCCACTGCGGCCGGCGCAGTCTTTGCGACCGTCGCCCGTATCCTGCCTCTGCCCTTCACCGCAAAGATGAAAGGCAGCCAGACCGGCAAGAGCGCAGTCATCGCAATCGCATTCATCGTTATCACCATGCTCGTTTCCCTTGTTGGCCTCGACGCCATCGTCAAGGTCGGCTACTCTTGGGTCGGTGTGTTCTCCGTGTTCACCATCATCGGCTGGGCGATCTTCGTGCTCATTCCGCGCAACATCAAGGGCTACAAGGCCCTCAAGGATTCCGGCGAGGAAGAATAATAGCAATCACCTGATAACAAGGGGTTTATACCCCTTGTTATCGAATTAAATCAGTCAAGTCATTTTACCCCAATTCTCTATTATTAAAGAACAGGAGAAGCTTATGAAACTTTCATTACCTCAGAACAGATGGAACGGCGACGCTCCGGTGGAGATCAACATTCCCGACGATTGGGACACCGGCGTATCCATCATGGAGGGCGACTCCTATCCCGCACTCAGCTATGAAGAGCTGAAAGCGAAGATAGACGCGCCCATCGGCTGCGAGCCGCTTTATGAAATGGCGAAGGGCAAGAAGTCGGCCTGCATCGTTTTTGACGATAACACCCGTCCCACTCCCATCAAGGAGATGGCGCATATCGTACTCGACGAGCTTCTCGAAGCGGGCGTCCCCAAGGATAAGATAATCTTCCTCTGCGCCCTCGGCTGCCACGGCACCTGCGAGCTGGACGACTTCGTCAAAAAGCTTGGCGAGGATATCTGCCGCGAGTACCCTGTGTATAACCACAACTGCTTCTTTAACCTCGACGACGTCGGCACCACCTCTCACGGTATCCGCGTCATGATAAACCACGAATTTATGGCCACCGACATCAAAATCGGCCTCGGCGCAATTACTCCCCACGCCTTCAACGGCTTTGGCGGCGGCTGCAAGATAGTTCTGCCCGGTATTGCGGGCTTTGACACCAATGTCACCAATCATAAGGTCGAGCTGAGCCGCGTTATGCTCAACCGCGACCGTCCGTTCTATGAGTGCCATGGCAACCTCCAATATAAAGGTGTCCGTGAGGACGAAGAGGAAGCCGCCATGCTTGCCGGTCTTGACTTCAAGGTCGACGGCATCATGAACTCTAGCTGCCAGCTTATCGATGCATTCTGCGGTCACCCGATCAAGGAGTATTACGAGGGCATCAAGCGCGCACAGTTCATCTATAATACCCCGCATCTTGATAAGGCTGATGTCGTTATCGTCAACGCAAACGCCAAGGCAAACGAGGCGACCTTTGCCGTCAATATCGGCGCGGATCACGTTCTGCCCGGCGGCGACGTCGTCATGGTCAACTTCAATAAGGTCGGCCTTGTCAACCATTACCTCGGCTGCCAGTGGGGCTTTGAGGCGAAAGGCCCTCTCTCCCCGGCAAACAAGATCGGTCAGCCGCTTGCAAACGGCATGCGCCAGCTCATAATGTTCAACCCCTATCCCGAATATAAGCACGCCATCACCTATGGCGATCCCTCACAGGTCAAATGGGCAAGCACATGGGAAGAGGTCATGGGCTATCTGGGCGACAGAGGCGCCGGCACCAAGTGCTCCGTGTTCAAGGAGGTCATCCTCTCCATGTTCGCTGACGATTATAAGAAGGAATACACCCCCGTCAACCTTGAACTGACCAAGGAGAATGTCCGCGAGGTCATCAAGGAAAGACTCGCCGCGCAGGAACAGTGATGGACGCGCTTCTGCACAAGCGGCATTGCGTGTTCCTCGGAGCTTCCGGCAGCGGAAAAACCGAACTGTCCGTAAACTTCGCCGTTTCGGCGGCGAAGTCTGCGGCGGTAAGCTTTTTCGACATGGATCAGACAAAGGGACTGTTCCGTTCGCGCGATCTTTTTGACGAGCTTGCCGCGAACGGCGTAGAAACTGTCGATACGTATAATTTTCAGGACGCGCCGATCGTTCCGGCGGGCGTTCAGAGCCGAATAAGGGACGAAAACACGCTCTGCGTTTTTGACGTGGGCGGAAATGCAGCGGGCGCGGTTATGATAGGGCAGTATACCGGCATCATGCGCCCGGAGGACACGGATTATTTTTATGTGATAAACCCCTGCCGCCCGTTTACGGAGACGACTGAGGATATAGAGCGCAGCATGGTCGAGATACTTTATGCCTCAAGGATAGACCCTTCGTGGATAAAGCTCGTCAGCAACCCGAACATGGGGCGCGAAACTACGGCAGCGCTCGCGCTTGAGCAGCACAGGCGGCTTGAAAAACTGACTGAGCGGCTCGGCATGAAGCCGGCCGCGCTCTGCGCGGACGCCGCGTATTCCGCAGAACTTGCGGGAGAGGTCGATGTGCCGGTGCTGCCGCTTCGTCTGTATCTGCGAAGATTTTACTGAACCATTGGAGGTGTTACGGCTATGGTCAAGATAGAAATTCTGGCCGAGAGATGCAAAAGCTGTGAGTATTGCATATCGGTCTGCAAGAGAGATGTCCTTGCCGTCGGCGATAAGGCCAACGCAAAGGGCTACCATTATATAACGGTGAAGAATCAGGACAACTGCATCGGCTGCCTTATGTGCGCCAACATGTGTCCCGACGCCGCAATAGAAATCTACAAATAAAGGAAGAACGAAAGTGGACAGATTATTTATGAAGGGCGCCGAGGCACTGGCCGAGGCAGCTATTCGAGCAGGCGCGCGATTCTTCGCAGGCTACCCCATAACTCCGCAGAATGAGCTGCCGGAGTACATGTCCAAGATGCTGCCCAAGCATGGTGGAACATTCGTACAGGCCGAGAGCGAGGTCGCGGCGATAAACATGGTTTACGGCGCGGGCGCTACCGGCGCATATGCGATAACATCTTCTTCGAGCCCCGGCATCAGCCTTAAGTCCGAGGGTATATCCAACCTTGCCGCGGCGCATGTCCCGGCGGTTATTATTAACGTCATGCGCTCCGGCCCCGGCATGGGAACCATACAGCCGGCACAGACCGACTATTTCCAAGCATCCAAAGCTTCCGGTCACGGCGGTTTCAGAACGATAACTCTCGTTCCAGGCACGCTTCAAGAGGCTGTCGACCTGACTTACAAGGCATTTGAGCTTTCTCAGCGTGACCGCAATCCCGTTATCGTCGCGCCCGACGGCTTTATCGCGGCAATAATGGAGCCGGTCAATCTGCCGGAGTTCAGAGAGCCTGCCGCAACGCCAGAGTGGGCGGTCGTCGGCTGCGGCAGCAGAGAGAGAAACCTGCTGCTCAACGGCGGACTCAATGAAGAACACCAGCTCAGCCAGAACAGAAAGGCTGAGGAGATGTACAAGCGCTGGGAGCGCGAGGACGTCATGGTCGAGGAATACCTGCTTGACGACGCGGAGTATGTTATCGCCGCCATCGGCACTTCGGCAAGAATTTGCCGCACGGTCATCAATGAGCTTCGCGAAGAGGGAATAAAGGTCGGCATGATCCGCCCGATAACCATCAGCCCCTTCCCGTACAGTTCTTTTGAGAAGCTCGGCAATCAGGTCAAGTACGTTATCGACGTCGAGATGTCCGTGCCTGCACAGATGATACTTGACGTCAAGGTCGGCGTTCAGGGACGTATCCCCATCGAAGAAGTCACTACCGCCGGCGGGTTCATTCTTAAGGGAAGCGACGTTGCGAAGAAAATTCGTGAACTCGCGGAAAGGAGCTGAAAATGGAGAAAATATACGGCAAGCCCCAGAGCATCAATGACACTCCGTTCGGCTACTGCCCCGGCTGCATGCATTCGACTATAAGCAAAATAGTTGCACAGGTCATCGACGAGATGGGACTGCGCGAGAAGGCTGTGTGCGTCCTGCCCGTCGGCTGCGGAACGCTCGGCTGCTTCACATGGAATATGGACATGGTCTGCTCTGCGCACGGCCGCGCCCCTGCGGTTGCCACCGGCGTCAAGAGATGCAGTCCCGACAGCTTTGTGTTCACCTATCAGGGCGACGGTGACCTTGCGTCCATCGGCCTGTCCGAGATAGTCTGCGCTGCAAACCGCGGCGAAAATTTCAGCACAATATTTGTAAACAACAGCATCTATGGCATGACTGGCGGTCAGATGGCGCCTACAACGCTTGTCGGCATGAAGGCGACTACCTGCCCCAATGGCCGTAACCCCGAAACCGAGGGCTACCCTATGCATATGGCAGAGATGATAGCACAGCTCAAACGTCCAGCATTTTCCGGCCGCTTCGCGGTAGACACCCCGGCAAACATTATGAAGACCAAGAACGCGATAAAAAAGGCGTTCCAGAACCAGCTTGACGGCAAAGGCTTCTCCATGGTAGAAATCCTTTCCAACTGCCCGACCAACTGGGGTCTTTCTCCGCTCAAGACACTTGATTTTATCCACGAGCAGACCATGGGAGAATTCCCCCTTGGCGTTTTCAAGGATATCTGAGGAGGGAATATACATGACAACAAATCTGCTTATCGCCGGCTTCGGCGGTCAGGGCGTTATGACCATCGGCAAGATGATAGGTGAGTGCGCCTTTGTACAAAATCTGAACGTCACGTTCCTCCCATCCTACGGTCCCGAACAGCGCGGCGGCACCGCAAACTGTACCGTCGTTCTTTCGGACGAGCCTGTCGGTTCCCCAGCGGCGGAGTCACTGGACGTACTCTGCGTACTCAACCAGCCCTCGCTGGATAAGTTTCTTCCCATGCTCAAGCCGAACGGAACTCTTATGGTTAATTCCGACATGGTCGATGTTTCCGGCATAACCCGCACGGATATCCGTCTTATCGAGATACCGGCGGACTCCATGGCGCTTGAGATAGGCTCCACTAAAACCGCAAACGTCATAATATTTGCGGTGTATATGGCAGTCGCAAAGATCGTTCCGATCGACCGCGCAAAGGAGATAGCCCTCGCAAAGCTTGCAAAGAAGCCTCAGTTTATGACGATGAACAACATCGCTTTTGACCGCGGTGTGGAGCTTGCAAAGGCCGATGTCTGACAGGTGACTGAATGGACTATAAAGAACAGCTTAAACGCAAAACCATTTCTCAGGACGATGCTGTATGGCAGATCCCTGACAACGCATATCTCTTTACTTACGGCTTCGGCGAGCCGGTCGGGCTTCTGTCCCGCCTGACGCAGCTGAAAGGCAAGAGAAGAAATATCACTTATATCGACTCCCTCAACGCAAAGCCCTATGAATTTCTATCCGATCCAGAAATGCGCGGCGTGGTCGACGCGGAAAGCATATTTTTTGGCCACTTCTGCCGTGAATTTCAGAAGTCGGGCAGTATAAGCTTTATCCCGAACCACCTTGGCCGCGGTTTCAGGGATAAACTCTGGGAGATAAAGCATTATCATGCCGACCGACCCATCGTTTACGCGATACAGGTGTCTCCCATGGATCAGCACGGCTATTTCACCACCGGTACCGTCGGTATGTCGAACCGTATGATGGTCGAAAATGCGGATATAGTTATCGTTGAGATAGACGAGAATATGCCGCGCACCTTCGGCAATACCTATATCCATGTCAGCGAGGTCGACTTTGCATATCAGGGACCGAACGAAATGTTCTACATGCCTGAGCGTCCGCAGAGCGAGGAGGATCTGACGATAGGCCGCTATATTGCGGAGCTTATCGAGGACGAGTCCACGCTCCAGCTTGGCATCGGCGGCATACCGAACGCCGTTGCCGCGGCTCTTAAAGACAAGCGTGAGCTTGGCGTACACACCGAGATGCTCTCCGACAGTCTTATTGATCTCTATAAGGCAGGAGTCGTCACGAATCGCGCAAAGACGCTGCACCGCGATAAGATGGTCACAGCGTTCTCCTACGGCTCCAAGGCGGCGTATGATTTCCTCAACGAGAATCCGAATGTCCTGCACCTTGAGGTCGGCTATACGAATGACCCTGCCGTGATACGTCAGAACCGTAAGATGGTTTCCGTCAATACAACGCTGCAGGTGGACCTGATGGGACAGTGTGCTTCCGAGGCAATAGGCACCCTTCAGATAAGCGGTACCGGCGGTCAGACCGAAACGGCAAGCGGCGCACGCCAGAGCGAGGGCGGTAAGTCAATAATCGCGCTCCATTCCACCGCAAATGTCAGAACCGCCGACGGCGATCGGGAGCGTATCTCCACGATACTTCCCGTACAGCCCGCGGGTACGGTCATAAGCCTTATGCGCTCGGACGTCGACTTTGTCGTCACCGAGTACGGCGTCGCATCTCTGCGCGGAGCGTCCCTGCGCGCCAGAGCCGAGGCTCTCATAAATATTGCGCACCCGGACTACCGCGAGGATCTGCGGCGAGACGCGCGCAAGTATCATCTGATCTGATGCCGGAGAGTGCATGATGAAGATAGGTCTGTTCTGCGGCTGCTTCGACCCTATTCATAAGGGGCATATCAAAGCCGCCCTTATAATGAAAGAAGCCGCCGGGCTTGACCTTGTGTACCTTGTCCCGGCAAGCGGAAAGTACAGTAAGTACGGCGCGGACATCACCGGCGGTGAACATCGTCTGCAAATGTGCCGTATCGCCGCTGCCGGGCATGAGGGGCTTGAAGTATGCCCCTTTGAGGTCGAATCACCGGAGCTGCCGTATACGATAGATACCGTGAGGTATATCGCTGCCGTCCATCAAGGCGCGCGTATATATCTGTGCATGGGAGAGGATACGGCGCAATGGACGCCCGGCTGGGCATGCTTCCGGGAACTGCGCGACAGCGCGGGCTTTGTCGTGATAAGCAGAGCCGGTGCGGCTGGCTGTGAGATGCTCGAACGCAGCGAAGCCGAGCTTATCCGCGTTGCGGCGGAGCCGGACGGCATATCTTCAACAGGCATAAGGCGTGCTCTTGCCCGCGGTGTTCACGACATACCGGGGCTTGACGCTGAGATACTGCGCTATATAACCGATAATGGCTTATATAAATAAAAATTCAGAAAGGAGAATCAGTTTATGAAGCTGATGCACACCAAGACCCCTGATTTTATCCAGAAGATGCACAACGCCGCTGCAAAGGGCGGCCCGACGAGGACTCTTCTCATGCGCGGCATGGAAACCGTCCGCGGCGGCAAGTGGGCGTCTGTCAAGACCGGTCAGATAGAAGAGCTTACCGGCCGCGTCGCACAGGAGGAGGGCGTCGACTCGCTGGAGATGGTCATTCTCAACGAGAACCCTGAGGTTATGAAGATAGTCCTGCTCAAGGCGCGTGACAAGGACGGCAAGGTCATCAAGATCGTCCGTTTCCCCGGCGTCTGCGTGTTCGAGCCGCTGGAAGAAGCCGAGTACGAGGGCTGCAAGAACATCATCACCCATACAACCTACACCCTTCCCACGGAAGAATGATAAGAGGAGGAACATACAATGGGAAAAATTAAAGCAAGAGTTATCCCCGAGGGCAACATCGGTGGTCTGTACAATCCCCTTACCCTCGTTCTTCTGGACGCCGACGACGTTAAGGCAGCCGGCCTTGATTACGGTCAGGCCATGAAGGTCGCCGCATCTTACACCGACGGCCCCTGCGGAATCGACATCTACGACAGAAACACCATCACCACCACCTCCGACGGACTGCTTGTCGAGTGCGGCATGGTCGCCATCGGTGCGTCCGATCAGGGACTTGTAAACGCCAAGTACGGGTGGTATCCAATGTATGAGGAGCCGTACTCCGAGGAGCTTATAAAGGAAGAGCCGAACCTCAAGGCATGGCATGTACTCTATCCGAATCACCGCCTTGTCAAGGGGCCGGATCCCAAATTCAAGAAGCTGCCCGTGCATAACGCGGTTATGACCGGCCGTGCCTGCAACAACAACTCCGGCTCCGAGATAATGAACCTCATCACCATGCGCGAAATGCTCTTCCCGTTCCTCGGTCTGCGTTCCCTGTTCGAGGGCAAGGAAGTCCGCATCGGCCATGCAGGCCCTGCGTTCTCCGTTTCCATCGGCATGATGTTCCCCGAACACTACGGCCGTATTTCCTACTTCCCGACCTGCGAAGCCGGCAACACCCTGCATAACTCCGGCGCCTTAGCACAGACCCTGAAGAAGGATCTGCCCTGCGTCACCTGCCCCAAGAAGGTATTTGCGCAGTACGTCATCAATCACCTCAATGCCGGTCTTGTTCCCGCCCGTGACTGTGCCTGCGCGCCGTCCATTCTCGCCATTGCCTGCAGCCTTGGCAAGGAGATAGCGTGGGAGCGCATCACCGACAGAGCTTGGGCAGAGCTTGACTCCGTCGGCTTCACCCGCGAGTATCTCGACTCTCTTCCGAGAATAAGCGAGGAAGAGGTCATTGCGCGTGCTGATGAGCTTATTCCCGGCATGGACGATGCCGTCACTGTCAAGGCCGAGGACATCGTGCTTGACGTAGTCATTGACTTCTGATTATAATAAATATGCCAATGGGGTTATCATACCCCATTGGCTATTCGAGAATTTAAGGAGAATACACAATGGAAAACTCCGACAGGATAATTGCTTTTGCCGATAAGACCGTTTTCAGTATCAAGGGGCTTGAGGTAAAGGGACTGAATACCGAGCAGATAGAAGACGCATTAATGAAAAAGCTCGGCACCATCGTGCGCGTTATAGGCGTTACGAGCGACCGTATAGAGATGGACGTTTACGGCATCGAGCCGGAGCAGATACTGCGCGACGAGAACGACGTCATCAAGGCTGTCGCCTGTGCCGAGGGCATCACGCTCACCGACCTTGCTAAGGTCGAAAAGGCGGAAAAAATCGTTGAAGTTGATTATAATAACATCGTCACTGCCACCGCACCCTACTGTGCGCGTGAGAGATGGAGCGGAAAATGATATCGAAAGCCTTCATAATCCCGACCGGAAACGAGATAAAGGACGGTACCGTCCTTGACCTTGACTGCCCGCGCATCATGGAGCAGCTCGTGCGGCTGAACCCCGAGATGGTCGTCACAAGGCTTGCCCCGGTGGTCGATGTCGAGGCGAACATCGTTGAAACCATGCAGCGCTGCCTTGACGGGCGCGCGGAGCTTATAGTTCTTGTCGGCGGCTCCGGCGGCGGACATCGCTTCTCTTCCACTCTGGGCAAGGATTACACTCATTCCGCTATGGAGCTGTGGCTCGACAGCAAGACTGCCCACGAGATCTACGGCAAAAACGGCCACATGTGGAGCAAGCTCGTATGCGGCACGAAAGGGGATTGCCTTGTCGTCAATGTCCCCGGACCTCTTAGAGAAGCGGTCGCGGCCATAGGTGCGTTTGCCGCTGTTGTCAGGGAATCGCGCGACATAGAGCGCATTAACGACGCAATGGCAGATGCTGTCTATGCGCAGTACCCGCAGGACAAGGTACAGAGAGATGCATGATCACGAGGTTTTCGGCGCGCGGCTAGTGACTGCCGATGGCAGCAGGATCGCCGTCGCGGGGCTTTGCCGCGCCGAGCTTCTTGCCGAGTGCGAGAAGAAAATTCCGGGACTCTGTACACTTGAATTCAATACGGCGGATCCCACTGAAATTGACATTATTCTTGCCGACCGGCTCACGGAGCTGTTCGGCGGCTTGGCTGTCGCCGTCGGGGCGACGGTATATATCGAACGGATATCAAATCAGGTGTTCCGCACCGGCGGCGTGCTTGGCCGCCCGGAAGCGGAGACCGAGGACGCGGAGTGCGAGCTAGAGCAGCTTGATGACAATGTGTGGATGTACACGGTTTCCGGCGGGCCGGGCTGGATAGGATTTTTTTCACAGGAAAAGGCGGAGCAGCTTGCGCACGTGACCTTCAACGAGTCGGTCGCGTACCCGGTCAAGGTAAACGAGGTGTACAGGCGGCTGATAAGCCTGTCGCCGGAGAGCTATATTTTCGTCAGCGACGGCACGGGCTATGACAGTCTCGGACTCTGCGCCGTAAAGCACGGCGATAAGGAACTGTGCTTTGCTGTTTGAAGCATATTTATTTCTCATCTCACGCCGGTATATCGGGCGGAAAGGAAAAAGCAATGGATAAACATGAATTGACAGAACTGCTGAACCACGTGGCAGACGGCAGCGTAAGCCCGGACGACGCGGCGCTCAAGCTTAAAATGCAGCCGTTTCAGGAAATAGGCGACTATGCGAAGGTCGATTTTCACCGCGGCATACGTCAGGGCGTACCTGAGGTCATATACGGCGCGGGCAAGGCAAAGGAGCATATCCTCGGCATTGCCAGAGCCATGGTCAATAACGGTCAGGAAACTATACTCATAACCCGTCTTTCCGAGGAAGCGGCGGACTACGTCAAGGCCGAACTTCCGCTTGAGTATAACAGTATGGCGCATATCGGCATAATCGGTAAGCTGCCGGAGCCGAGCGGAAAGGGACGTATCGTAGTCGCAACCGGCGGCACAAGCGATATTCCGGTTGCCGAGGAGGCTGCCATGACCGCCGAAGCCCTCGGCAACAATGTACTGCGCCTGTATGATGTCGGCGTGTCAGGAATACACCGTCTACTGTCGAATATGGACACCGTTATGAGCGCGCGCGTGATCATCGCGGTCGCGGGCATGGAGGGCGCGCTGCCGTCCGTCATCGGCGGTCTTGCCGACTGCCCGGTCATTGCCGTGCCTACAAGCGTCGGTTACGGCGCAAGCTTCGGCGGCGTTGCGGCGCTGCTGAGCATGCTCAATTCCTGCGCAAGCGGCATGTCAGTTGTAAATATTGATAACGGCTTCGGAGCAGGCTATCTTGCCAGTATGATAAACCATCTTGACTGAATTATAATTACGTATAAGTACTATGAAGATAAACGAATTTTTTGCCGAACACAACAAGATCGCGCTTGCCTTTTCCGGCGGAGCCGATTCATCGTATCTGCTATACGCGGCAGTAAAATGCGGTGCGGATGTCGCACCGTATTTCGTGAAATCCCAGTTCCAGCCGGAGTTTGAGCGCGAGGACGCATACCGTCTTGCGCGCGAGCTTGGCGTCAGGCTGCATGAGATAGACGTTGATGTGCTGCAATTCCATGACGTCACCGTGAACCCGTCGAACCGCTGCTATTTCTGCAAGCGCCATATCATGGGCGCGATACGCGAGGCCGCCGCGGCTGACGGATATGACACCATTATGGACGGTACCAACGCCAGTGACGAGGACGGGGATCGTCCGGGAATGAAGGTGCTTGCGGAGGAGCATATACTCTCGCCGCTACGCATGTGCGGCATCAGCAAAAGCGATGTTCGCCGCCTGTCACATGAGGCGGGGCTGTTTACATGGGATAAGCCTGCCTATGCATGTCTTGCAACAAGAGTACCTGCGGGCGAGGAGATCACGGGGGAAAAGCTTCATGCCGTCGAGCAGAGCGAGGCGTATCTGTTTTCACTGGGTTACACGGATTTCCGTGTCCGCCTGCGTGACGGCGGCGCGCTGCTGCAACTCACCGCGAAGCAGCACGAGAGAGCGGAGAACGAATTTGAGCTTATAAAAAGCGAACTTAAAAAATATTTTGACATTATAAGGATCGACCCGAATGTGAGGGAAGAGAGCAAATGAGGACTATATATATAGACTGCGCCATGGGCTGTGCAGGCGATATGCTGACCGCTGCTCTGCTGGAGCTGCACCCCGACCGTGAGGACTTCCTCCGCCGCATGAACGCTGCACTTTGCGGCAAGGTAGAGATACTTGCTGCACCCGACTCCAAATGCGGCATAGGCGGTACCCATGTTTCCGTTCTCATCGACGGTGAGGAGGAAGGGGAGCACGACCATCATCACGATGATGAACACAATGACGATCACCATCACCACCATCATACGAGCGTCGCGGAGATCATGGAGTTTATCGACGGCGTCAATCTGCCCGCAGAGGTCAGAGAAAACGCCAAGGCCGTGTATAAAATAATCGCTGAGGCCGAGAGTAAGGTTCACGGACACCCGGTAGAGAATATACATTTCCATGAGGTCGGCTCACTCGATGCCCTTGCAGACGTTCTTAATGTCTGCGAGCTGATATACGAGCTTGCTCCCGGCAAGATTCTGTCGTCGCCGGTAAATGTCGGTTCCGGATTTGTCAAATGCGCGCACGGCGTCCTGCCCGTTCCCGCCCCGGCGACAGAGCTTATCCTAAGCGGCGTGCCGATATACTCCGGCGAGATAAAAAGCGAGCTGTGCACTCCGACCGGCGCAGCGCTGTTAAAGCATTTTGCTGCGGACTTTGTCCGCCGCCCCGTCATGCGTGTTGAGAAAATTGGTTACGGTACCGGCAAAAAAGATTTCCCGGCGGCAAATGTCGTCCGCGCATTGCTCGGCGAAACCGAGGACGGCGGAGATAAGGTCATTGAGCTTGCATGCAATCTGGACGATATGACGCCGGAGTCGCTGTCCTTTGCAATGGACGAGCTGTTTGCCATAGGCGCGCTTGACGTGTATTTCACTAATATCGGCATGAAAAAAAGCAGACCGGGCATCATTCTGACCTGCATGTGCCGCGAAGAGCAGCGAGATGAGATGCTCCGCTGCGTATTCAGGAATACTACCACCATCGGCGTCCGCGAATACTCCTGTGCACGTTGGACGCTGCGCCGCAGCGAGAGGAGCGTTGAAACGGAATTCGGCTCCGTGCGGGTAAAAACCTCTGAGGGTTACGGCGTGAAGCGCGAAAAGGCGGAGTATGACGATCTTGCCCGCCTTGCCCGCGAGAACGGGTGCAGCCTTGACGAGATACGTGCATCTGTCGCAAGAGGGGAGTGAGCCGCATGAAAGTAGGCAAATATGATGTGCCGCTGTTCGAGGATTTCGGCACGGCAAAGACGATAGAACTGCTTGGCGGCAAGTCCACGCGGCAGGTGTTCTTCGGCGAAGATATACTTGTTGTGCGCAATGTTGTGCGCGAGGATGTTGTTATGCCCGAACATGCTCACCCGCATGAGCAGCTGACATATGTGTCGGAAGGTGAGTGCGAGGTTATGATAGAGTGCGAAGAGCCGAGGCATATGGGCGTCGGCGGAATATGCATGTTCCCGTCGAACCGTAAGCACTCTCTGATCTGCAAGGCAGGAACGGTGATATGGGATATTTTCACGCCCCTGCGCGATGATATAATCGAATCCGTGCTCGGCTGAAAATCGTCTGTATAGTGAAAAGTGAAATTTCGCATTTACGTCGCATTATTAGATATAAAAACGAGGATAGGACGCATTGTCCTATCCTCGTTTGATTTTCGCGTTCCCGCATGCGTTCGGGCTGTTTGACATCTATTTCGTATTCAGTGCGGGCTTCTCTCTCCCACTGCTTTGTTCCTTTCCAACGCAATTAGTAGCACGTATTTTGACGTTTTGGTATGCCGAAAAGTATGCTTTTTACACATTATAGGAGAAATACGCCCTATAAGTCAGAAAATGCCATCACACCCACGTGAACTTTCACACCCAAAACAAAAAGAAAAAGTGCTGAAACCTGACGATTTCAGCACTTTTGAAGCTGGTGCGCGAGGCGGGACTTGAACCCGCACGCCCGGAGTGAGCACTAGAACCTGAATCTAGCGAGTCTGCCAATTCCACCACTCGCGCATCTCTGGAACGCTTGATTATAATAGCATCTGCCTGCCCCTTTGTCAAGAACAAATTTAATATTTTTCCGCTTTACTTTGACTTGATGCGATGGTATATTTGATGTATCAAAACAAAAATGGGGGTATCCGCATGTATATCGACCGTCCAGCGCTCAAGCGGCAGGCGAAAAATCTTATAAGCAGCTCAAAGCCGCAGCCAATCGTTGTCGGACTTGTGTACGTTTTGCTCATTCTTCTCATTTCGTGGCTGTCCGGTAAGATGTCCGGGCTTGACTTTTCGACAAATGAGCTGATCGAATACAGCAATTATATAACTCAGGGCGATGTTGATTCAGCCTTGTATCTTATCGAGAACCATGTCCCAAGCTCTGGCATGCGATTTGTCGGTCTGCTGCTGAACATCATCAGCATGGTCCTCAGCGCGGGCTTCACCATATTCCTGCTCAACACTATCCGCATGCAGGCGGCCTGCTTCGGCAACCTGCTTGACGGCTTCGGAATGTTCTTCCGCATCATCTGGCTCGACATCCTCCAGACCGTGTTCATCACACTGTGGTCGCTGCTGCTCGTCGTCCCCGGCATAATCGCCGCGTACCGCTACCGGCTTGCGCTGTATCTGCTGCTTGATCATCCGGAGATGTCGGCGATGGACTGCATACGCGAAAGCAAGCGCATTATGAGCGGCAATAAGGGGCAGCTTTTTGTCCTTGACCTGAGCTTTATAGGCTGGTGGATACTGGCTGGCATCCCCATAGTCGGCCTGTTCGTGCGCGTATGGGTCGTTCCGTACACCCAGATGACCTACGCTCTGTACTACACCACGCTTACCGGCACGAACGCGCCCGGCGCAATTCCGGGAGACGGCAGCGCGCAGGACGAACCGCACGAGGAGCATCCTTGGGAGAACTGATTCCCCTGAAACTAATAACAAAAACTGTCTGCATGTCTCATGCAGGCAGTTTTTTATATATACCCCTTGACAAAGAAAAAGGTTGTAGTATCATCTAATCGAAATGGTTGATGATACAACCAAATTGGAGGCACGTATGGATATTACCGAAAGGAAGATAACAAAAATAGCGCGGGAGGTCAGCAAATTCACCGTGCGGCAGCTGCGCGAGGAGGGGATAGGTGCGTCGGAATTTGACGTGATACACGCGGTGCGCAAGAACCCCGGAATCACGCAGGCCGGAGTGTGCCGCATCACCGGGCTTGACAAGGGCGCGGTTGCGCGGCAGGCGGCGAATCTTGAGGCAAAGGGCTACATCGTCCGCCGTGATAACGAGGACGACGGCAGGAGCCGCAGACTCTATGCGACGGAGAAGGCGGATGGGCTGAAAAGCTCAAAGGCGCAGATCGAGACGCGCTTTTACGAATGGCTGCTGGAGCCGCTGAGTGATGCAGACGCGGCGGAGTTTGCGCGCATACTTGACGTGCTTTACCGCCGCTGCAAGGCCGAGAGCAAGTCGGATTTTTCTGAAATGACCGGTATATTGAAAGACGGAGACGAAAATGAAAGAGAATAAAAAGAAGCTGTCACAGGCGATGCTGTTTATAATCCTGTTCGGGATAGTGAGCCTTTTTTCGGATATGACCCATGAAGGTGCGTCCAGCATACGCGGGGCGTACCTGTCGCTTCTGGGCGCGTCGGCGGCGACGATCGGCTTCGTGTCGGGACTCGGCGAGCTTATCGGGTACTCGATGCGCTACGTTTTCGGCAAGCTTACAGACAAGACGAAGCACTATTGGCCGATGACGATCCTCGGCTACGTTCTGGACGTCCTCGCTGTTCCGGCGCTCGCGCTGGTGGGCGAGCACGGCTGGATAGCGGCCTGCGCGCTGCTGGTCATCCAGCGCATGGGCAAGGCGATAAAGAAGCCGGCAAAGGATACGATAATGTCCTTCGCGGCGTCTCAGGAGGGCGTCGGCAAGAGCTTCGGAATACAGGAGGTGCTCGACCAGATAGGCGCGTTCCTCGGCCCAGTGCTGCTGTATCTCGTGATGCTGTTCAAGACCGACGGCACGACCTTTGAGGTGTATTCCACCTGCTTTGCCGTTCTGGCGATTCCGGGAGCCGTGACGCTGATACTGCTCATCATCACGCGCTATAAGTTCCCGAATCCGGAGCACTTCGAGCCGGAACCGAAGGAATTCATCCCGTTCAAGATGAAGAAGGAGTTCGTGCTCTATATCGCCGGTATAAGCCTGTTTGCCTTCGGCTTTATCGACTATTCTATAATAATCATGCACGTTTCGCGCACCTATGCGCACCTGAGCGGCGGCCTTGCGGAGACAGGCTCGCTCGTCACGACAGGTACTCTGCCGCTGCTGTACGCCGGGGCGATGCTGGTAGATGCCGTGGCGGCACTCGTGTTCGGACTGATGTACGATAAGCGCGGCGTACGCGCGCTGGTGTGGTCGACGCTCATATCCGCGCCGTTCGCAGTGTTTGTGTTCATGTTCGACTCGGTGCCGATGCTGCTGCTCGGCGTGGCGCTCTGGGGCGTCGGCATGGGCGCGCAGGAATCCATTCTCAAGGCCGCGGTCACAAGCATGGTGCCGAAAACGAGCCGCGCCACGGGCTACGGCATCTTTGAGTGCTCGTTCGGCGCGTTCTGGTTCCTCGGCAGCTGGTTGCTCGGCGTACTCTATGACGTGAGCATCCCCGCAATGGTCGTGGTTTCGGCCGTGGCGCAGCTTGCAGCGATCCCGCTTTATATCGCCTCGTCCAGACTCAGAAAGAAGCAGGCGGAGCAGAGCTGAGGTCGATTTAATATATCCCTTGATTTCTTGCCGGAGTTAGTATATATTATAAACAGAGACAGCGATGAAGCTACTTAAATTTGAGTCAGCGGTATTACCGCGCGGAGGAACATTATGAGCGAAGATTTCGGCAGCGATTTTATCACTATCGTGGACGACGACGGCACCGAGTTTGAACTTGAGGTGCTTGACACTATGGATTATAACGGGGAAACCTATAAGGCTTTCCTTCCTGCGGATATGGACGAGAACGATCCGGATTACGGTATGATAATCCTGCGTTCGGTGCTTGACGAGTCCGGCGAGGAGATTTTCGAGTCTATTGACGACGAAGCTCAGCTTCAGGACGTGTATGAGCACTTCATGGTTCTCCTCTTCGACGATGAGGACGAGGGCGAGAACGGGGAAGAGGAATAATCCTCACCCACGGTATTTTCCCGCCCGATGCGGCATAGAATATACTATACCGCGGACGGGGACTTGTACAGAAAAACGGTTCCTGCTGTGTGCGTGCTGTCCGATCACGGACTTCACGGCCCATTAAACCCACATTCCTTATAAGGGATGCCGATTTGAATCTGCGGATTGCAGGCCTCCCGGCACAGACCGGACGTTGGAAGCAGCGAAACAGAACTTAGGCGACCCACCTGCTAATTTGTGCAGGTTATAATTGGGCCGGCACGGCATCTGCGGGACACTCCGGCAGCTTTTGCTGCCGGAGCTTTTCATGCCGGATAGGAGAGAGATATGATACAGCTTCTTCTCGCGGTCATATATCTTGCGTTCATAAGTCTCGGTCTGCCGGACTCCCTGCTGGGCGCGGCGTGGCCGAGCATTTACCCGGAATTGAATGTTCCGGTGTCGTACGCCGGGGCGATATCGATGACCATCGCGGCGGGGACGATAGTTTCAAGCCTTATGAGTGAGCGGCTGACGCGCCGCTTCGGGACGGGGCTTGTCACTACGGTAAGCGTTGCGATGACAGCGGCGGCGCTCTTAGGCTTTTCGATAAGCGGGAGCTTTGCCATGCTTATCGTCTTTGCGATTCCGTATGGGATTGGCGCGGGGAGCGTGGACGCCTCGCTGAATAATTACGTCGCCCTCCATTACGCCAGCCGCCACATGAGCTGGCTGCACTGCATGTGGGGCGTCGGCGCGTCCGTCGGGCCGCTGATAATGAGCGCCGCACTGACCGCGGGGCGCGGATGGCAGAGCGGGTACAGGGCTATCTCGTATATCCAGCTTGGCCTGACGCTGATCCTGCTGATTAGTCTGCCACTGTGGAAAAGACCGCAGTCGGCGCAGGAGGACGGGGCGGCGCGCGCCCTGAGCCTGCGCGAGATCGTGAGCATCTGCGGGGCGAAGGAGGTCATGCTGTGCTTCTTTTGCTACTGCGCGCTGGAGCAGACCGCCGGACTCTGGGCGGGGAGCTATCTTGTGCTGACGCGCGGCGTGGACGCGGAGACTGCGGCGAGCTTCGCGGGGCTGTATTTCATAGGGATAACCGCAGGCCGCGCGGTCAACGGCTTTATGACGTTGCGCTTTTCCGACCGCAGCTTGGTCAGAGCGGGTGAGGTTCTTATCGCGGTGGGGACGCTGATGCTGTTCCTGTCCGCGCAGAAGGTCGCGCTTGCGGGCTTTGTGCTGCTTGGAATCGGCTCCGCGCCGATATACCCCAGCATAATCCACTCGACCCCGGCACATTTCGGCGCTGAGAGATCGCAGGCGATAATCGGAGTTCAGATGGCGAGCGCCTATGTCGGGACATGCCTGATGCCGCCGCTCTTCGGTTTACTCGCCGGATATATCGGGGCGTGGCTGCTGCCGGTGTACATCGCCGCACTGCTTGCGCTGATGGCGGTAATGTTCGAGCGCCTTGAAAAGAAAACAAGCAAACCCGCCTGAAGTTCAGGCGGGTTTGATATTATGCCGGTATACGCTTTATCAGCTGCGGCGCGAGGAATACGCAGGCGGCGATCTTCAGCGCGTCGCCGGGGAGAAAGATAAGCATCCCGTCCCGGATGAGCCGCCAGAAGGGGAGCGGCGTTCCGCGGTAGACGCCGAATATGAGCGCCATGTACGGCAGCCCCACCAGATACAGCACACCGAGACCGGCGGCACAGGCGAGGGCGATGCGCGCGGGGCGTTTGCAGCCGCCGCAGAGCCGGCCAGTTACATAAGCTGCGGGGATAAGGCCGAGCAGGAAGCCGAACGAGGGGTAGAAGATGTAGCCCGCCCCGCCGCCGGCGGAAAAGATGGGCAGTCCCGCCAGACCGAGCAGGACATATATCGCCTGTGATGCCGCGCCCCAGCGCGCGCCGAGAACCAGCCCTGCCATTGCCGTGAAGAAAAATTGCAGCGTGATGGAGGAGAGCGCGAAGGGGATGCGTATAAACGCGCCGACGGCGGTGAGCGCGGCGAACACCGCACAGCGCAGCAGCATACGTGTATTGGTTTTACTCATGTTTTTCACCAGCGTTTTCAGTTATTCAAAAACCGCCGTTATTTATACCATGCCCGCGGTGAAAAAACAATTGTGGTATGTTACAAAAAACGCGAGGGGTTAGGTAGTGGTACAACCAGCTCTTTTGGCCATTGGCTCTAATCCGGAACTGGCGCACCCTTTCCCCAGTGTGCGCACTGGGGACTGTCTCGCCGCGCCGCCGTTGCACTACCCTAAGAGGGGCAGCGCTTCGCGGCAAAGATATGAAACTGGCGCATGGTAGCGCTGTGCACCCACCCTTGGCTCCCCTAGAAGGGGCGCCAAGGGCGGGATGCGTTGCTTCAAAATCAAAAACCCGTAAGCTCGTTGAGCTTACGGGTTTATAATTTTTACTTGCCGAGCCAGATCATATCGCGGCTGATGTCCTTGAGCGACGCCGCGCCGCACATGGTCATCGTCGATTTAAGCTCGCCGACGATCTTGTTCATGTAGACCTTGAAGCCCTCTTCGCCGCCGCCGTATATCATCGTGAGCAGGGGACGGCCGATCAGCACGCCGTCCGCGCCCAGCGCGATCGCGCGGAACACATCGACGCCGGAACGGATGCCGCCGTCGACCAGTATCGTGATCTTGCCCTTGACGGCCTCGGCTATCGCGGGCAGAACCTCCGCCGTGGAGGGGACGCCGCCCTGAACGCGTCCGCCATGGTTGGAGACGACTATGGCCTTCGCGCCAGCCTCAACGGCCTTCAGCGCTCCCGCCGGGGTCATTATGCCCTTGATGATGAACGGCATCTTTGCGTAGCCGACTATCTCGCGCATCTCCTCAACGGTCTTGCTGCCGGCGTTGGGATTCATAGCCTTGAGGAAGGGCAGACCCGCGCCGTCAATATCCATCGCCGCGGCAAAAATGCCCTTGGAGTTGAGGATATCAAGCTTTTCAAACACGGCTTCCTTGTTCCACGGCTTAATAGTCGGGCAGCCCATGCCGCCGACCTTGACCATGTCTTCGGATGCGGACTTCATTATGTCGGGGTCGACGCCGTCGCCGGTCAGAGCCATGACGCCGTATTCCGCCGCGGCCTTGACGAGGATGGCGTTATACTGCTGATCCTTGTACTTCGGGCCGTAGTGCATGTCGACCGCGCCGAGGGGAGCGGCGAAGATAGGCGCGGAGAATTTGTGCCCGAACAGCTCAAAGGAGACGTCGGGATCGGCGAAGTTCTGGCAGAGCGTATCCATGTTGACGCATATCTCCTGCCACTTGTCATAGTTGCGCGCCGCGGCGTTGCCGGGGAACTTGCAGCCGGGGCCGGGCATGGTGTTGCCGCAGGCGCGGCCGTTGCAGACGGGACATGCCTTGCAGTAGGGGCCTACGCACTCTCGTGCGGCGCTGAGAATTTCGTTGTAATCCATGATGCACCTCTTCATTTTTTTGCTTGTATGGTTTTATTCAATTATCCGCCTTTTTCGCGGGAATGTCAACTCCGGTGAGGTCAAAATCCGGTATCATCTCGTCGGTCGCGGAGTCAGGCTCCTGCCAGTAGCCGTTTGCGATGCCGTGCCGCTCCATGTAGCCGATGAGCCGCGCGTTCGTCCGCGTGTCGATACGCTCCATAAGCTCAGGAAACTTCGCCAGCCCCGGCATCGGCGTATACTGGCTCATCAGCGAGAACATAACGCCGTCTGCGGGGAACTCATCCTCGATGAAGTTCATCACTTCCTTCGCGTTCAGCTCCTGAGCGGGGAGAATGAGGTGACGTATCAGCACACCGGAGCGCAGAATACCGTCCTCATCCATGACGTACGCCCCGGTCTGGCGGTACATCTCGCGTATGGCGGCCATGGCGACTTCGGGGTAGTCCGCCGCGGCGGAGTAGCGGCGGGCAAGCTCTGCGTCCGAGTACTTGAAATCGGGCATATAGACCTGCACAAGCCCCTCAAGCATACGCAGCGACTCGACGCTGTCATAGCCGGAGCTGTTCCAGACGACGGGGATGCCGAGCGAAAGCCCGCTCAGCGCCTCAGCTATCTGACGGACATAGTGACTGGGCGTGACGAGATTTATATTGTGTACGCCCTCGTCGCGCAGGCGGAGCATCGTCTCCCGAAGCTCCGGGACGCTCAGCGCGCGCCCGCCCATGCCGCGGCTTATCTCGTGGTTCTGGCAAAAGACACATCGGAGGTTGCAGCCGGTGAAAAATATGGCGCCAGAACCGCGCATACCGCTGATGCATGGCTCCTCGCCGAAGTGCAGCGCGGCGCGCGCGACGCGGGGCAGCGCCGGACTCATGCAGACGCCGAAGCCCTTTTCGTCAGTCCTGTGCGCTCCACAGCGGCGCGGACAGTCATTACATATATAATCCATAACTTTTTCACCATAAAAGAGAGATTTGACAATAAAATATCATATGCAAAATGACAATAAAAGCCCTCTTTGCAATACCGATTATACCGCAGATTTGTATATAATGCAAGAAAACGCAAAATTCGTAAAAAAGTGCATGATTTTTCTGATTTTTGTGCTAAAATGATTTTGAACCGAGGGAAGTAATGCCCATCGGCAGCCAACAGGCAATTCGGTGAAGGGAAGCGGGACATAATGGTGAACATAGTTTTGGTCGAGCCGGAGATACCGCACAACACCGGAGCCATCGCGCGCACCTGCGCCGCCACCGGGGCAAGACTTCATCTCGTAAAGCCGCTGGGGTTCGACATCTCGGACAAGGCGGTCAAGCGCTGCGGGCTGGACTATTGGCATCTTGTCGATATCTCGGTGTACGAGAATATTGACGAGTACTTTGCAAAAAATGGAGACAGTAAGCTCTATCTTGCAACCACCAAAGCGCCGCGGGCGTACAGCGAAGCCGATCTGAGCGGCGATGTGACGCTGATGTTCGGCAAGGAGACGGCGGGACTTCCCGAATGGCTGCGCGAAAAGTACCGCGGCAGCTGCATCCGTATCCCCATGATAAGTGAGGCTCGGAGTCTGAATCTCTCAAACTCCGTTGCTATATTGACCTATGAGGCGCTCCGGCAGCAGGGCTTTCCCGGCCTGCTCGGCGTCGGCTCCATGGGTCAGGATTAAATGCATATAATTTTTAAGGAGGATAAACCATGAATTACAACAAAAAGACTGTTTACGACGTAGACGTGAACGGGAAAAAGGTTCTGCTCCGCTGCGATTTCAACGTTCCCCAGAACAAGGAGACCGGTGAGATCACCAGCGACAAGCGTATTGTCGCTGCCATTCCTACTATTAAATATCTGCTTGAGCACGGCGCGGCCGTCATTGCCTGCTCCCACCTCGGCAAGCCCAAGGGCGAGTGGAAGACCAAGCTGACTCTTGCGCCAGTCGCAAAGAGACTGTCCGAGCTTCTGGGTCAGGAAGTCATCTTCGCTTCTGACATCATCGGCGAGGACGCACAGGCCAAGGCTGCCGCTCTCAAGCCGGGTCAGATCATGCTGCTTGAGAACCTGCGCTTCGATATCCGCGAGGAGAAGAACGGCGCAGACTTCGCAAAGGCTCTGGCCGACATGGCCGACATCTTCGTGTCCGACGCGTTCGGCACCGTCCATAGAGCACACGCCTCCACCGCAGGCGTCGCGGCTTACCTGCCCGCATACTCCGGCCTGTTGGTCGATAAGGAACTGAGCATCATGGGCAAGGCTCTGGCCGATCCTGAGCGCCCCTTCGTCGCAGTTCTCGGCGGCGCAAAGGTCTCAGATAAGCTCAACGTTATCAACAACCTCCTTGACAAGGTCGACACCCTCATCATCGGCGGCGGCATGGCGTACACCTTCGTGGCCGCAAAGGGCTACGGCATCGGCAAGTCTCTGTTCGACGCGGAGAAGGTCGATTACTGCAAGAAGATGCTTGAGAAGGCCGAGGAAAAGGGCGTCAAGCTCCTTCTGCCGGTCGACACCGTCGTTGCGAAGGACTTTCCCGATCCAATCGATGGCGAGATCGAGGTCAAGACCGTTGACGTCACCGCTATCCCCGACGATATGGAAGGTCTCGACATCGGCGAGAAGACCCGCGCCCTGTTCGCGGACGCCGTGAAGAGCGCAAAGACCGTCGTCTGGAACGGCCCCATGGGCGTGTTCGAGAACCCGACCCTCGCAAAGGGCACCATCGCAGTCGCTCAGGCTCTTGTTGACAGCGACGCCGTGACAATCGTCGGCGGCGGCGACAGCGCGGCGGCAGTCGAGAAGCTCGGCTTCGCCTCCAAGATCACCCACATCTCCACCGGCGGCGGCGCCTCCCTTGAGTTCCTTGAGGGCAAGGAGCTGCCGGGCGTGGCCTGCCTGCTCGATAAGTAAGCACCCCTCAGATGCCTCCCCCGAAACGGGGGAGGCCAAAGAGAGTAAGATAATTCTTCACGAAAAGGAGAAATTAAAATGAACAGAAAGTACCGTAAAACCGTTATCGCCGGCAACTGGAAGATGAACATGCTCGCCTCCGAGATCAAGCCCTTCATGGAAGCGCTGCGCGCGGCAATGCCGGCTCCCAGAGCCTGCGACGTCGTCCTCTGCACTCCGGCAGTTATGATCCCCGCCATGGTCAAGGCCGGTAAGGAAGCCAAGGTCGCCGCCGGCGGACAGGACGTCAGCAAGTTCGACAAGGGCGCGTACACCGGCGAGGTCTCCGCGAGCCAGCTTCAGGACATCGGCGCTAAGTACTGCATCGTCGGCCACTCCGAGCGCCGCCAGTACCACGGCGAGGACGATATGCTCGTCAACGCCAAGGCTAAGGCACTGCTTGCAAAGGGCATCGCTCCCATCATCTGCGTCGGCGAGAGCCTTGAGCAGCGCGAGATGGATCTGACCATGGAGTACGTTGCATATCAGGTCAAGGTTGCTCTCAGCGGCATCGACGCAACTCAGCTTCGCCGCTGCATCATCGCCTACGAGCCTATCTGGGCGATCGGCACCGGCAAGACCGCTACCGCAGAGCAGGCGCAGGAAGTCTGCGAGGGCATCCGTGCCGTTATCCGCGGCATCTACGGCGCACGCCCGGCACGCGCCGTCTCCATCCTCTACGGCGGCAGCATGAACGCAAAGAACGCGGCTGAGCTGCTTGCACAGCCCGACATCGACGGCGGCCTCATCGGCGGCGCCTCTCTCAAGCCCGCAGACTTCGCCACCATCATCGCGGCAACCAATCAGGAATAATCGAGGCGCAATAAGCTATGAGCAAAAAAGCAGTTCTTATAATCCTTGACGGCTACGGCATCGCTCCGGCAACTCCGGGCAACGCCATCACCACCGCCAAAAAGCCGAATCTGGATAAGCTGTTCAGCGAGAATCCCTATACCCAGCTTCAGGCAAGCGGCCTTGACGTCGGCCTGCCTAAGGGACAGATGGGCAACTCCGAGGTCGGACACACGAATATCGGCGCCGGCCGCGTCGTGTTCCAGATCCTGCCCAAGATAAGTCAGGAGATCGAGAACGGCAAGTTCTTCGAAAACCCCGTGTATATCAAGGCCATGGACGACGCCAAGAACAGCGGCCACGCGCTGCATGTTATGGGGCTTCTCTCCACCGGCGGCGTGCACAGCCACCTGCACCACATCTTTGCGGCGCTCGATATGGCAAAGCAGCGCGGCGTTGAGAAGGTCTACGTCCACTGCTTCCTCGACGGACGCGACGTCCCGCCCAAGAGCGGCGCGGGCTTTGTCAAGGAGCTTCAGGAGAAGTGCGATGAGCTTGGCAACGCCAAGATAGCCACTCTCCAGGGACGCTTCTGGGGCATGGATCGTGACAAGCGCTGGGACCGCGTGCAGAAGGGCTATAACGCCATCGTCTGCGGCGAGGGTATTAGAGATGACGACGCAGTTCATGCCGTAGAGCAGAGCTACGCCGAGTACAAGACCGACGAGTTTGTAGAGCCTGTCGTCGTCTGCCCCGAGGGCGTTATCAATCAGGGCGACAGCGTGATATTCATGAACTTCCGCCCCGACCGCGCCCGTGAGATGACCTGGGCGCTGAACCTGCCCGATTTCGACGGCTTCGCGCGCAAGAAGACCGTTTATCCCCTCAGCTACGTCTGCACCGCGCAGTACGATGAGACTCTGCCTCTGCCGATCGCTTACCCGCCTGAGGTCATAGAGAACACCCTCGGCGACTATGTCAGCGCGCACGGGCTCAAGCAGTACCGCCTCGCCGAGACAGAGAAGTACGCTCACGTCACCTTCTTCTTCAACGGCGGCGTAGAGAAGCAGTGCGAGGGCGAGGAGCGCTGCCTTGTGCCCTCCCCGAAGGAGTACGCGACCTATGACCTCATCCCGCAGATGAGCGCCGAGAAGGTCGCCGACAAGTGTGTCGAGGCCATCGCCTCCGAGAAGTATGACCTTATCGTCACGAACTTCGCTAACTGCGACATGGTCGGCCACACCGGCGTTATGGCCGCAGCCGTCACCGCGGTCGAGACCGTGGACGCCTGCATGGGTCGTATCGTTGCCGAAGTCGCAAAGCATGACGACGTCGTGCTCGTTGTCACCGCAGACCACGGCAATGCCGACTGCATGTTCGACGAGACCGGCAAGGTCAACACCGCCCACACCACCAACCCCGTGCCCTTCGCCGTGTGCGAAAAGGGCGTGGAGCTGAAGGACGGCGGCAAGCTTGCCGACATCGCACCGACTATCCTGCGCATCATGGGTCTGCCGCAGCCTGCGGAAATGACCGGCGAGTGCCTGATAAAATAATTTAAGCATCGACCGCCGGACGGCTCCGGCAGTCCGGCGGTTGAGATATAGTTTCCAAATTTATTTCAGATAGAAGGGAGATCGCTATGATCTATACCACCGAAGTACAGCATATGTGTCCGGTCGCAAAGGGCGCATACCACGGTCCCGCACCCATTCCCGAAGAGGGCAAGTGGGTTCAGGCAAAAGAAATTTCCGACATTTCCGGCTTCACCCACGGTATCGGCTGGTGCGCACCTCAGCAGGGCGCCTGCAAGCTGACCCTCAACATCAAAAACGGCATCATCGAGGAAGCACTGGTCGAGACTATCGGCTGCTCCGGCATGACCCACTCCGCAGCAATGGCCTCCGAGATACTCATCGGCAAGACCATTCTTGAGGCTCTCAACACCGACCTCGTCTGCGACGCTATCAACACCGCAATGCGCGAGCTGTTCCTCCAGATCGTCTACGGCCGCAGCCAGTCTGCTTTCTCCGAGGACGGCCTCGCAGTCGGCGCATCCATGGAAGACCTCGGCAAAGGTCTGCGCTCTCAGGTCGGCACCATGTTTGCCACCAAGGAGAAGGGTCCCCGCTACCTCGAACTGACCGAGGGCTACGTCACCCGCATCGCACTCAACGCAGACGGCGAGATCATCGGCTACGAGTTTGTCTCCCTCGGCAAGATGATGGACTTCATCAAGAAGGGCATCGACGCAAACGAGGCGCTTGAGAAGGCAAAGGGTCACTACGGCCAGTTTGACTCCGCCGCAAGGTACATAGACCCGCGTCAGGAATAAGAGAAGGAGGACAATTTAATGGCTCTGTTTGAAAATTATGAGAGAAGAATAGACAAGATAAATGGCGTCCTCGCTCAGTACGGCATCGGCTCTGTCGAAGAGTGCAGAGAGATGTGCCAGGCCAAGGGCTTTGACCCCTATGAGATAGCGGCGGGCATCCAGCCCATCTGCTTTGAGAACGTCCGCTGGGCATACTGCGTCGGCGCTGCCATCGCAATGAAGTCCGGCGTCAAAAACGCTGCCGAAGCCGCAAAGATGATCGGCGTCGGCCTCCAGAGCTTCTGCCTCGACGGTTCCGTCGCGGACGACCGCAAGGTCGGCCTTGGCCACGGCAACCTCGGCGCAATGCTGCTGAGCGACGAGACCAAGTGCTTTGCCTTCCTCGCCGGTCACGAGTCCTTTGCCGCTGCCGAGGGCGCTATCGGCATCGTCCGCAACGCAAACAAGGCCCGCAAGGAGCCCCTGCGCGTCATCCTCAACGGTCTCGGCAAGGATGCAGCTCAGATAATCTCCCGCATCAACGGCTTTACCTACGTTCAGACCCAGTTTGATTACTACACCGGCGAGCTGAAGATCGTCCGCGAGATCCGCTACTCCGAGGGCGAGCGCGCAAACGTCCGCTGCTACGGCTGCGACGACGTCCGCGAGGGCGTTGCCATCATGCACTTTGAGGGCGTTGACGTCTCCATCACCGGTAACTCCACCAACCCCACCCGCTTCCAGCATCCCGTTGCAGGCACCTACAAGAAGGAATGCATCGAGCAGGGCAAGAAGTACTTCTCCGTCGCATCCGGCGGCGGCACCGGCCGTACTCTGCACCCGGACAACATGGCAGCCGGCCCCGCCAGCTACGGCATGACCGATACCATGGGTCGTATGCACTCCGACGCACAGTTCGCAGGCTCCAGCTCCGTCCCCGCACACGTTGAGATGATGGGCTTCCTCGGCATGGGCAATAACCCCATGGTCGGCGCGACTGTCGCAGTCGCCGTCGCCACCGCCGAGGCAATGAAGAAGTAATCCGATTCGGCATAAATACGCAAAAAAGACGTCTGATTGAAAAATCAGGCGTCTTTTTTGTTGCTAGAAGCAAAGAACCCCCCTAGCTATGCTAGGGGAAAAGGAGAGCTTATAGCGAGGAAAGAAGTAGACAAATAAAAAACTCCCTATTAAAGTAGAAGTGGTTTGCCGACCACACGACTAAAGAAATAGGGAGGTCTTATCGTGAAAGATAAAGACATAAGTAGTTTAGACCATACAAGCTGGAGGTGTCAAAGCCATGTGGTGTTTGCAATGGTATTTTCAATCACACATCGTTGTGTGAATTCTATCAAGGCAGGCTACTGCTCCATGTGACTTCGCCGTTTGAAGAAAAGCCTAAGAGCAATCTTCCGGGCGATAATTTGAAATATTATCGTCAGAGAAAATCCTTAACCACCAGACAGCTTGCAGAGAAAATGGATGTTGTTCCTGCTACCATCCTGATGTATGAACAGAATAAACACCCTATTCCTTATGATGTAGCCAATGATCTTGCTTCCATGTTGGAGGTAAATGCAGAAGTCCTGTACGACGATTTTGCGGTTTTTCTTTCTACTCCGTATAGTGGAGCATTAAAGGACATTCGCATGGCTGAGGGAATGTCTCAGAAGGCATTTGCGGAGCATATAGGGGTTATCCCAAGTTATTACTATAAACTCGAATCAGGGCATCGTAGACCGTCCAGAAAGATATATCAGAGAATGGCTGATACTCTGGCTCATACCCATGCGCAAGTCTGAAAAGTGCGGAAAAACATATGAGTATCGTTTTGAGACAGCGTCTGTGGACGGAAAGCGCAAATGGAGCAGCAAGGGTGGATTAAAGACGGCAAAGGCAGCCAGACTTGCCGGGCTTGCAGCTTTGAATGAATACAATAACTGCGGCAGAGTAGTCCAAGCTACGGAAATGAGCTTTGCAGATTTCTTGGATTACTGGATGGAACATGACTGTGATGCAGTCCTAAAAGAAAGTACATTCATAAAATTGTGTTGGACTAATATTGCAGTAATAAGAATAGTGATATGCGCTTGACATAGTAATAGCTTGGCTTTATAATATGAACAAAAGTTGTGATTTTTTAGAAAAAAAGCATATTTTAATTTGATGATTTTTCAGAAAAGAAAATACTGGAAATAGATTTGCTGGGGGATAGAAATGATAGGAGGATTATTGGCCACAATTATTGCGAGTAAAAAACACCGTACAGGATTTGCAACATTTTCCGGAATTCTAGTTGCACTCAATGTGTTTCTAGCTATTTATACATCTTCATGGGATTTTTGGCCTTTCGGCTGGATATTGTTTTTGATTTCAATATTAATGCAGAAAAAGGTCTCGAAGGAGCAAACTATTATTATAAACAATATGTCTCCACCACAAGACTCTATGACGGATGCAAGAGCGAAAAATATCGTGCAATATAAAGTCTGTAAAAGATGCGGAGAAACGATGCATATGGGAAATAAATATTGCCCAAACTGCGGGGCAAAAAGTGTTGAGTCTAATGTTGGCGACTGAATTGAGGTCATAGTAGCTGATTCGACATAAATATGCAGAAAAGACGTCTGATCGTAAAAAATCAGACGTCTTTTTCTATGCAAAATACAGTACGGCCAGATCGTTTCAACATTCCAACCGAATTTTACTTTCACGCGTATTTCCCGCGGACGAAGTTGTTTATTATAAACAGGGTGCGCAGTAGGCGGCGGCGCTTTGTGATGAGCAGGTGGTATATCAGCCGCTCCCTGCGGCTGAGGGTGGACATGTATTTGTTGTGCGCGTAATCGGGATAGTCGGTGGTGAACGAATCGAGCAGCTTGTCAAGCAGCTCGTCGTTGCAGTCCGCAGTCACGACGCGCAGCGACGATGCGAGAAGAATGTGCTTGAGCGCCAGAAATTCGAGCTGTTCGCGGTACTCATCATAGGAGCCGATGACTTTGAAATACTCCACAACATCGTCCATCGCGTCGATAATCTCAATGTTGCGGTCGGACTTTTTCGCGTTCGTTATGGAACCTGCGCGCTGGAGATAGTTATACCAGCTCCGGCTCACATATTTTATGCGCTTCGCGGCGGTGTAGAGCTTCGTCGTCGTGCGCAGATCCTCGAACCACGCGCGGTCGGGGTAGCGTATACCGGTGGCGGCGAAAAGCTCACGCCGGTATAACTTGTTCCACGCGGCGGGCAGCTCGAACAAAAGCTCCGGATACTCGTCCAGCGAGAACACGCTGCCGTCGGGACGGGCGGTTCCGGGCAGCTTCTTAAGCACATTCCCGCTCTCGTTGACGGAAAGTATATCGAAAATGCAGATATCAAAGCTCCCGTCCAGCACGGCGAGTATAGAGTTGAGCGCGCCGGGGGAGAGATAGTCGTCGCTGTCTATAAAGAGCAGGTATTCCCCGTTGGCGTCATCAATGCCGGTGTTGCGCGCGTGGCCGATCCCGCCGTTCGGCGTGGAGAAAACGCGGATGAGCGAGGGATAGCGCGCGGCGTAATCGGCGAGAATGGCCGGCGAGCCGTCGGTCGAGCCGTCGTTGACAAGGATAATTTCATAGCCGTCGCTGCCGCAGATAAGCGAGTCGATGCACTTCGGCAGGTATTTTTCAACGTTATATACGGGTACGATTATGCTGAGCTTCAACATATGAACGCCCTCCTTTAGGATAAGCACATTCTACCATCGGCGCGCAAACTTTTCAACATAAATCGCGTATGGAGAATTTTTGTTGCCAATAGGCGGCAAAATGGTGTATAATATATATTCAGTATGATCAGTTGACGGCAGCGGCGGACAGCCGGCGCGGCCTGACGGCTGATGGTAAATCCTGCAAAGGAGACTAGCTATGGGAAGCAAGAATAAAAGAAAAGACGTGCCGGAGGCCGTTACTGACACACGTAAGGATACATACGACTGGATACAGTGCCTTATCAGCGCGCTGATAATCTGCGTGCTGCTGTTCGTATTTGTGATACGCGTCGTCGATGTGCGCGGCACCTCCATGTGGCCGACGCTTCAGAACGGCGACAAGATGCTGGTGTCCGACCTGTTCTATAAGCCGAAGCAGGGCGATATCGTCGTTTTCAAGAAGGACGAATACGATCCCGATAAGGCGCTGGTCAAGCGCGTGATCGCGGTCGCGGGGCAGGAGATCAATATAGACTTCGCAAATGGTCTCGTATATGTGGACGGCGAGGTCATCGAAGAGGCATATATAAACGAGGCGACGCAGAAGAAGCTCGACTTCATCGGCCCGCAGACCGTGCCGGAAGGCTGTGTGTTTGTCATGGGCGATAACCGCAATGCCTCCACTGATAGCCGCGACAAGCGCATCGGCATGGTCGACGAGCGGCTCATAATCGGCAAGGTGTATATGGTCATCTACCCGCTGAGCGAGTTTGGAGTTGTCAAATGACGCAGAACAACGGCTTTGAAAAAATGAATATCCAGTGGTTCCCCGGCCACATGACCAAGGCACAGCGCATGATAGAGGAAAACCTCGCCATGGTGGACGCGGTGTGCGAGATACTGGATGCGCGAATCCCGTATTCGAGCCGCAACCCAGATATCGACCGTCTGGCGGGGGATAAGCCGCGCCTTGTGATACTCAACCGTGCCGATCTTGCAGACCCGCAGATGACGGCGCGCTGGAGAAAATATTTTGAATCGCGCGGTCTTGCAATTCTGGAGACAGACGCGAAAAGCGGCAAGGGCGTGGGAACCTTCGCGCCCGCAGTGAGACGGCTGCTGAAGGATAAGCTAGCGGCGTATGAGGCCAAGGGGCAGGTCGGCCGCCCGCTGCGCGTGATGATCCTCGGCATACCGAACGTCGGGAAATCGACCTTTATCAACAAGGTTGCCGGCCGCAAGGCGGCGATAGCGGGGGACAAGCCCGGCGTCACGCGCGGCAAGCAGTGGATAAATATAGATCAAGGGCTTGACCTGCTGGACACTCCGGGCATACTCTGGCCGAAGTTTGACAGTCAGGAGGTCGGCGAGATGCTGGCCATCACGAATGCGATAAAGGCGGATGTGCTGGACAAGGAGACGCTTGGCGCAAACTTCATGCTGCGCCTGCGCGAGCTATACCCGAAGGCGATAGAGGAGCGCTATAAGTTCGTGCCCGATCCGGATATGAACGGCTTTGAGCTGCTGGAGCAGGCGGCGAAGAAGCGCGGCTTCCTCGTCTCGCGCGGGGAGTACGACATAGAGCGCATGGCGAACACGCTGCTCGGCGAATACCATGACGGCAAGCTTGGCCGTCTGACACTGGAGGCTCCGCCTGATGCTTGAACTCTGGGCACTTGAAAACGAGATATATGACGGCGGAGTCCGTAGCATATGCGGAGTAGACGAGGCCGGACGCGGCCCGCTTGCGGGGCCGGTGTGCGCCGCGGCGGTGGTTCTGCCGCGCGGAGCGATAATAGAAGGATTGAACGACTCCAAGAAGCTCAGCGAGAAGCGCCGTGAGGCGCTGTTCGACGAGATATGCGACAAGGCGCTGGAGTATAGTATCGCGTTCGCGTCGGTCGAGGAGATCGAGGAGCTGAACATCCTGAATGCGACATTTCTGGCCATGAACCGCGCAATATCCGGCCTTGATACCGCACCGGAGCTTGCGCTGATCGACGGCAATCAGACCCGCGGGATTGACTTCCCGTGCAGGAGCGTTGTCGGCGGGGACGGAAAGTGCGCCGATATCGCCGCCGCGTCGATACTGGCGAAGGTCAGCCGTGACCGCATGATGCGGGAGATGGACAGGCTCTATCCCGGATACGGCTTCGCCGTGCATAAGGGCTACGGCACGAAGCAGCATTACGCCGCCATCCGCGAGCTGGGCGCCACGCCGATACACCGCATGAGCTTCCTGCGGAAGGTGCACTGATGGCAGGTCGAGAGCTTGGAAGCTGGGGCGAGGAGCGCGCCGCGCAGTATCTTCGCCGCAGGGGTTATAAAATTCTGGCGCGGAATTACAGCTGCCGCGGCGGGGAGATAGACGTCATCGCCTCGCACGGAAAATATGTAGCGTTCGTGGAGGTGAAGCTGCGCAAAAGCGCGGCCTTTGCCGAGGCGCGGGAATTCGTGACGCGCGCCAAACAGCAGCGGATAATTATGACGGCGGAGCTGTGGCTCGGCGAGACGGGCTGTGAGCTTCAGCCGCGGTTTGACGTAGTGGAGATATACGCGCCAGACGGCGAGTCGGGGCGGATAAGCATCGAGCATATAGCGGACGCCTTTCGATGCGATTAAAAAATTGCGAAACCGGCGCAGAGCCAATTCCGCAATTTCTTTGTTAGGGGACAGGAAAATACCTTCTCAAGCCCGGCACCGCATTACCTGCGATACTCGGTAGGTTCTCGCACCGCAGACTATAACGATGCCCGAACCGAAACCTTCCTCCTATCTAAGCCGCATTAAAAAATCAGCAGCAGCCGCGGGGACAGAAGGTGGAGCAGTAGGTCTCGCCCTTGGTGTTGGCTTTCTCGTTCTGGACGCTGATCTTGCTTGCGGAGCAGCGGCAGTCAATGGTGTTGTACTTGCAGTTGGTCACGTCACAGCCGACGCCGGGA
>URPD01000013.1 GCA_900549645.1 uncultured Eubacteriales bacterium
TAAAATCATCTATATATGTCGAAAGGAAGGCGTGAGCCAATGCGATTTTGTCTAATTCCCGCCGGATGTACCGCAGGCCCCTCTCGGCAAGAGCACGCAGACGCTCTTCTGCCATGCCCGGATTAAGGTCGCTACAGGGTCAGAATCAAACTCAATGCGCATCATATGCCGCGCACGCCGCGCATAATACGCTGTTTGACGCCCCGCCTGCCCCATATACGGGCATGTGGGGTCATTCTGTTATAAAGAGAAGAGGGAGTTTGATAAAAAATGAGTACGCTGCCAGTCATCGACTTGATCGCAACGGGGCAGAACATTGCAAAAAAGCGTAAGCACGCCGGGTACTCCGTGCGTCAGATGCAAAAGATACTCGGCTTTTCAACGCCGCAGGCGATATATAAATGGCAGCGGGGGGAATCCCTGCCCAGCATTGATAATCTGGCGGTGCTCGCCGCCGTGCTGAACGTAAAAATGGATGATATCATCGTTTATAAGACCCCGGATGCCCCGCCCGAACCACCGCCGGAGGAGAGCTGAATATATAAAAAGCAGGAAACTGCCAATAATAAGATAAAATGCACAGGCAAGACGCAGGACATGCAGACACTTATACAGAACAAATTCCCTTGAGATGACAGACTAAAGCAAAAGAGACATCCACACGGATGTCTCTTTTGCTGGTGGGGGAAGATGGATTCGAACCATCGAAGGCATTGCCAGCAGATTTACAGTCTGTCCCCTTTGGCCACTCGGGAATTCCCCCATATTAAATTGCGCTGTCAAACGAGGTGGAGCTGGTGGACGGATTCGAACCCCCGACCTGCTGATTACAAATCAGCTGCTCTACCTGCTGAGCTACACCAGCATGGAATCAACGATGACGCTTGATGGCGTTTCTCAAGCTCGCTTATATTAGCACATGAATCCCGGTTTGTCAACAACCTTTTTCCGAAATTCCGAAATATTAATATTTTTTAAGTTTACCCTTAGGCTGGGCGCGGAAGATTGAAAAAAAGCGCGTTTTGTGTTATATTTGATCGAAATGTACTTTCAACCTGCGTTTGAATGGAGACAGATATGAGAACAGCGACTAAGAATAAAAATAAATTCGTACTCACGCTGATGTTTACGATAATCATAATCCTCACACTGGTGGTCGTGGTGCTGGTTGCGGCGCTGATGAAGCGCCCGACGGAAGAGGTCGACCCGCACGAGGGACAGGTTTATATCAACGACGGCTTCGGCATGGTGTGGATGACGCCGCTTGAGGGCGTAGACGTCAACACCGTTTCGCAGAGCGACATCGTGCACTATGACGGCGTGCCGAAGTACGTGGGCGAGGATTATGAGACTCTGTGCGGAGTGGACGTCAGCGAGCACCAGTACGATATCGACTGGGCGGCTGTTGCGGCGTCCGGCGTCGATTTCGCGTACATCCGTCTGGGCTACCGCGGCTACACGCAGGGCGGCCTGTTTGAGGACGCTTATTTCAAGGCTAATATCGAGGGCGCAAAGAGCAACGGCATCAAGGTCGGCGTCTATTTCTTCTCGCAGGCGATAAACGTGCAGGAGGCGATAGAGGAGGCGGACTTCGTGCTGGAGCGAATAGAGCAGTACGATATTGACCTCCCCGTGATGTATGACTGGGAGAAGATGGAGGAGGCCGGAGCCGACGCGAGAACCTATCAGCTCGACACGGCGATCCTCGACGAGTGCGCCGTGGCCTTCTGCGAGACGGTGAAAAAGGCCGGATATGAGCCGGGCGTATATTTCAACCGCTATATCGGCTATTATGGCTTTGACCTCAGCCGCCTGAACTCCTATAAATTCTGGCTGGCCGTGCCCGGCGACTTCCCCGATTTCTACTATGCCTTTGACATCTGGCAGTACAGCTTCGAGGAGACTATCCCCGGAATCGAGACGCCCACGGACATGAACCTCATGTTCATCCCCAAGGTGCAGCCCTCGCCGTCGCCGTCTGCAGAAGCGACACCGGCGGCCTGAATCCGGTTATAATAATTATATTGAAACAGCGGCGGATTTGGGATATAATATCCTTTCAGGAAAACGGAGGATAATTTCAATGGCAGAGCAGAAAACAAACGTAATGCGTGTGCTTGAGCAGAAAAAGATAAAATATACGCCGCACAGCTACCCGCACGGCGACGATGCCGTGGACGGGCTTACGGTTGCGGCGCTGCTCGGAGTGGATGCGGCGAAGATATTCAAAACTCTCGTGACCCGCGGCGCGAGCAGGGGAATATACGTCTTTGTGATACCCGTCGGCGCGGAGCTTGACCTGAAGAAGGCCGCGAAGGCCGTGGGCGAGAAGTCGATAGAGATGGTGCACGTGAGCGAGATAAACGCGCTGACCGGATATATACGCGGCGGCTGCTCGCCGGTCGGCATGAGAAAGCATTACACCACAACGTATGACGCGTCCGCGCTTGCGCAGGACACGATGGTCATCAGTGCCGGTAAGATCGGCTTTCAGGTAGAGCTGGAGCCGCAGGCGCTTATCCGGATAACTCAGGGGAAAACGGCGGATGTTACCGTCGGGTAATAATTGATGCAGAACAGTATTTATATAAAAGGCGCAAGAGAAAACAACCTGAAAAATATCGATGTTGAGATACCGAGAGACAAGCTGGTCGTGATAACCGGCCTCTCCGGCAGCGGAAAATCCAGCCTCGCGTTTGATACCATATATGCCGAAGGCCAGCGCCGCTACGTGGAGAGCCTCAGTTCCTACGCGCGCATGTTCCTCGGCCAGATGGACAAGCCGGACGTTGACTATATCGACGGCCTGTCCCCGGCGATATCCATCGACCAGAAGACGACCTCCAAAAACCCACGCTCCACGGTCGGCACCGTGACGGAGATATACGATTATCTGCGCCTGCTCTGGGCGCGCGTCGGTGTGCCGCACTGCCCGAAATGCGGCAAGGAGATACGCCAGCAGAGCATCGACCAGATAGTCGACCAGATAATGGCGCTCCCGGAGGGGACGCGCATTCAGCTCATGGCTCCGGTCGTCCGCTCACGCAAGGGCGAGCACATGAAGGTGTTCGAGGACGCAAAAAAGTCGGGCTATGTCCGCGTCCGCGTGGACGGGATAATGTACGACCTGACCGAGGAGATAAAGCTCGAAAAGAACAAAAAGCACATCATCGAGATAGTCGTTGACCGCCTTGTCATAAAGCCGGACATCATCCGCCGCCTGACGGACTCTGCAGAGACGGCGATGGCGCTCGCGGGCGGACTGCTCACGGTCGATATCCCCAAGGAGGACAGGCAGCTCAATTTCTCGCAGAATTACGCCTGCGAGGACTGCGGCATCTCAATCGACGAGCTTGCCCCGCGCCTGTTTTCGTTCAATAACCCCTACGGCGCCTGCCCGACCTGTACCGGTCTCGGTATGCGCCTGCTCGTCGACCCGGATCTCATAATGCCGAACCCAAACCTCAGCATCATGGACGGCGGCATAACTGCGAGCGGCTGGGGCAACGCGAAGGGCGACTCGATATCGAGAATGTACTATGACGCGCTCTCCCGGCGCTATCACTTCAAGCTGACCGATCCCATCAAGGACATCCCGCCTGAGGCGATAGACGCGCTGATGTACGGCACGAAGGGCGAGCCGCTTCAGCTCAGATATGAGAAAAACGAGGGCTACGGAGTGATACGGCGCGAGTTCGAGGGCATAGTGAACAACCTTGAGCGGCGCTATAAGGATACGCAGAGCCCCGCAATGCGCGCGGAGCTTGAGGAGTGCATGTCCGAAACTCCTTGCCCCGACTGCGGCGGCCGCAGACTGAAAAAGACCGCGCTTGCGGTGACGGTCGGCGGCATGAATATCGCGGAGTTTACCGACCTGCCAGTCGTCAGTGCGCTGAAATTCATAGACTCTCTCCAGCTCAGCGAGAAGGATATGATGATCGCCGAGCGTATTCTGAAGGAGATAAAATCCCGCCTTGGCTTCCTCGTGAACGTTGGGCTTGGATACCTGACGCTGTCCCGCTCGGCGGCTACGCTGTCCGGCGGCGAGAGTCAGCGCATCAGACTTGCCACGCAGATCGGCTCCAGCCTGATGGGCGTGCTGTATATCCTCGACGAGCCGAGCATCGGCCTGCACCAGCGCGATAACGACAAGCTCCTGCGTACGCTCAAGCGCCTACGCGACCTTGGAAATACGCTTATCGTCGTCGAGCATGACGAGGACACCATGCGCGCGGCGGATTATATCGTCGACGTCGGCCCCGGAGCGGGCGTGAACGGTGGGCGCATAGTCTGCGCCGGCACCGTAGACAATATCTGCGCCTGCCCGGAATCCGTGACCGGCCAGTATCTCAGCGGGAAAAAGAAGATACCCGTGCCGGAGACGCGGCGCGCGGGCAGCGGAAAATTCCTGCGCATACGCGGCGCAAAGGAAAATAACCTGAAGAATATCGACGTGGATATCCCGCTTGGCAAGCTCGTGTGCGTCACGGGCGTCTCCGGCAGCGGCAAATCCTCGCTTATAAACGAAATACTGTATAAGACCATCGCCGCCGAGAAGAACCGCGTCAAGGTCCGTCCCGGCAAGTGCGACGGGATAGACGGGCTTGAATATGTGGACAAAGTCATCGCGCTCGACCAAAGCCCGATAGGCCGCACCCCGCGCTCGAATCCCGCAACCTACACCGGCGTTTTCGGCGACATACGCGAACTTTTCGCCTCAACTCAGGACGCGAAGCTCCGCGGCTACGGACAGGGGCGCTTCTCCTTCAACGTCAAGGGCGGCCGCTGTGAGGCGTGCAGCGGCGACGGCCTGCTGAAGATAGAGATGCATTTCCTGCCGGACGTCTACGTCCCCTGCGAGGTCTGCCACGGCAAGCGCTACAACCGCGAGACTCTTGAGGTGCGCTTCAAGGGCAAGAACATCGCCGATGTTCTCGATATGACCATCGACGAAGCCTGCACCTTCTTTGAGAATCAGCCGAAGATACTGCACAAGATAGAGACCCTGCGCGACGTCGGACTTGGCTACGTCAAGCTCGGCCAGTCGAGCACGACGCTGTCCGGCGGCGAGGCACAGCGCGTCAAGCTCGCAACGGAGCTTTCAAAGCGCAGCACGGGCAGTACCGTGTATGTGCTCGACGAGCCGACAACCGGACTGCACGTCGCCGACGTGCACCGGCTCATAAACATCCTTGACCGCTTCGTCGACGCGGGGAATACCGTCGTCGTCATCGAGCACAATCTCGACGTCATTAAGGTCGCGGATCACATCATCGACCTCGGCCCCGAAGGCGGCGACATGGGCGGCGAGCTTGTCTACGCCGGAACTCCGGAGGGCTGTGCCGCGTGTGAAGCAAGCTTCACCGGCCAGTTCCTCAAAAAGCTGCTGCCGTAACGGATGCGGCGCCCCTCTCATAGAATATCCGGGGAGGGGAGAGCATGACGGTAAAATTCCTTGTGAGCATGGCGGCCTGCTTTGCGTGCCTCGGCCTTCTGTGGCTGATAGCCCGCATCATGCAGACTCCGGTGAAATTCGGTCGGAGCAGCACAGGATATATGCTCATAAATATCAGCGGCGCGGAGCCTCGGCTGGAGCAGACCCTGAACGGCCTGCTCTGGCTCAATGACAACGGCATACTCCGCTGCCGCATAATCATCACCGGCACGGAGCTTGACGAAGAGACAAGATTCGTCGCCCGCGCAATGGCCGAGGATCATCGCTGCATTACTTTTGTGGAAAATGGGGAGCTGCCCGAATGGATGAAAACGAACTGCTAGAGCTGTCCGGCACGGTCGATTCCGTGATCTATAAAAATGAAGAGAACGGCTACACCGTGCTGCGCCTGAGAGACGAAAACGGCGAGGGCGTGACGGTCGTCGGCTGCTTCCCGTATGCCGCGCCCGGCGAATCCATGATCGTCAGCGGCAACTGGGTGTCGCACAGCGTCCACGGCAAGCAGTTCAAGGCCGAGTTTTCACAGCGTATGCTGCCGAGCACCGCGCCCGCGATATACGAATACCTCGCGGGCGGAGCCGTGCGCGGCATCGGCCCCGCGACGGCGGCGCTCATCGTCAATAAATTCGGCGATAAGACGCTGGACGTACTTGAAAACGCGCCGCAGAAGCTGGCGGAGATAAAGGGCATAAGCGCGGCGAAGGCGGAGCAGCTTTCAAAAAGCTTCCGCCAGCAGGCGGGGATACGCAGGCTTATGGAGTTTGTGTGCTCGTTCGGCCTGCGCCCGGTACTTGCCATGCGCATGTATAAATATTACGGTGCCGAGGCGCTGGAGCTGCTGCGCGATAACCCGTATATTCTCGCTTCCGTGCATATCGGCGGCAGCTTCGCGGAGGCCGACCGGCTTGCCCTTGAGATGGGCATTGACGGGTACAGCGCCAACCGCATCTGCGCCGCGATAATCTTTGAGCTTCAGCACAATTCCGGCAACGGCCACTGCTTCATCCCGCGCGAACAGCTCGCCGCGGCGACGGCGAAGCTCATCGGCGTCGAGCCTGAGGACGTGGACGAGAACATCGAAACGCTCATCTCCGGCGGGCAGATACGCTATGAGTTCATCGCCGGGCGCAATGCCTGCTATCTTCCGGAGCTTTACGAGGCGGAGACGAACGCCGCGGAGATACTCGCGCGGATGTGCCGCCGCAGCTTCGGCGACAAGGCGGACATAAACAAGATAATCGCCAAGCTTGAAAAAAGCCAGCACATAAGCTATGCGCCGCTTCAGAAACAGGTTCTGGAGCTTGCGCTGAAAAATCAGGTGGTAGTCCTCACGGGCGGCCCCGGCACGGGCAAGACGACGTCTATCCGCGCCGTGCTTGCGATGTTCGACGAGCTGGGCATGAAAACGCTGCTCACTGCGCCGACAGGGCGCGCCGCAAAGCGCATGACCGAGCTTACCGGGCAGGACGCCTCGACGATACACCGCCTGCTCGAAGCGAAGTTTGACGACACGGGCGACTCGGTCGTATTCACCAAGTGCGAGTCCGACAGGCTCGACTGCGATGCGGTGATACTCGACGAGTGCTCGATGGTTGACATAATACTTATGAACGCGCTGCTCTCGGCGCTCCCGCCGGACGCGCGGCTCATTCTCGTCGGCGACGCGGATCAGCTCCCGTCCGTCGGCCCCGGCAATGTGTTCTCCGCGATAATACGCAGCGGCGTCGTGCCGACGGTGCGCCTGACGGAGATATTCCGCCAGAACGGCGGCAGCCGCATAGTGCGCAACGCCCATATGATAAACCGGGGCGAACACCCCGATTTCGCCGAGAACGCGGGAGATTTTTTCCGCCTGCGGCGTTTACAGGCGGCAAGCTCTGTCGAGACTATAACGGAGCTGTGCACCACGCGCCTTCCGAACAAGATGCATATCCCGCCTGAGGACATACAGGTTCTCTCGCCGACGCGGAAGGGTGAGCTTGGCACCGTTAATCTCAACCGGCACCTTCAGGCGGCGCTGAACCCTCCTGAGAAGGACAAGCCGGAGAAAGCCTTCGGCGACGTTATCTTCCGCAAGGGCGACCGCGTGATGCAGATAAAGAACAACTACGACATCATGTGGCGCACGGAGGACAACCGCTCCGCCGGTACCGGCATCTTCAACGGCGACATCGGCGTCATCACGTCGGTCGACCTTGAAAACGAGGGCGTCGTCGTCAGCTTTGACGGGCGCATCGCGGGCTACGGCTTCGACTCGCTGCTGGAGCTTGAGCACGCGTGGGCGATGACGGTACATAAGGCGCAGGGCAGCGAATACCGCGCGGTGATACTCGCGCTGGGGCAGGCGTCCCAGATGCTTATGACGCGCGACGTGTTCTATACTGCGGTCACGAGGGCGCGCGAGTTGCTTATACTCGTGGGCGACGATCAGACCGCGCATCAGATGATAGACAATTACCGCCAGTCGAAACGCTATACGGCGCTGAGGGTACGGCTTCGCAAGCTGTGCGGCGTCGAATGAGCGTAGGCGGCGCGATACTGGAGCTGCTGTTCCCGACGAAGTGCGCCTTCTGCCATCAACTCACTGAGGGCAGAGAACAGCGGGTGTGCCCGCGGTGCATGAGGTCTTTGCCGCACGCGCGCGGCGCGGCGGCGGAGCAGAAGCTGCCGCATATCGCAAAATGCGTCTCGCCGTTTTACTATGAGGGCGACGTCAGACTGTCGCTTCTGCGCTATAAATTCGGTGGAGTGCGGGCTTATTGCGATATTTATGCGGAATTTCTTGTAAAGACTATTGACGAACGCGCAGTTTCCTGCGATATTATTACATGGGTGCCGCTGAGCGCGAAGCGCCTGCGCAAATGCGGGTACGATCAGGCACGGCTCATCGCCGAAGAGACGGCGAAGCAGATGGGCGTTGAGTGCGCACAGCTGCTCACGAAAACGCGCAACATCCGCGCGCAGTCCCTGACGGGCGGCGCGGACGAGCGAAGGAAAAATGTCTCCGGCGTCTATTCGCCGCGCGATGCGGAGCTGATAAAGGGGCGGCACGTCCTGATAATTGACGATATCGTCACCACCGGCGCGACTCTCGCGGAGTGTGCCGGGGTGCTTACAAAATGCGGAGCGGCCTCCGTTACGGCGGCCACGCTTGCAAGAAAAAGAGCTTAGTATGAGGTGAAGCAAATGCTTGATTTTGAAAGAAATATCGCGGTCGATATGGGTACGTCCTCCACGCTGCTGTTCGAGCAGGGGAAGGGCGTCGTCGCGCGCGAGCCGACCGTCGTCGCCGTGGATAAGTTCAGCGGCAAGATACTGAAGGTCGGTCAGGACGCGCAGAAGATGCTTGGCCGCACTCCGGCGAACATCGTGGCGATACACCCGATAAGCGCGGGCGTCATATCCGACTATGAGATAAGCGCGCAGATGCTGCGCGAGCTTGTCAGCCGCATAACCTCCTTCAGCCTTCTCAAGCCGAGAATTCTTGTCTGCGTGCCGAGCAGCATTACCGGCGTCGAGGAGCGCGCGGTGATCGACGCCGCGATAGAGGCGGGCGGCAGAAGAGTCTACCTGCTTGAGACTGCCGTCGCCACTGCGCTCGGCGCGGGCGTCGATATCTCGAAGGCAGACGGTCACATGGTCATAGACATCGGCGGCGGCACGACCGAGATCGCAATAATCTCCGTCGGCGGCGTCGTCGAGTGCGAGTCGATAAAGGTCGCGGGAGCGAGCTTTGACGAGGCAATAGTGAAGTATATCCGCCGCAAGCACAATATGCTCATCGGCCTTGGCGCGGCGGAGGAGCTGAAGCGCAGTATCGGCTGCATCATCCAGCGCCCGGACGTCGGCGTCGAGGAGGTCAAGGGCCGCAGCCTGACAAACGGCCTGCCCAAGACCGTTCAGGTCAGCTCCAACGAGCTTATTGAGGCCTTTGTCGAGCCGATGAACAGCATCCTTGAGGCCATCCACACCGTTCTGGAGCGCACCCCGCCCCAGCTCGTCGGCGATCTGGACACCAACGGCATCATCATGTCCGGCGGCGGCAGCCTGATCTACGGCATCGACCGCCTTATCGAGCGCAGTACCGGCATCCGCACGAGCGTTGTGGACGACGCCGTCTCCTGCGCGGCATACGGCGCGGGCAAGATGCTCGGCCATCTGGACGATATGCAGGACGGAATGATGAACTTCTTCAGAAAACGCCAGCTCAAGGGTTAATAGAGTTTTTATACTGTTTGAAAAGAGGTGCGCGCCATGCTGCTTTCAAAGCTTTTTAAGAAAAAGGACAATACGCCGCACTGCGCCGTCGTCATAGTCGCGGCGGGAAGCTCGCTCCGCATGGGCGGAGATAAGCTTATGATGGAGCTGTGCCATGTTCCGGTGCTCGCCAGAACGCTGCTCGCGTTCCAACAGTCGCCGCTGGTGGATGAAATAATCGTCGTGACGCGCATGGAAAAGATAATGGACGTCGCCGATATCTGCAAGAAATACGGCGTGACCAAGGCGAAAAAGGTCATCCGCGGCGGGACGTCGCGCATGGAATCCGCGCTCGCGGGTGTGTCGGAGGTCTCGTGCGGGACGAAGCTCATCGCAATACATGACGGCGCGCGCCCGCTTGTGACGCAGGACGTCATATCCCGTGCGGTGTATGCCGCGAGCGACTATCTCGCCGCCGTGCCCGCCATTCCCAGCGTCGATACGCTGAAGAATGTTGAGGACGAGCGGGTCATTGCAACGCTTGACAGAGAGTGCATAATGCGCGTGCAGACGCCGCAGGTCTTCGACGCGGATCTCATAAAAGGCGCGCTGACCGTCGCGGCGGTCAAGGCGCTGCCGATAACGGACGACTGCTCCGCGATAGAGCTGATGGGCGTGAAGGTCAAGGCCGTGGAGGGCGACCCGAACAATATCAAGCTCACCACGCCGAACGACGTGATGCTCGCCGAGGCGATTCTGAGAGACAGAGGAGACGAATATGCGGATAGGACATGGCTATGACGTTCACCGGCTCGTTCCGGACAGGAAGCTGATACTCGGCGGGGTCGACATCCCGTACGAGAAGGGACTGCTTGGCTATTCGGACGCGGATGTGCTTGTCCACGCGTTAATGGACGCGCTGCTCGGCGCGGCCGCGATAGGCGATATAGGCAAGCTCTTTCCGGATAATGATGAGCGCTATCTCGGCGCGGACAGTCTGCTGCTCCTGCGCGAGGTAATGCGCCGCCTGCGCGAGGCAGGCTATGAGCTGTGCAATGCCGACTGCACCGTGCTTGCCCAGCGGCCGAAGCTCGCGCCGCATATCCCCGCCATGCGCGCGAATATCGCGGAGGCGATGGCCGTCCCGGCGGAGCTTATAAGCGTCAAGGCCACGACCGAAGAGGGGCTTGGCTTTACCGGCAGCGGCGAGGGCATCGCCGCACACGCCGTTGTTTTAATTAAATAACATCACCAGCCCGCCCCCGCTGCATATCATGTAGTGAGAGCCATGCGGACGGTGCATCAAAAAATCTGCAAGCTGTTGGCCTTGCAGATTTTTTGCGTATATGCCCTGCCGCCTGCGCGAAATATTTGCCGTCGGGAGACGCGGCAGAGGGGAGAAAGTGATGACGCAGTATTTGTTGATGTGCCGTTCGCTCACTTATGCGCAGAAGAGCGTGAAGCTTCTGGAGCGCTCCGGCATAACGGCTGCGGTGGTCAAGGCTCCGCAGGGCTTGAGCAGCAGCGGCTGCGGCTACGCGGTGAGCCTGTACCGGAATTTTGACGCCGCGCTCGGCCTGCTTCGCAGCAGCGGCCTGATAAGCGGCAAAATCTTCAGCCGTGCCGACGGCGGGGAATATAAGGAGCTTGCGCGATGATATATCTTGATAACGCGGCGACAAGCCTGATAAAGCCGGTGAGCGTTGAGAACGCCGTCGTGAACGCGATGCGTAGCATGGCAAGCCCCGGACGCGGGGCGCACGCTCCGGCCATGCGCGCGGCGGAGACCGTATTTGAGTGCCGAGAGGCCGCGGCGCGGCTGTTTGACGTTCCGGACGCGGAGAACGTGGTGTTCACCATGAACGCGACTCACGCGCTCAATATTGCGATACGCTCCGTCGTGAAGCCGGGGCGCCGCGTGCTCGTCTCCGGCTTTGAGCACAACAGCGTCACAAGGCCGCTCAGAATGCTGACGGACGATATCACCGTGGCCGGAAGCCGCCTTTTCGACGCGGAGAATACGCTCAGCGAGTTTGACAGCAAGCTCCGCCGCGCCGACGCCGTCGTGTGTACGCACGTGTCGAACGCCTTCGGCTATATCCTGCCAATTTATGAGATCGCGGCGCTGTGCCGCACGGCGGGAGTGCCGCTGATAGTGGACGCGTCGCAGTCGGCGGGGGTGCTGAGCGTGGACTTCGCGCGGCTTGGCGCGGCGTTCGTCGCCATGCCGGGGCATAAGGGACTGTTCGGCCCGCAGGGAACGGGCATACTGCTGTGCGGCGCGGACGCCTCGCCGCTGATGAGCGGCGGCTCCGGCTCGGACAGCATCTCCCAGACCATGCCGGATTATCTGCCCGACAGGCTTGAGACCGGGACGCACAATGTCTGCGGCATTGCGGGACTGCTGGCCGGAATAAAATATGTATCCGGAATCGGGACGGACGCGATACTCGCGCACGAGCGCGCGTTGCTGGCGCGCATGATACGCGGCCTTTCGGATGTCCGCGGCGTGGAGCTGTTTCACGGAAACAAAGAGCTTCAGTCCGGCGTCCTTTCAGTGAGGCTGGCGGGCACGGACTGCGAAACGCTGGCGCGCCTGCTCTCCGAGCATGGCGTGTGCACCCGCTCCGGCCTGCACTGCGCGCCATTTGCCCACCGCACCGTGGGGACTCTCGACACCGGCACACTGCGCTTCAGCTTTTCACCCTTCGTCACACCTGAGGAAATAGACAGAGTCTGCGAACTGATGTATGAAATAAGTATAAAACTTTCTTAATAATGTTTGCGTTTTTGCCGCAGATGATTTATAATACATTGATAAATATAATAGGCTTCGTGTCGGCACGGTGTGCCGCGCGGGCATTTGGATAAATGAACGGGGTAATCTCCTATGGAAGTCATAAGCAGCGCTCTCTCGTGGGCAGGAAACTATCTGTCGACGATCCGCATCTCGGACGCGGTCGATATCCTGATAGTCACGTTCCTGATATATAAAGCAATATGGTTTGTACGGCGCACGAATTCGTACAATCTGGCCAAGGGTCTGATCCTGATACTCGTCGCGCTGTGGCTGTCGGATATCTTCAAGCTCACGATGATCAATTCGCTCCTGAAGCGGGCGGTCGAGCTGGGACTGATAGCGCTCCTGATCCTGTTCCAGCCGGAGCTGCGGCGCGTGCTGGAGCGTATGGGCAGCAGCTTCTCGTCCGGACACGCGGTCGCAAGCTCCGCAACAGAGCAGGCCATCGCGCAGACGGTGCTGGCATGTACGGAGATGTCCGCTTCCCGCACCGGCGCGCTCATAATCTTTGAGCGCAAGGTGAAGCTTAACGACATTATGAGCACCGGCACAATCATAAATTCCGATACGACGGCGGAGCTGCTGAAAAACCTGTTTTACAACAAAGCTCCTCTGCATGACGGCGCGGTTATAATCCGCGACGGCAGGATAGCCGCCGCGGGATGCGTCCTCCCGCTCACAAAGAGCACGAACCTCAGCAAGGATCTCGGCATGAGGCACAGGGCCGGCATCGGCCTGAGCGAGCAGTCGGACGCGGTGGTCGTCATAGTCTCGGAAGAGACCGGCTCCGTCTCCGTTGCAATAGAAGGTATGCTCAAGCGCCATCTTACGGCCTCCGTTTTCGAGAAGCTTCTGCGTTCCGAGCTTATCTCGGACGAGGATGAAAGCTCGAAGCGCGGCTTCGCAAACTATTTCAAGAAGTTCTTCAAGGTGAAAAAATATGAAGAAGACAAGCCCGATGAGAAAACTGTATGACAGCCGTCTGTTCTGGATGATTGTCTCATTCCTTGCAGCGCTTGCGATGTGGGTCTACTTCAGCAGCACCGACGCTGAGAATATGACGACAATTTTCCGCGGCGTCCGCGTGGAACTGGTCGGGGAGGACGAGCTGCGCAATTCGCGCAACATGGTCATCACCGATCTTGACACCAACTCCGTCACCGTTGAGGTCACAGGGCCGCGGCGCATAATCGGCGGGCTGGATTCCGGCGATCTTATCGCGCAGGTCGACGTCAGCCGCCTGACTCAGGCGGCCTACACCTCGCAGACCTACGATGTTGTGTTCCCGGACGGGACGGACAAGAAAAACATAACCGTGACGAGGAAAACTCCGGAGACCGTGAACTTCATGGCTTCTCAGCAGTCCTCGCGCACGATACCGGTGCGCGGCACATTCGACGCACAGCCGGCCGACGGCTACACCGCAGAGATGCCGGTGTTCGAGCCGTCGACGATAACGATAACAGGCCCTGAGGTCTATATCAACAGCGTCTCGTACGCTTGGGTCACATTCGGCGAGGACGGCATCACCAGCACCTATTCCGTAGATACCGGCTACACCCTGATGGATTCCGACGGCGACGAGTGCTCCACCACGGGCATCACCTGCTCGACCGATACCGTAAAGGCAACGCTTCCGCTGCTCATGGTCAAGGAAGTTCCGCTCACGGTCGACACCATCGAGGGCGCGGGCGCGACCTCGGCGAACACCGTCATAAAAATCGAGCCGTCCTCCATAACTCTCGCGGGCGACACCTCGATACTCGCGGGCATGAACAAGATAGTTCTAGGCACGATTGACCTCACGGACTTCACGGATGCGTTCCAGAATACGTACAGCATCGTGCTCGATAACGAGATCAGAAACCTCACCGGCATAACCGAGGCGAAGGTCACGGTGGAGATCATCGGCCTTGAGACGAAGGACTTCACGGTCACAAATCTCTCCTGCATAAACGACACCGAGGGCTATAAGTCCACGATAATTACCGAGAGCCTGACGGTCACACTGCGCGGCACGAAGGAGCAGCTTGACGCGATAAAGAGCGAGAATATACGCGCCGTGGCAGATCTGAAGGACTTCAAGGAGTCGTCCGGAACCTATATGGTGCCGGTCAAGGTGTACGTTGCCGGATATGACGACGTCGGCGCGATAGGCGATGTGACGATGTCGGTTGAAATAAGAAAGGCGTAGAAATGACTCAGGACGCGGTTGTAACAAGAACTTTTCAAAATTCCCTCGCGGAGGTCGCAGTCAAGCGGTCGACGGCCTGCGGCAGCAATTGCGGGAACTGCGAGAGCTGTGTTTTTCAGAACGAGCTGAAGGTCACGGCGGATAACCGCATCGGCGCAAGGCCGGGGCAGAAGGTCGTCATCGAGAGCAAGTCCTCGAAGGTATATAAAGCGATACTGATGGTGTACATCATGCCGATAGTCCTTTTCCTGCTCGGCTATGCGATAGCCGCGGCGTTTGGAGCGGGCGAGGGCGTGTGCATCGCGGTGAGCTTCACGGCGCTCGCCGTGAGCGCGGCGCTGCTGGTGCTGTGGTACAGAAAGCGCGGCAATAAGGATAAAATAAGCTTTGCGATAATTTCAATAGAAGAGTAAGCCGGAGGAATCGAGTATATGATCAAGAGCATGACGGGTTATGGCAGCGCCAAGGGCACTGTCGACGGACTTGAAATAAGCGTTGAGCTGAAGAGCGTAAACAACAAATTCCTTGACGCATCGGTGCGTATGCCGCGAAGCTTCCTCTTCGCGGAGAGCGCGGTCAAGTCTCTGGTGCAGCAGCATATCAGCCGCGGCAAGGTGGACGTGTTCGTCACGGTCGATTCCTCAATGGCGGACGATATGACCGTCCGCGTCAACGAGCCGCTCCTGCGCGGCTACCTTGAGGCGATAGGGCATATCTCCGAGGAGTATAAGCTCCCGAACGACGCCACGGCGATGAGCGTCAGCCGCTTCCCGGACGTGCTGTCCGTTGAGAAGAAGGAGGCGGATGCGGACGCAATATCCGCCGGTATCTGCGCCGTCGCTGAGCAGGCGCTGTGCGATTTTGACGCGATGCGTCTGCGCGAGGGCGAGAAGCTGAGGGACGATGTCCTCTCAAGACTTGCAACCATAGACTCCCTCGTCTCGCGGGTCGAGCATGAAGCGCCGACCACGGTGCTTGAATACCGCCGCCGCCTTGAGCAGAAGATGACCGAGGTGCTGGGCACTGCCGGTATAGATGAGAACAGGATAATCGCCGAGGTCGCGATCTTTGCCGACCGCATCGCCGTTGACGAAGAGACTGTGCGTCTGCGCAGCCACATGGCACAGCTGAGCACCATGATAAACGGCAGCAATGCAACAGGCCGCAAGATAGATTTTCTCATTCAGGAGTTCAACCGCGAGGCAAACACCATCGGCTCCAAGTGCCAGAACGCCGACATCGCGCATGTCGTGGTCGATCTCAAGTCCGAGATCGAGAAGATACGCGAGCAGATCCAGAACATTGAGTGAGGAACTGCGATGAGGCTGATAAACATAGGCTTCGGCAATCTCGTCTCCGCCGGGCGAATCATATCGATAGTCAGCCCTGAGTCCGCACCGATAAAGCGCATGGTGCAGGAAGTGAGGGAAAAGGGACTGTTGATAGACGCGTCCTTCGGCAGGAGCACAAGATCCGTTATAATCATGGACAGCGGCAACGTAGTTTTGTCCGCGCTGACGGCTGACGCGATAGCAGAGCGATTTGCAGAAAAGACTGAACAGGAGGATGGAGACTAAGATGAAGGAAAAGGGCAGAATGTTTGTTATTTCCGGGCCTTCCGGCGCGGGCAAGAGCACGGTGGTGTTCAAGGCAATAGAGGGGCGCGACGATGTGTGCTTCTCCACTTCTGTGACCACGCGCAAGCCCCGTCCGAACGAGGTCGACGGGCGCGAGTATTTCTTTGTTGACCTTGACCAGTTCAAGGAGATGGTCGAGAACGACGAACTGCTGGAGCATGCGACCTATGTCGCAAATTCCTACGGAACGCCGAGAAAGTTCGTAGAGGAAAAGCTGGATTCCGGGCTTGACGTGCTGCTTGACATCGAGGTTCAGGGCGCGCGCCAGATAAACGAGAAGAAGCCGGACGCCGTGAAGATCTTCATCATCCCGCCCTCCCTCGCGGAGCTTCGCCGCCGTCTTGTCGGCAGAGGCACGGACACCGAGCGCGCCATCGAAGCGCGGCTTATCCGCGCGCGTCAGGAGTACGCCGAGGCCGACTTCTACGACTATATAATCATAAACGACGATCCCGACCGCGCAGCGAAGGAGCTGGCGGCGATCATGCTTGCAGAGCGCTGCAAGGCCGAGGGCAGAATGCATTTTCTGCGCGACGCGATAGAAGAGTAATATAAAAATTTTAGTGCCGCGTAGGCGGCGGAATGGAGTAATTATTATGATGCTTTATCCCCCCATGGCTGAACTGACCAGCAAGGTCGGCAGCCGTTACCAGCTTGTGAACCTCATCGCGCGCAGAGCGCGCGCCATCTCCGCGGAGGCCGAGGAGAAGCAGATACCGCTGGAGAAGAAGCCCGTCTCCATCGCTATTGACGAGGTCTACACGGGCAAGCTCAAAATAAAGAAATAATCATCATGGGGGACGATCTCGATGCCGATGCGCGTGGCAAAAATCGCGGTTTCTGCCGCTACATACAGCATTGACCGTCCCTTTGACTATCTTGTGCCGGACAAACTGCGGGACGCCGCGCTTCCGGGGACGAGGGTGAGCCTGCCGTTCGGCAAGGGCAACCGGCGCTGTGAGGGAGTTATCCTCTCGGTTGCGGATAAGAGCGAGCGGGAAAATCTAAAATGCATAGATTCCGTGCTCGACCCCGCGCCGGTGCTGGACGAGGAGCTGATAAAGCTTGCGTTCTTCATCCGCGACAGATTTTTCTGCACCGTGTATGACGCCGTGAAGGCGATGCTTCCGGCAGGATTGTGGTTCACGGACGACGGGAAACGCCGCGTGAACGACAAAACCGTCGAGATGGTCAAGCTTGCGATACCGTCGGAGGATGCCGCGGCAATCGCGGAGTCGAAGCGGCTCAGATCGCCGAAGCAGGCGGCGCTGGTGGAAATGCTGTGCGCATTTGAAGCGCTGCCGAGCCGCGATCTGCTTACCTACACGGGCGCGTCGAGACAGTCGCTCACCGCGCTTATAAAGGCGGGGCTTGCTGAGACCTACGAGCGCGAGGTGTACCGCCGCCCGGAGCTGCATCTGGGCGATACTGATCCGTTGCCGGAGCTGAGCGAAGAGCAGAGCGCGGTGTTCAAGGGTATCGACGCGCTCACCGCGAGCGGCAAGGCCGGGGCGGCGCTGCTGCTCGGCGTGACCGGCAGTGGGAAAACCAGCGTCTATATCCATCTTATCGACGCCTGCCTACGCCGCGGGAAAACGGCGATGCTGCTGGTGCCGGAAATTGCACTGACGCCGCAGATGCTCCGCACCTTCTCGTCGCATTTCGGGGATGATGTCGCCGTCATGCACAGCAGCCTTTCGCCCACCGAGAGGTACGACGAATGGAAGCGCGTTAAAAACGGCAAGGCGCGGGTCGTTATCGGCACGCGCAGCGCGGTTTTCGCGCCGCTTCGCAATCTGGGCGCGGTCATAATAGACGAGGAGCAGGAGGAGACCTATAAGTCCGAGAACAATCCCCGGTATGACGCGCGCGACGTCGCAAAGTTCCGCTGTGCGCAGAATAATTGCCTGCTGCTGCTCGGCTCCGCCACGCCGGACGTCTGTACGCGCTATAACGCGCGCATCGGGCGGTATGCGTTCTTCACGCTGAGAAACCGATATAACGATATGCGACTTCCCGAAGTGCGGATAGTCGATATGAAGCGTGAGCTTCGGCGCGGGAACGGCGGCGATATAAGCGGATTTCTGCGGGACGAGCTCCAGCAGAATATCGAGCGCGGCGAGCAGAGCATACTGTTCATCAACCGCCGCGGCGCGCATAAGCTGATAAGCTGCGGAGATTGCGGCTATACTTACAGATGCCCGCGGTGCAGCGTGTCGCTCACTTATCACAGCGCGAACAATCGCCTGATGTGCCATTACTGCGGATATGTGCAGCGCGTGGACAGCGCGTGCCCCGACTGCGGGGGCGAGCTGTGCTTCGTCGGCACGGGGACGCAGAATGTCGAGCAGCAGCTGCACGAGCTGTTTCCGGATACGCCGGTGATGCGCGTTGATACGGATACGGTTGCGCCGGCAGGTTCGCATGAGAAGCTGTTTGAGCGCTTCAGAAACGAGAATATCCCCATAATGGTGGGCACGCAGATGGTCACCAAGGGGCTGAACTTCCCGAACGTGACGCTTGTCGGCGTCATCTCGGCGGATCAGAGCCTGTACGCGGGCGATTACCGCGCCGGGGAGAGGACGTTCTCCCTGATAACGCAGGTCGTCGGCCGCAGCGGCAGGGGAGACAAGCCCGGAAGAGCCGTCATACAGACCTTTACGCCCGAAAACGAGACGATAAGGTACGCGGCAGATCAGGACTACGAGTCGTTCTTCGAGTCAGAGATTGAGTTGCGCCGCATTCAGAACGCGCCGCCGTTCAAAAATATATTCTCCCTGACCGTGACAGGCGTTGACGAGGAGCAGGTGGAAAAATGCTGTGCGTATCTCAGCGAGTGGCTGAGGAACATATGCAGCGATAAACCGGAGATAGATATTCTTGGCCCCGCGCCGCTGCCGGTAGTCAGGGTCAATAACAGATACAGATACAGAATAAACGTCTGCTGTGAGTCGAACGCGTGGATCCGACGGGCACTGTCGGAGATGGTGATCGAGTGCGGCAGGGACAAAAAATTCAGAGGCGTCACCGTGTACGCGGACAACGCCCCGACAGATTGAGGATAGCTATGGCACAGAGAAATATTTTGACAAAGGAACAGCCGGGGCTTTATAAGAAATCCCGCCCCGTAACGGAGTTCAACCCTCGCCTGCATCAGCTGCTTGACGATATGATCGACACGCTTTCGACTGCGAACGGCGTCGGCCTTGCCGCACCGCAGGTGGGCGTACTGCGCCGCGCGGTGATCGTGCTTGAGACCAACGTGCCGGAGGATGAGGACGAGTATATCATAGAGCTTATAAACCCTGAGATAATCGAAGCGTCCGGCGAGCAGGAGGGACCTGAGGGCTGCCTGAGTGTGCCGGGTGAATTCGGCCTTGTCAAGCGCCCGATGCACGTCAAGGTTCGTGCGCAGAACCGCTTCGGCGAGTGGTTCGAGGTGGAGGGCGACGGGCTGACCGCGCGCTGCTTCTGCCATGAGATAGACCATCTTGAGGGCATAGTTTTCACCTCCAAGGCCGAGCGTATGCTCACCGAAGAGGAGCTTCAGAGCGGAGAATATTAAGATGCGGATAGTTTTTATGGGGACGCCGGACTTTGCGGCGGCCTCTCTGAAAAAGCTCATAGACGAAAAGCGCGACGTCGTCGGTGTCTTTACCCAGCCCGATAAGCCCAAGGGGCGCGGGATGGAGCTTGCGGCCTCGCCTGTCAAAGCGCTGGCGCTCGAAAACGGAATATCGGTGTACCAGCCGGTCAAGATGCGCGACGGAACGGCGCTTGAGATGATAAAGGCGCTGGAGCCGGACATTCTCGTCGTCGTAGCCTATGGGCGCATCCTGCCGGACGATATTCTGGCGGTGCCGAAGTATGGGGCGATAAACGTGCACGGCTCGCTACTGCCGAAGTACCGCGGAGCCGCTCCGATACAGTGGTCCGTCCTCAACGGCGACAAAGTCACCGGAGTTACGACTATGTACCTCGCCCACGACATGGACGCCGGGGACGTGATATATAAGGCCGAGACCGAGATCGGCGAATATGAGACAGCAGGCGAGCTGTTCGACCGGCTCATGGACATGGGCGCGGAGCTGCTGATAAAAACTCTTGACGATATCGAGAACGGCACAGCGCCGCGCACCCCGCAGGATCATTCGCAGGCGACCTATGTCGGGATGCTGGACAAGTCCATCTGCCCGATAGACTGGAACAACACGCCGCGCATGGTGCTCAAGCACATATACGGGCTTCAGCCGTGGCCGGTAGCGACGATGGAGCTGGACGGCGCGGTGTACCGCGTGTTCGGCGCGGATTACACGCACAACAAATGCTCCGCGGAGCCGGGAACGGTCGTGGGAGCCGGGAAAAACGGCATTGAGATCGCCTGCGCGGACGGGGAGACCCTGCTGATAACCGAGCTTCAGGCGCCGGGAAAGAAGCGCATGAAGGCGGCGGATTTCCTGCGCGGGCACAATATAAAGGTCAAAGGATGAGAGCTTGATGACCGCTAGGGAAGCGGCGCTTACGGCGCTGGAGCGCTGCCGCAGAGACGGCGCGTGGTCCGGAAGCAGCATAGACGGCATAATAAAAAAATACGCGCTTGACCGGCGTGAAGCGGCGCTCGCCGCGCGGCTGTGCCTCGGCGTGCTGCAAAATTCGCTGCTGTGCGACTATTATATAGGCTGCTATTGCAGCACCGAACCGAAGCGTCTGGAGCCGAAGCTGCATGATATTCTGCTGCTGGGCGTGTATCAGATACTGCTTCTCGACCGTATTCCCGCCCGCGCGGCGGTGAACGAATCGGTAGCGCTGTGCAGAAAATGCGGCATGTCGCGCGCGTCCGGGCTTGCAAACGCCGTTCTGCGCAGGATCGCAGAGAACAAAAGCGCCGGGACTCTGCCGGATATCCCCGGTGAGGGCGGCGCGGAATATCTCAGCATAAAATACAGCCACCCGGAGTGGCTTGCATCGCGCATTATCAGCGAACGCGGGTACGATTTTGCCGAGGCTTTCCTCGCCTGCAATAACCGCCCCGCGCCGCTCACAATACAGGTGAACACGCTGAAAATCTCTCCGGAGGATTACCGCCGCGCGCTTCTCCGCGCGGAGATAGACTTCGAGTACGACGAGCGGTTAAGCGGCTGCTTCGTGCTCCCCGGCGGAAATGTCGCGGAGCTTCCGGGCTTCGCAGACGGACTGTTCTACGTGCAGGATCGCGCGGCGCGCACGGCAGTGGAGATTGCCGCGCCGGAGCCGGGGATGACCGTGCTGGACGCATGTTCCGCTCCCGGCGGGAAGTCCTTTGCCGCCGCGATAAGAATGGACGGGAAGGGGAGTATCCTCTCCTGCGATATACACGAGAAGAAGCTGAAGCTTATCTCCGCGGGCGCGGAGCGGCTCGGCATAGATAACATCAGAACCGCCGCGATGGATGCGCGCAGGCACGACGCGGCGCTTGAGGAAAGCTTCGACGTCGTGATCGCCGACGTGCCGTGTTCGGGGCTTGGCGTCATAGCGAAGAAGCCGGAGATACGCGGCAAGACGGAAGCGGAGATATCCGCGCTCCCGGCGATACAGCGCGACATTCTGGATAATCTCGCCGCATATGTCAAACCCGGTGGGGTGCTGCTGTATTCGACCTGCACGGTGCTGCGCGCCGAAAATGAGGACGTTGTGAATGCGTTCCTCGCCAATCACGGCAAATTCGCGCCTGAGGGTTTCAACGTCGGCAGCGTATCGGAGCCGGGCGGGATGCACTGCTTCTGGCCGAATGTGGACGGGACGGACGGATTTTTTACGGCAAAGCTTAGAAGGATAGAATGATGAAGAAGGATATACTATCCATGCTCCCGGCGGAGCTGGAATCGGAGTTTGCGGGGCTGGGCGAGCCGAAATACAGGGCAGGCCAGATATTCAAATGGCTTTCGGAGGGCGTACGGGATTTCGACAAGATGTCGAATCTCCCGAAGGCGCTGAGAGAAAAACTGCGCGAGGGCTATGAGCTGTACGAGCCGAAGGTGCTCAGCAAGCAGGTTTCAAAGCTTGACGGGACGATAAAATATCTCTGGGAACTGCGCGACGGCAACGCCGTGGAGACGGTCGTGATGAGCTATAAGCACGGCAACACCGTGTGCATCTCCTCGCAGGTCGGCTGCCGTCAGGGCTGTGCGTTCTGCGCCTCGACCATAGGCGGCCTTGTCCGCTGCCTTGAGCCGTCGGAGATGCTGGACGAGGTGCTGTTTTCGCAGTTGGATTCCGGCAAGCCGATATCAAACATCGTCCTTATGGGCATCGGAGAGCCGCTGGATAATTTCGATAACGTCATGCGCTTTCTGGAGCTTGTGAACCATCCGCAGGGGATGAATATCGGTATGCGCCACATATCGCTCTCCACCTGCGGCATCACGGAGAAGTTCGACGCGCTGGCAGAGCGCGATTTGCAGCTTACGCTGTCCGTCTCGCTGCACGCGCCGGACGATGAGACAAGGTCGAAGATCATGCCCACGAACCGCGGGCGCGGCGTGGAGGAGCTTATGCGCTGCTGCCGCCGCTATTATGACAAGACCGGGCGGCGCATATCCTTTGAATACGCGATGATAGACGGCGTGAATGACACCGAGTATCACGCCCGCCTGCTCGCAAAGCGCGCAAAGGCGGTGTGCGCGCATGTGAATCTCATACCGCTCAACCATGTTGAAGAGCGCCAGTTTGCCCCATCAACGCCGGGGCACATGAAGGCGTTTATAAAAATTCTTGAGGACGAGGGCGTTAACGTCACCGTGCGGCGCAAGCTCGGCGGCGATGTGGACGCCTCCTGCGGACAGCTCCGCAGAAAAATGCAGACCCGTGAAGAGGGGTTGAACAGAGAATGAAAGGTTTCGGACTGACCGACAAGGGCAGAGTCAGAAAAGACAATCAGGACAGCTTTATCATCGAGAAGTGCGAGGCGAAAAACTGCCTCATAGTCGGCCTATGCGACGGCATGGGCGGGGCGAAGGCCGGCGGGCTTGCAAGCCAGATTTCAAACAAAGCCTTTGTTGACTTCGTGTACGGCAAGCTCACCTCGCGCGTGGAGCGTGTGCAGAATTATAAGGACGTGCTGCAAAGCGCCTGCGACGAGGCGAACGGGGTATCCTATGAATACTCAAAGTTCGACGAGGTGTACAACGGCATGGGGACGACTATTGTCGGCGGTGTTATCAAAAACAGCGGAAAAGCCTATATTATAAACGTGGGCGACAGCCGCGCCTATCACATCTCGCGCAAAAGCAGCAGCATATACCAGATAACCCGCGACCACTCTCTGGTCGAAGAGCTGGTTGAGTTCGGCGCGATAACGAAGGAGCAGGCAAAGACACACCCCCAGCGCAACGTCATAACCCGCGCCCTCGGCTCCGAAGCGAAGGTGGAGTCTGACTACTTTGAGCTTTCGATGCGCACCGGAGACTGCATACTCTTCTGCTCGGACGGCCTGTCGAACACCCTGACGGATCAGGAACTGCTGGAATACGCCATGCGCTTCCCGGAGCCGGAGCTGCTGTGCAGGGAGCTTATGGACGAGGCGCTGTCGCGCGGCGCGCGGGACAACGTCACGGTTGTCGCTGTGATGAAGTAAGGGCACTGAATGGAGAATTAAATGGATACTAACGATAAATACATCGGAAAGATGCTCGACGACCGCTACGAGATACGCGAGATCATCGGCGAGGGCGGCATGGCCATCGTTTACAGGGCGCTCGATCACCGGCTGAACCGCGACGTCGCAGTGAAGATAATGCGTGACGAGATGGCCGCCGACGAGGAGTTCCGCCGCCGCTTCTGCACGGAATCCCACGCCGTCGCCATGCTCTCCCACCCAAATATTGTCGCGGTGTATGACGTCAGCCATAATGACAATGTGGAATACATAGTCATGGAGTTGGTGGACGGGATAACGCTCAAGCAGTATATGGAGCGCAAGGGCATGGTCGCGTGGAAGGAAGTCGTGCACTTCACAAAGCAGATCAGCAAGGCGCTGGCGCATGCGCATGAGCGCGGCATAATCCACCGGGACATCAAGCCACAGAACATTATGCTCCTGCGCGACGGCACCATCAAGGTCGGCGACTTCGGTATTGCCGCGCTTGAAAACGAGGTGTACGAGAATAACGGCGAGGCGATAGGCTCGATACACTATATCGCCCCGGAGCAGGCGCGCGGCGAATGCCCGGATGCGCGAAGCGACATCTATTCTCTCGGCGTTATGATGTATGAGATGCTTACCGGCGGCCTGCCGTTTACCGGCAATACGCTCGGCGAGATCGCCGTGCAGCATATGAACGCGAAGCCCGTGCCGCCGCATGAGAAGAACCCTGAGATACCGCTGGAGCTGGAGCGCATCACGCTCAAGGCCATGAACGCGGAGCTGAGCGAGCGCTACCAGTCGGCAAACGCACTTTTGTCCGATCTTGAAGCCTTTATCCACACGCCCGTCACGATCGAGGGGGACGGCGCGGACTATGAAAATCCGGACGTCAAGCCCGTCCGCTCCAGCACGGAGCTTTCCAGAGAGCGCTATAAGCTTCGCCGCCGCCGTTCGGGCGTGGTCAGCTTCATGTCCGGCACCTTCGGACTGCTTGTTCTCGCGGTCGCGCTGTTCGCATTCCTGTGGAACTTCTGGCTCAAGGACGTGTTCTCTCCCGCAGAGAGGATCGCGCTGCCGAACTTTGAGGGCTGTAACTACGAGTCGATAATCAACAACACCGAGCTCAACTCGATGTATAAGTTCAACGTCATATACATCTCCGACGATTCGGTCGAGCCGGGCATCGTCATCTCGCAGTCGCCCGCAGCAGGGCGCAGTATGATGGTCACGCCGTCCGGCATTGAGGTCAACCTCACCGTGAACGCCGGAGTGAGCCTCACGAGCGTACCTGACGTTCTGAACACCGATTACCGCGATGCCATGCGCAATCTGCGCGCGGCGGGCTTCAATGTCGAGATCGAGAACGCCGCGTCCGACAGCTATACCAAGGACTATGTCATCGCCACAAGCCCAGTGGCCGGGGAGCAGCTGAGTAGCGGTTCGACCGTGTATATCACCGTCAGCGCGGGGCCTGAGATACAGTATGTCTCCATGCCGAACCTTGTGGGCAGCACGGAGGACAGCGCAATATCCCGCATCGAGAGCAGCAATCTCAGTTATGGCGGCTCAGACCGTGTAGTGAGCGACTATGAGGCGGGGACGGTCATCGACCAGAGCATCAGCTCTTCCGAGAGCGTGGCGGAGCACACGAAGGTGTACCTCACCGTATCCTCCGGACCGCAGGGCTAAGGCATGACGGACGGAGTAATAGTCAAGGCGCTGAGCGGGTTTTACTATGTGGAGACCGAGGGAAAGCTGCTCGAATGCAAGGCGCGCGGCAAATTCCGGCTGGACGGAACCTCGCCGCTGGTGGGCGACAGGGTCAGATGCAGTCTCGACGCGAACGGGAAAGGCCGCATCGACCATGTGGAGCCGCGGCGCAACTGGTTCATCCGCCCTGCGGTAGCGAACGTCGATATGCTTGTGTTCGTCGCGGCGAATACCAATCCGGTGACTGACCCGTTCCTTATCGACCGCGTCTCGGTCATCGCCGCGGAAGCCGATTGCGAGCTTGCCATCTGCGTGAACAAAACGGATATCGACGCCGGAGACGAGCTATTTGACGTCTTTACCGCCGCGGGCTTCCCCGTTGTACGCACGAGCGCCGTGACTGGCGAGGGCATGGACGAGCTTCGCGGGCTGCTGTGCGGCAAGATATCCGCGTTTACGGGCAATTCCGGCGTCGGCAAATCGAGCATACTCAACGCTCTGATACCCGGCGCGAACATCCAAACCGCCGAGGTGAGCGAACGTCTCGGCCGCGGCAAGCACACAACGCGCCATGTGGAGCTGTACGAGCTTGAAAGCGGCAGCTACATTGCGGACACGCCGGGCTTCGCCTCCTTCGAGGTGGAGATGATGTGTACAATACCGAAGGAGCGTTTGCAGTTTGATTTCCCGGACTTCGATAAATATATAGGCTCCTGCCGCTTCAGCGACTGCGCGCATCTGGAGGAACCCGGATGCGCGGTCACGCAGGCGGTGGCTGCAGGTGAGATCGGCCAGAGCCGCTACCGCTCGTACACGCGCCTGTATGAGATGTGCGCCCAGCATAAATTCTGGGAAAAATGAGATAAAAGAGTATATTATGCCGCCCCGCGCGTATAATGTCAGGAAGACAATTATACGTGGGGGGCGGTTTTTTGAATTGCAGAGGGAAGGGCTTCTGGGGGCTGCTTGCGATAATACTGGGGCTGGTCATAATTCTTTCGCTGCTCTTGCCCTCGGAATTCTGGTGGATAGTTGCGGCGGGGGCGCTTATCTGGGGCGGCGTGTGTCTTATGAGGAGATGCTGAAAGGGGGATGGAATGAAAATTATCGTTATCAGGCTGCCGAAATTTCTGTCGAGATTCATCGCGCGCATAAGCAAACGGTGATACGGCGCGGCTCCGGCGCATAGATTGTACAAACTGCGTCAAGGAGAGAGCTGAAATGGAACTTTGCTTTGAAAAGAAGAGCACAAATATATTCGCCGGTAGACTCCATATGGTCAAAAGCAGCGCCGAAACCGTGGAGGCCGTCGTACCGGACACGAATGACGACATAGCGCGCGTCGCGTCGCTTCAGACGATGCTGCTGCTGAAGGGCAAGGACATCTCCGCCCGCGGCATAACGGTGACGGGCGAGGCGCGGGCGTGGCTGCTGTACATCACGGAGGGTGGCGCGGTGCAGTCTGTGCAGCTCGCGCGCGAATTCAGCATCGAGTATGAGAGCGACGCCGTGCTGGACGAAAAGCTTACGCATGTGGCCTTGAGCGTAAACGCCGCAGAGACGCGCGTTCTGAATCCGCGGAAGGTTGCCGTGACCTTCGAGATATGCGGCGAGCTGTGGGCGTATTCGCGCGAGGAGCTGTGCGTTTCAGCAAACGCGGGCGATACGCCGTGCCGGGTGTACGCAAAGCAGGAGCGGTGCTCCGCAACGCCTGTGATCGCTGTGACGGAGAAGACCTTTGTTCTGACGGAGCAGTTCGCGTTTGCGGACAGTAAGCCGCAGCCCGCCGCGCTGCTGTCGCAGAATGTGGAGTATGAGCTGGCGGAGATAAACGTCATCTCCGGGCGCGCCGTGGTGAAGGGCAATGTCCGCCTGAAGCTGTGCTATGCGTCCGACGGGGCGGATTACCCCGTCACGGCGGAGTTTTCAAGCCCGTTTTCACAGCTTATCGACGTCCCGGACACCGATACCTCCGGCTGTGCGGCGCGGGTCGAAATAAACGGCGCGTACCTGAACATAATCGACACCATCAACGGCACCAAGGCCGTCGATGTGGAGCTGCACTGCCTGACGGAGCTGGTCTGCTTCGGCAGGGAAGAGGTGCAATATATCTCCGACATGTACTGCAACACGGCGGCGCTCACGCCGAGGATGGGGAAGCTAAGCATCCCGTCGGACTGCGAGCTTCGCCGGGTGTCACTGAGCTTCAGCGAGAGCATCGAAGCGCCTGAGGACTGTGCGGATGTGCTGGCGGCGTTCACGCAGATCTGCCGCTGCACCGTGTCCGGCGGGACGCTCAGTGCGCAGTGCCTCGCGGACATCATATACCGCAGCGAGAGCGGGGGCATCTCCGTTATGAAGCGCACCTTCAGCCTTGAGGGGGACTGCCCGGAGGGCGTGAGCAGCGTTTTGAACGTTCGCGTCGCCGATACGAAGCTATACCCCGCCGAGGGCAGCATTTCCGTTGCGCTGAACGTGGAGGCTGTGTGCCTGTGCGCCGGGAGCAGGGAGGTGGACGCCGTGCTGTCGGCAGAGCTTTCGGACGAGACGGAGACGGACTGTGCGGCGTACCCGTCGGTGACGCTCGTGCGGATGGAGGGCGAATCGCTCTGGCAGCTTGCGAAGAGCTATCACTCCAGCGAGGAGGCGATCATCGGGCTTAACGGTGCGGACTGCGCCGAAAACGGAGCACTGCTGCTGATACCCAAGACGAAATAGCGGCGGTTTTCCTAGCCAGCGTATTTTTTGCCCGTCCGCGCCGTAATTAACCCTTGTCATAATGGCCGATTTGTGGTAAAATATCTGTCGTAAATCGTGTTGTTTTCTTTAACATACATAAGAGGAGCGAATTTTTATGTCCGGACATTCCAAATGGCACAACATACAGAAGACGAAAGGCGCGGCTGACGCGAAGCGTGCACAGGCTTTCACCAAGATTGCCCGTGAAATGATCGTCGCGGTCAAGGAAGGCGGCGGCGGAGACCCGCGCAGCAATTCCAAGCTTGCTGCCGTTATCGCCAAGGCGAAAGCGGCCAATATGCCTAACGACAATATCAAGCGCACTATTGACAAGGCGCTTGGCGCAGGCAATACCGAGAACTATGAGAAGATAGTCTACGAAGGCTACGGCCCCTGCGGCGTTGCCGTCATCGTCGAGACTATGACCGATAACCGCAACCGCACCGCCGGTGAGATCCGTCACTACTTCGATAAGTACGGCGGAAACATGGGCGCGGCCAACTGTGTCTCCTGGTCCTTCGATAAGAAGGGTGTCATTGTTATTGACAACGAGGACGAGGAGCTTGACGAGGATACCGTTATGATGGATGCGCTCGAAGCCGGTGCCGCCGATTTCGAGTCCGACGGCGACGTTATGACCGTCTATACCGGTGTTGACGACGTCGCAACGGTTGCCGACGCACTGACCGCGGCGGGCTACAAGCTGCTCTCCGCTCAGGTCGAGATGCTGCCCCAGAACGGCTACATCAAGCTCACCAATGAAGACGATGTCAAAAACATGCAGAAGATGCTCGACATGTTCGAGGATAACGACGATGTCCAGAACGTCTGGCATAACTGGGAAGACGCTGAATAACAGTTTCGCGCTTGGTCGTGAAATACATGAAAACAGGGTGATCGGTTATCTAAACCGATCACCCTGTTTTGCGCTTTATTCGTCCGGTTTGTATTCGGCAATATCGGACAGCTGACAATTAAGGATGCTGCAAAGCATATTAAGCGTATAGGTGCTAACACTGCCGTTCTTTCGCAGCCGGTCAAGCTGTCCGGTGCTGACTTTGTAGTCCTTTATCAACTTATACTGCGAAATATTCTTTTCACGTAATGTGTCCCAGAGCTTGTCAAAGCATATCAAAAGTACCACCACCATTAAATATATCGTATGATGATGCCTACTTATTGACAATTGCCCGTATGCGGGCTATACTATCTGTAGTGTATTATATGTAAAGGTGTGATTGATATGCAAGTTTTCGAATGTCCTAAATGTGGCGCAGTTTTGAACATAAATGGAGATGAGGAGTACATTGTATGTGAATACTGCGATTCAAAAATAAAGCTCGATTTGCCACATGAAGAAAAGCATAATGAAGATGCGGTAAAACTTAGACAGATAGAAGTAGAGAGGGAATTCAAATTAAAGGCTATTGAAAAAGAGGAGCAAGAGGCTGCAAAGAAAAATAAAGTCAAAAAAATTACGATAATTACTTGGCTCGGAGTATCCGCAATACTTCTGCTTATATCTGTAATAAAAATGAACTTAAGTGATAGTGACGGGCTTGGGGGATTCTTTATGCTGTTTTATGTATTCCTTCCGGTGTTTATTGGAGGCGGGATCCTTTTGTTTAAGGTCATCCCAGATAGGGAGCGAGATAAGAAACTCCTTCAAAGTGGCGGCATACGACTTCCATCAATGCAGGGCGGCTATAGGGGAAAGAACGTTGTTGAAGTCGAGCAAGTTTTTTACCAAGCTGGCTTTACAAATGTACAATGCATTAGCATGAATGATGTTGTATTAGGTATTTTCCAGCGACCTAACATTGTTGAAAATGTTATTATTGGCGGAAGTGAACGACAGACCGGGGGAAGGGTATACATGCCAAATGTTTCTATAGTAATACGGTATCACGGACGGTAGCATATAATAAAGCAAAGAACAGTAGCTATAGAGTTATGACTACTGTTCTTCGCTTTATTATATATTATGCGGTGAAAAGCAGAGTACTTATGTGGAATACTCCATCTCAAACATGAGGTGGAAGTTATATCAGAATCCCATCGCAGTGGTCGAGCTCATGCTGGATTATTTCAGCCGTCCAGCCGGTGAAAGTTTTGAGCCGAAGCTGAAATTTTTCATTCTGCCACTGAACCTTGACAGTCCGGAAGCGCCGGACCTTCCTGTGCCCCGTGAGGGAGAGACAGCCCTCTTCAGCCTCATACGCCCCGGACTGCTTCACGATGACGGGGTTGAACATGACCTCATACTTGCCGTCGTTTTCAAAGGCGATGATGCGCTTATTCACGCCGATCATGTTGGCGGCCATGCCCACACAGCCGTCCTTGTGGGCGATGAGCGTGTCGAGCAGATCCTGCGCCGTGCCGAGGTCGTCCGCCGCGGCGGGTTCGGCCTTCTGGGCGAGAAAGGCTTCGTCTTTGCATATATCACATATCATTGCTGTTCCTCCCGTCGCCCGGCTGTGGGGCGAAGTATTGCTTTTGAGCGAGCTCAAACTGGTGGTTGAAAGCTTCCGCCGCGCGGACGGCGAGCGCGGAGTCGGGCTGCATCATATCAAAGGCGTGCATGTCCGTGTGATACACGTCCAGCTCCGCCGGAATGCCGGCATTGCGCAGATGCTCAAAATAGCTGACGGTCTCGGCGTAGAACGGCTCGCCGTCGCCGACAAAGGAATATGCGGGCGGCAGACCGGAGAAATCCTCCAGCCGCGCCGGAGCGGCGTAAGGCGTGAGCTGCGCGCGGTCAGTCCCGCGCAGATAGAGCCGCCATGCGAGATGGTTGCGTCGGGTGTTCCAGACGCGGCCGTGGTTATCTCGCGATGACTCGGTGTCGCGGTCGTCAAGCATCGGGTAGAGCGGCATCTGAAAGGCGACGCTGACCTCGCCGCTGTCCCGCGCGCGGATGCACACGGCGGCGCACAGCCCGCCGCCCGCGCTCTCGCCGCCGACCATGAGCTGATCGCTCCTGACGCCGAGTGCGGCCGCATTCTCCTTTAGATAAATAAGCGCCGCATAGCAGTCGTCCAGCGCCGCCGGATACGGCGAGAGGGGAGCGAGCCGGTATCCCGGAGACAGCACCACCGCGCCGAACTTCTTCACCAGATCAACGGCGCGCGACATGTGCACCATTTCCTTCATTCCGGCGATGTATCCGCCGCCGTGGATCCACAGCACCCCAGTCGCGTCCGCGGGCGCGGTGCGCGGCGAGAGGATCAGCGCGGGAATACTTCCGTGCGGGGTGGGTATGCGTATTTTCCGGACGCGGACGTCCTTATCAGGTAGCATCGACCGCATGGCGCTCACCCGTTTCTGCGCTGATAGTCCGTGCCCCACGCGACCATGGAGTCGAGTATCTGCTTCAGACTGTATCCGGTCTCGGTCAGCGTGTACTCCACGCGCGGGGGCACCTCGGCGTACACCTTGCGGGTGAGCAGCCCCTTGTCTTCCATATCGCGCAGCTGCGCGGTCAGCACCTTCTGCGATACCGTGCCGATGGACTTTTTCAGCTCGCCGAATCGCTTCGTGCCATCCATCAGGTCGCGCAGTATCAGAACCTTCCATTTGTCGCCGATGAGCATCAGCGTGGTTTCCACCGGGCATGCGGGCAATTCCATAGATTTATCCTCCAATAGTATCCTTTAGGTAACTACGGCACAATATTGTGCTTACTTTACTAAATGGCTTTACAGCGCTATGATAATACCGCCGAGAGTAAAAAGCAAGCTTTTGGAACACAAATTCATCAAAAACCGTTTTGGAGGTATTTATCATGAACAAAGTCGTAGAATTTTTGAATGCCAATCCTGTGCAGTATCTGGCCACTGTCGGCCGTGACGGCAAGGCCAAGTGCCGTCCCTTCATGTTCGCTGGTGAGCTGGACGGCAAGATGTGGTTCTGCACCAACAACCAGAAAGAGGTTTACAAGGACATGCAGGAAAATCCCTATGTGGAGCTGTCCGTCTCCAGCCCAAAGTACGCGTGGATCCGCCTGCACGGCAAGGCCGTATTCGAGAACAACATGGCCGCAAAGGAAATGTGCATCCAGAACCCCATCGTGAAAAGCCAGTACGGCGAGGCCACGAACCCCATCTTTGCGGTGTTCTATCTCGAGGATGCCCATGGCCTGATCGCCGACTTCTCCGGCAATCCTCCCTACGAATTCTGATTGCCGTTCGCGCGGAAACATGATATCATCAAGCGGAGGTGATCGCCATGACGCAGGCGGAGCGGCGGCTGTTTTTAATACGGTCGCTGATGAACGAAAAAACGGAATATGCCGATCTTGGCGTCCCGCAGGATGCCGACGGGCAGCGGCAGCTCCTGCGCGGGCTGATAAACGTCAGGCTGCCTGCGCCTGCGGATGAGGAGTTTCTGGCGGTGCAGGACACGTATCTGCGGCAGGAGCTGACGGACGCAGGCATCACGGAGCTTGACGATCTGCGGCCGGTCTGCGGAGACCTATATCTCTGGCAGGGCGACATCACGCGCCTTCGCTGCGGCGCTATCGTGAATGCCGCGAACAGCGGCATGACCGGCTGCTATGTCCCGTGCCACGCGTGCATTGATAACTGCATCCACACCTATGCCGGAGTGCAGCTCCGGATGGAATGTGCCGGCATCATGCGCGGGCAGTGGCACGAGGAGCCGACCGGACAGGCGAAGATCACGAGGGCGTATAACCTGCCCTGCGACTATGTGCTGCACACCGTGGGGCCGATCATCGAGGGACGCGTAACTGCAGAGGATGAGCGGCTTCTGGCGTCGTGCTATAGCTCCTGTCTTGAACTGGCGGAGCAATACGGCGTGCAGAGCGTCGCGTTCTGCTGCATCTCGACCGGCGTGTTTCATTTCCCGAATCAGCGCGCGGCGGAGATAGCCGTCGAGACTGTGTAGAGGTATAAAGCGGAAACCGGAAGCGGAATAAAGGTGATTTTCAATGTTTTCAAGGACACGGACAGAAAAATTTATGAGCGATTACTCGGCGCAGATTGAGTGGCTGCGCGCGGCGCTCGACGCGGCGGACGCCGTGGTCATCGGCGCGGGAGCGGGGCTATCGACCTCTGCGGGCTTTACGTACAGCGGCGAGCGGTTCGAGCGGTATTTTTCGGATTTTGCGGAGAAATACGGCATTGGCGACATGTATTCCGGCGGGTTCTACCCGTTCCCGACGCGGGAGGAGTTCTGGGCGTATTGGAGCCGCTATATCTTCATCAACCGCTATCAGGACGCGCCGAAGCCGGTGTATGACGAGCTGCTGGAGCTGGTGCGGGACAAGGACTATTTCGTCATCACGACGAACGTTGACCACTGCTTTTAGGAGGCCGGATTTGACAAAAAGCGTCTGTTCTACACGCAGGGTGACTACGGCCTGTTCCAGTGCAGCAAGCCCTGCTGTCAGGAGAGACCTTTGATAACGAGGCCGTGATCCGAGAGATGCTCGAGCGGCAAGAGAATATGCGGGTTCCTGCGGAGCTTATCCCTACCTGCCCGCACTGCGGCCGGCCGTTGACGCTGAATCTGCGCTGTGACGACAGCTTTGTCGAGGACGAGGGCTGGCATCGCGCGGCGGAGCGGTATGAGAATTTCCTGCGCACACGCGGCGGACAGCGTGTCCTCTTCATGGAACTGGGCGTGGGTTACAACACGCCGGTCATTATAAAATACCCGTTCTGGCACATGACGGCGAAGAACCCCAACGCGGTCTATGCCTGCGTCAATCTTGACGGCGCCGACTCCATGCGGGGAATAGAGGAGCGGTCGATACTGATAGAAGCGGACATCGGCGACGTGGTGCGCCGTCTGCGGGAAGCGTAATGCAGCAGACAAATTGAGAACCCCACCGGAAAGTGAGCCGAACTTTCGGCCGCCTTTCCGGTGGGGGTTATTTGTTATGTCCTGCTGAGGAGCACTACGCGTCTTTTTATCGGAATTTTGCCGAGCTCATAGCCGTGGCCGCACGGCTCGATTATTGCAGTAAATCGTCTTTGCTTTGTTCGTCTGGCTCGATGCCCTTTTGCTTCTTGATACTCAACGCCCCAGCCAGAAGCCCAAATGCCATGGCGAGCATCAGTGCTGCGTAGAGCCACCGATGTATAAAAGCCATAATGCAGCCTACAAGCAGCATCATCACGCCCGCTAGGGTCAATAATCTTGTATTTGAATACATGTTGTTATCTCACCTCACTCTCCATACCTAGACTTGTGTTCCATATCAATTATATATCCATATTATCACATACAAGAATACCAAGCAACGGCAATTTTCGCGGTATTGAGGGAATTGAATATGTAGCGCGTGGCGGATATGTGCAGCAGGGCTGTGCCGCTGAGGGAAATAGCGGCGCAATGAGGAAGCCGCGCGGAAAAAAAGATTGCACTTTCTGCAGTGTTAATGTATAATATATAAGTTAGGATAAAGGTAAGGCCACTGACATATGCCGTTTGAATCGGCAGAAACTTCACAACCGGGTGTAGCGCAGTTGGTAGCGCGGGTGGTTTGGGACCATCAGGTCGGGGGTTCGAGCCCCTCCACTCGGACCAAAAGCTCTCTGAAATCAGCGATTTCAGAGAGCTTTTCCTATTCCTTGTCTATTGCGGTGCAAGGGGTGATGGGTATCAAACTCTTTTGACATAGTCTCTTGTAATTTCAAGTTTTATGGTATATAATTATCTTGGATATTTATAAGTTGGTGGTGTTAATCTGTATGCCGTTAATCGATGAAATGGTTCTCTTTTGCCACAACGATTTGCAAAATGGGTGCTGCGAAAATTGCAAAAGCATCAAACTCTGTGGAGGGGATTGCAAAGAATGTTTGGATGATTTGCATTATCATATAAATCATATCAAAAAAGATTATGATTGTGAGCATTTATTAGATTTCTATGTTTGCAGATATTCATATAAATATTGCTCGGAGATTATGTACGCACTTGAAACCGTAGATATTTCAGATTATCCATATTTTCATATTCTGTCATTGGGGTGTGGTGGAGCGGCTGATCTTATGGCTTTTGATTGTATGGAGTTCCATCAGGAGATTTCATATATTGGATTTGACAGAAATCCTCATTGGGAAAAAGTACACAACGAAATAGAAAAACGTTTCTCTTCAGGAAAAGTTCAGTTTTTTCGTAATATTGATGTATTGAAATTTTTTGAAGAAAATAATGTTCCCGAATGCAATATTTTATCTATAGAGTACCTAATTTCTTCTTTCTACAAAACTGTTGGAGAAAGTGGAGTAAGTCAATGGTTTGAGCAATTGGTAAGTCGTATAATTAAGCAAAAACCAGTGGGTTCTCCGCTCCTTGTCATAATTAATGATGTTGATAGCATAAATACCGGACGAGATACGTTCCCTTTGTTCAAACGTATTATTGAAGAGAGTGGGTTAAAAGTTTCCGAACGCAGGATGAGATTTAAAGATGCATCATATTATCAAAACTCCACAAGACATTGTTCGAGACAGAATAAATTCGAGCTGCCTCAATTTGTGAAGGATAATTATTATCCGGCAATTAACTGCGAAAGCGCACAGCTTATCTTGGAGGTAACGTAATATGATAATAAGTGCAAGCCGGCGTACAGACATCCCAACTTACTACTCAGACTGGTTTTTTAATAGAATAAAAGATGAATATGTTTGTGTCCGAAATCCCGTGAACATTCATCAGATAAGCAAAGTTTCATTGTCACCAGATGTGATAGATGGAATTGTTTTTTGGACCAAAAATCCACTTCCTATGATGTCACGCTTAAATGAATTGCGTGACTATATGTATTATTTCCAATTCACATTAAATTCTTATGGTAAAGATATCGAGGCAACTGTGCCTAGCAAAAATGATGTTATCATTCCAGCTTTCAAAGAATTAGCAAAGAAAATTGGACCAGAACGAGTTATTTGGCGATATGATCCAATTATTTTA
>URPD01000014.1 GCA_900549645.1 uncultured Eubacteriales bacterium
CCGAAGAACAGGCTGAGCGCATCGACCTCAAGCGCGATGCCGATGGCGTAGCCGCCCGCCATGGAGCGGTTGCCCATCCAGTAGCTGATTATCTCGCCCTCAAGCATAACGGGTCTTACAAGATAGATCATGCAGGCAAGGGAAATCGAAACCGCAAGAAACGCGATGATGTTTCTGAAGGTCTTGTTCCTGCCGAACATGACGATAAGGAAGGCGCCGAGGAAGAGCACCATTACGGAGTAGACCGGGAAGTGCTGATAATTCATGACGCTTGTCATCCTCTCAGCCTCCTTATCTCACGGGTGTCGATAGTGCCGTACTGCTCCTCAAGCTTGATGACCAGGGCAAGCGACATTGCCGTAACGCAGGCGCCGATGACTATACTCGTCAGGGTAAGCGCCTGGGGGATGGGGTCTACAAAATGGCTCACTGCGGTGATTTCGCCCTCGGTAAATATGGGGGCGGTGCCGCCGTTGTAGCCGATGGAGATTATAAGCAGATTAACGCCGTAGTCGGCAATGCCGAGACCGATAACGGTCTTTACGAGGTTATATTTCGTCACGATGGTGTAAAAGCCGAGAACTATAAGGAAAAAGGCGGCAATATAGTTAAAAGTCATCATATTTTCCACCTCACTTCTTATAGTCTATATCCTTGACCACCAGCAGGCCAAGCATGGATATTGCAAGCACACCGACACCGGTAATGACCTTGAAGCCGACTATGGTGTCCATAATGAATATGGTTCCGGTACTGAAGAGGTCTCCGATATTGCCGATATCGCTGAATACGTTCTGGCAGAAGTTGCCCAGATACACAACGCCGAGCAGGGCGGCGATAATGTACAGGAAGGACAAGAAGCCCTCGGAATGATGCAGGAAGCCCGGACGCAGAGACTTGAGCGTCACATCGTAGCCATGTCCGAGATAAATCAGAATGACCACTGCGACCATCAGAACGCCGCCCTGGAAGCCGCCGCCGGGGGAAAGATGCCCATGCAGGATAAGATAAAAGATGTAGACCAGCGTCAGAGGCAAAATCTTGTCGCAGCCGCAGCGCTGTATAATACGCTTAATAGTGCGCTTTTTGCCGTCATTCATCCGTTTTCCCCTCCTTATCCGATTTTTTAGAGAAGAGTATTACAGCGGAGCCCGCAACGGCGGTGATGAGTATAAAGGCCTCGCCCATGGTATCGTAGCCACGGAAGTCGAATACTATCGAGGTGACGTCGTTGACGGAATGGGTCTTGTCAAGGTTTTGCTGGATTATCGCGGCGGCCGCGCCGTCGGCGTTCGAGTCGTCATAGGAGGCGGGGTCCTGCATCAGCTCATACTCGCTCACGGCGGGCTTGCCGTTATAGGTGGGTTCCATTTTGCCCATGGTGACGGCCGCGAACACACCGGAAAACAGGAGAACGCCAAGGGAGACCCAAGTAAGAAACTTCTTCATTTATCGTCCCCTCCTCGAATTTTCTTGAGCGCGACAATGAATATCAGCGGGGAGAGCGCAGCGCCAACGGCGGCCTCGGATATCGCAACGTCGGGAGCCTGAAGTATCAGGAATTCCGCCGCTGCGAATATTCCGGTCACGCCCAAAGCGATGACGGAGGAAAGCAGCTTTTCAAAGTGGCAGGCCATAATCGCGGAAACGACGAGACCGAGCAGCACCACGATATTGAGAATCATAACTATATTACTCATCGCCGAAATCCCTCCTGAAATCGTCAATTTCCATCTTCTTTTCGGGACGGATACCCGCTCTGTACGCGCCCTTTGCGATAGCGTGAGCGCCCACGGGGTTGACGGTGATGACAAGCGCGCCGATGACGGCGATCTTTATCGCAGTCGCGGGGTGCCCCATGATGAAGATTGCATACAGCAGGCCGCCGATGGCGACGCCCAGCATACCGAGAGTCGTGATGCAGGTGCTCGCCTGCATACGACAGAAGGTATCCGGCATTTTCAAAACGCCGAGAGTACCGGCCAGCGCGAAGAACGCGCCTATGACAAGCAGTGCGTCAATTACTATCCTGAGGGCCATCATGCCACCTCCCCTTATCAAGATAACGCCCGACGAGCATGGTGTTTATAATGCCGAGCAGCGCGCTGATTATCGCAACGTCGAGGAATATTCCTCTGCCGGTGTACAGCGCGTAGAGTATCATCGCGCAGGATATCAGGATATCCGCGCTGTCCCCCGCGACCATTCTGTCCGCCGCGGTGGGGCCTTTGATAAGACGATACAGATTGATAAGCGCAAAGAGCGCGAAGAGCGCGGAAAAGATTACAAGCTCGATCATTTCCATATCCTCCTTATCCATTTTTCCAGAGTTCCCTTTATCATGTCTCCGGCCTTCTCACGGTCGGTCTCAGACACGTCTATCCAGTGGATATAGAAGTAGTCCTGCCCTTCCTCCTCGGTGATGTCGAGAGTGATGGTGCCGGGGGTGAGGGTGATGGAGTTTGCGAGCATGGCTTCGGGGTAGCCGTCGCCGAGGTTCACCGGAACCTTGACTATGCCGGGGTTGATATTCTTGCAGCCGCCGAAGCAGCGCTTTGCAACGTCCCAGTTAGCCTTCAAAAGCTCCCATGCAAAAACCGGTATGTACGCGAGCAGAGAGAAGAAGTGCACGGGATTGAAGAAATGGAACGCATACTCATGGATGAAGAAGCGCGCAGAGAACAGGGACACCGCAAGGCTTACGACCGCACCTGCGGCAAGCTCCTGCGCGCTGAAGTTCCATGTGAGCAATATCCAGAACACGAAGCATACGATGAACGTGGATATCACTGCGGGAAATCTTGTTTTTTGCAAGAGGAAACCTCTCCTTCCTGTGTTTTATTACTCCACTTTCAAACTTTCGACAAAGAACTCACGTCCGGCGGTCATCTTTATCGCCGTACTGCGGCACTCCGGGCAGCAGGCGTTTTTCCTGTCCGCCGCGCCCCCATAGCCGCAGTCTAGGCATCTGAACCGCGCCTCGACCGGCTCTATCACGAGCGCCGCCCGCTCGGCAACGGAACCCGCCGCCGCTATCGGGAAGAACTCCCGCAGGCACTCCGGCACGATGCCGGAGTATTCGCCCACTCGCAGAGTTATCTCAAGCACGTTTTTGAAGCCGCTTTTTTCCGCTTCGGAGTTTACAATGTCGATAATTCCCTTTGTTATTGCCAGCTCGTGCATCTTATCTGTCAAGGCAGCTGAAGCACGGGTCGATGCTGGCGATGATGAGTCCCGCATCCGCCACGGTGTTGCCGCGAAGCATATGCGGCACGGTGGGGGTATTCTTGTAGGACGGGACGTGTATGCTGACGCGATGATTATTAAATCCGCCGTCGCCGACGACCATGTGGCTGAGCTGACCGCGCGGAGCCTCATGTCTTGCAACCGACTGCCCCTCCTGTATCTTCACAAGCTTGTTGCCGAGATTTATCGGAGTATCGGGCAGAGTCTCAAGCGCCTGACGGATGATTTTAATACTCTCATAGCATTCAAGTGCGCGTACAACGACTCTTGCAAACACGTCGCCGCTGTCCACCACGGGAATGTCGAAGTCGAAGTCCTCGTAGGAGGAGTAGGGCGCGTCCTTGCGGACGTCTATCTTCACGCCGGAGGCTCTCGCGTGAGGTCCGACAGCGCCCATACGCAGCGCGTCCTCGCGCGTCAGAATGCCGACGCCCTTGGTGCGCATGGCGATGGTCTTATCGGTCAGCGCGATCTCGGTTATCCTGTCAAGCGGAGCCTTGAGCTTGTCGCAGGCGGCAAGCAGCTCGCGGCGCAGTTCATCGCTGATATCGCGTCTCGCGCCGCCGATGGTGACCATGGCGTAGTTGACGCGGTTGCCGGTCATCTTCTCCAGCAGATCCATCACCAGCTCGCGCTCGTCCCAGATATGCATGAACATGCTGTCGTGCCCGATGATGTGGCAGGCGATGCCGAGCCACAGGAAGTGCGAATGAAGCCGCTCAAGCTCGGCAGTGATGACGCGGATGTACTGGCCGCGCTTCGGTACCTCTATGCCGTTTATGTTCTCGACGCACATTGCGTAGGTAAAGGCGTGGGAATGGGAACAGATGCCGCAGACGCGCTCGACCAGCACGAGGGTCTGTATCGCGTTGCGCTCAGTGGCGAGCTTTTCGATGCCGCGGTGGTTGTAGCCGACAAATACATCCGCGTCGCGGATGACCTCGCCCTCGGTATAGAGCTTTGCGTGTATCGGCTCCTCCAGAGCGGGGTGGTAGGGGCCTATGGGGACTATGTAGCTCATTGCTGCTCCTCCTTCAGGTTTTTATCGACAAGCTCCTTGAGCGGCATGACAAGTATCTGTCCCTTGCCCTGCGTTTCGAGCATATCCTCCGGCAGGAACAGACGCTTTGAAACGTCCAGTCCCTCAAATTCGATGCCCATAAGCTCGTTTAGCTCCCGCTCCGGCCACGCGGCCGCCGTGTCGTAAATGCCGGAAATACTCGGCAGCCTCGTCTCTCCTACAACGTGGTAGGACTCCACCGCCGGGTCCACCGCGTAGTCATAGGAGACGTCAGCCTCGCCATCCTTGTTATAAAATGCGTGGATCATAACAAGGTAGCGGCCTTCCTTCCGCATTCGCTCTGCAACGGGTACTATCTCGTCCTTGCCGATAATGATTTTCTTGTACTCTTGCATTCAATTCACCTCTCATTAACGCTTTATGTACAATAAAAATTATTTGCTGTTTAACATATTCTCGGAAGCTGCGCGCCGCTGAGCTTCTGCATTATGCGGCTGCCGCCAAGCTCCGTATGCATGACGACCTTGCCCGGATACTTCGCGCTGACCTCGCCGATCACCGCCGCGCCGCGCCCGAATTCATGCGCGCGCATCGCCGCGAGGACATTTTCCGCGTCCTCCGGCGGGACAACCGCGAGCAGCTTTCCTTCGTTGGCGCAGTACATCGGGTCAAGCCCCAGCATATCGCAGGCGGCGCGAACCTCGCCGCGCACCGGGATCGCGCCCTCATGCAGCTCTATTCCAAGCTCCATGCCCTCGACGAACTCATTGAGCGTCGTCGCCACGCCGCCGCGCGTCGGATCGCGCAGGACGCGCACCGTGCCGCTTTCAAGTATCGCCGCGCACAGGCCGTTGAGCGGCGCGCAGTCGGACTTGATATTGCCCTGCACCATGCCGCTGCGCGCCAGCATGACCGCAGTGCCGTGATCGCCAACGGTTCCGGAGACGATGACATTATCGCCCGGACGTATCGCCTTCGGGCTGAGTCCCGGATATTTCAGAAAGCCGATGCCCGCGGTGTTGATATATATCTTGTCGCCGCGTCCGCGCTCGACTACCTTCGTATCCCCGGTCACGACCTGCACCCCGGCCTTTTCGCCGGCCTCGCTTATCGCCTCAACGACGCGTGCCAGCTCCGCCGCGGGGAAGCCCTCTTCTATTATAAATGCACAGCTGAGATATTTCGGTTCGCCGCCGCACATTGCGATATCGTTCACCGTGCCGCAGACGGATAGCTTTCCGATGCTGCCGCCGGGGAAGAATATCGGGTCGACAACGAAACTGTCGGTCGAAAATACGAGCTTATCCGCGCCCGGTATCACCGCGCCGTCGCCAAGCTCGCTGAGCGCGGGATTGGCCAGCGCTGGGACTATCATGCTCTCTATGAGGCGGGAGGTCTTTTTCCCTCCGCTGCCGTAGTCAAGAGTAATTATCTCGTCCATGTTATCCACCATGCATTTCAGGCTATATGCTCTGATATTTATACGCTGCGGCGCAGGCGCCCTCCGAGGACACCATGCACGGCCCCACCGGATCCTCCGGCGTACAGCGTGCGCCGAACAGCAGACATTCGCGCGGCGCGATCCTGCCGCATATCACGTCGCCGCATCGACAGGGGCTTGGCATGCCCTCGCCGTACTCCACGGCGAATTTCTTCTCGGCGTCAAACTCTGCAAGCTCGTCTCGCAGTGCAAGCCCGCTCGCATCAATCGCGCCGAGGCCGCGCCATAGGTCACGGCGCGGGACGAAGCACTCGTTTATTATCTTCTGCGCAAGCGGATTCCCCTCCGGGGCGACTGCACGCTTATATTCATTCTCAATTCTCGGCTCGCCGTCTGCTATCTGCTTTAAAAGCAGGTACACGGCGGTCAAGATATCCTCCGGCTCGAAGCCGCTTATCACCGCGGGCATACCGCAGTCCCGCGGCAGGAATTCAAAGCCGCGCTCGCCGATTATCGTCGCCACATGACCGGGGCAGAGGAAGCCCTGAATGTTAAAGTCCGCCGTCCGCATCAGCGCGCGCAGTGCCGGCTCCACGGTTTTGAGCATGGACCAGACCGAGAAGTTCTTCACTCCCGCGTCCCGCGCCGTCAAAACTGCGGCGGCGGTGCCGGGGGCGGTAGTCTCAAAGCCTACGCCGAGGAAAACCACCTCACGCCCGGGATTATTCCTTGCAAGCTCTATCGCGTCGATGGGAGAATACACTATCTCGACTCTTGCGCCGAGGGCGCGGCGGCGCTGTAGGCTGTCCCCCGGACGGCTGCCCGGAACGCGGAGCATATCGCCGTAGCTTGCAATAATAATATCCTGCCGCATCGAAAGCTCCAGCACCGCGTCGATGACGGCGGCGGGCGTAACGCAGACGGGGCAGCCGGGACCTGAGAGCAGGCAAATGTTCTCGGGCAGCATACTGCGTATGCCGGCCTTGGCTATTGCCATTGTATGCGTACCGCAGACCTCCATGATGCGGGTTTCCCCCAGCGGGAGCTCTGCCATTTTCTCGACTATTCTCTTAACGGCGCTTTTATCGGAGGGCATTTTCAAGCTCCTCCCATGCGGCGATATCATCCAGCGCCTGACTCTCGGGCAGACGCTCGATAGCAAAGCCGGCGTGGACTATGACATAGTCCCCAAGCTTTGGCTCCGGGATGAAATCGACCCGAATCTCGCGGCTGACCCCCATGGCCTCGGCCACGGCGGTCTTGCCGTTCACCTCGATTATTTTAAGCGGCACTGCCAAGCACATTTCTTATTTCCTTTCAAGCTGATGCTGCGCAACCATGAGCTGGCCGAGGGAGATGCCCTCGTCGTTCGTCGAGACGCGGCTGTGATGATACACGGTAAAGCCCGCCTCGCGCAGCCGCTCCGGCAGCCGCCGCATCAGGTACATATTCTGAAAAGTTCCGCCTGACAGCACAACACTGTCAAGCCCCGTTTCGCTCCTCGCCGCGCCGCACTGGCGGGTAGCCATGTCGATAAGCGTATTCATAAACCTTGCCGCCATCGCGCCGGTCTCCGCCCCGGCGGAGCTTTCGGAGACTATCTCTCTAATCATATCCCGCCAGTCAAAGCGCAGAGGGCTTCCGGTGAGCGCGTATGTATATATTCCGTTTTCGTATTTATCCGCGGCGGCCTCAAGCAGCACCGCGCCCTGTCCCTCGTAGGAGCAGCGGCGTTTTATGCCGAGTATCGCGGCGACGCCGTCAAAGAGTCTCCCCATGCCGGAGGATGGCGGGCAGTTCAGCCCCGCGTCCAGCATCGCGCCGTATATCTCCGCGTTTTCTATCCACGGGAAATCGCCCGCGTCAAAACCTGCGTCTCTCAGCAGCGCAAACGCGACTCTGTCCGTCTCCTTCGTGGCCTTGTCGCCGCCGATGAGCGGTATCTCGCGGATGCTGCCCCGGCGCTCAAAGGCAGAGCAATCCCCCGTCAGGCACTCCGCGCCCCACGTCGTTCCGTCCGTCCCGTAGCCCGTGCCGTCCCAGATAAGGCCGATGACCGGGTGGTCTATATTGTTGTCCGCCATGCACGCGGCCATATGCGCGTGATGGTGCTGCACCCGCACGACGGGCACATTATCCGCCGCTCCGCGCTCGGCAGCGTATGCCGTGGACATATAGTCCGGATGCATATCGCAGGCGAGGGCGCGCGGCACTATATCGAACATCCTTTCAAAATGCCGTATCTGCTGTTCGTAATTTTCAAACGTTTCAAGATTTTTCAGGTCACCTATATGCTGGCTCTGAAAAACATAGTTCTCCTTCGACAGGCAGAAGCTCGCCTTCTGCTCCGCCCCGCAGGCGAGGATGCGGCTTCGGCTGTCGGCCGCCTTCACCGGGAAGGGAACGTATCCGCGCGAGCGGCGCGCGGGGTACTCTTTACCGTCGAGCACCCAGCACAGCGAATCATCACAGCGGGTCTGTATTTCGCGGTCGTGCAGCAGGAAGCCGTCCGCGATGCCGTGCAGCTTTTCGACCGCCTCGGCGTTTTTATACATGATTGGCGTGTCCGAGAGATTCGCGCTCGTCATAATGAGCATGTCGATATCGTCCCCGAACAGCAGGTAGTGCAGCGGCGTATACGGCAGCATCACGCCAACGTAATTGTTCTCGCTGATGTGCTCCATGCCCGGCTCGCGCTTCTCAAGCAGAACTATCGGGCGGCGGAAGCCGTTGAGTATCTTCTCCTCATCGGGCGAGACGCGGCATATTTTCTTTGCCGTCTCCACGTCGCGGCACATTATTGCAAAAGGCTTCTCGTCGCGCTGCTTGCGGCGGCGAAGCGTCATGGCAGCCTCAGGCTCCGCGCAGGAGCAGGCCAGATGCATCCCGCCAAGCCCCTTGACCGCGATTATTTTTCCGTTTTTCACATATCCGCGTGCAAGCTCTATCGCGTCGCCCTCAAGCCGATTCCCTTCCGCGTCGAGGAAGAACACCTGCGGCCCGCAGACGGGACAGCAGTCGGGCTGGGCATGATAGCGTCTGTCCTCGATGTCGTGGTATTCCCGGTCACAGTCCGGGCACATCGGGAACTCGCTCATCGAGGTCTTGCAGCGATCATACGGTACATCTTTTATTATAGTAAAGCGTGGACCGCAATTAGTACAATTTATAAACGGGTAGCGGTATCTCCGGTCGTTCCTGTCGCGCAGTTCGCGCAGGCAGTCGTCACAGATGCAGATATCCGGCGATATCAGTGTATTCCGAAACTCTTCTGTTTTGCTCTTGAGAATGCGAAAATCGGGATAATTCTTCAGCTCCGCCGTGAACTCCGCCTCGACGCTCTCTATCACCGCCAGCTTCGGCGCGCGCAGAGGCAGAGCCTCGGTGAAGCGTTCCAGCGTCTCGCGCTCACCCTCCAGCTCCAGCTCCACTCCGGAGGAAGTATTCTTGATAAAGCCGCGCAGGCCGTATTCCTGCACAAGCTTATGGATGAACGGGCGGAAACCGACCCCCTGCACAATGCCGTGAACGGCGATCTTCTCTCTTTCCAAAAGCAGCGCTGCTCCATTCGATTTTAGATTGTTAAATATCAAGCAATATTGTAATGCATATTTTAAATTTTGGCAAGTATTTCTTGTGCACTTTCACAAATATTTGCTTTTTTTATATCAATTTATGGTATGAGGACAGATATTTTGTCCATATTGAACAGGTTAAGCAAAGTATATATCCTTAACGGCTCTTTATCAAGGAAAGTAATTTTTTTCACACACTAAATCATACATATTTATAATATTGTATGATTTTGGGGAATAAAAACAGCCTTCGCCGAAGCGAAGGCTGTCAAAAAGTATCGGTTTTTATTATGCTGCGGCCTTTGCCTTGTTGCCGACGGCGGCAATTATCCAGAACACAACCAGCACGACGCCGGAGATGACGTACAGCAGAGTGCTGCTCGCCTTGGTGAAGAAGGACTGAAGCTGACCGACGAGGACGAAGGCCATGACCACCGGCACGACAAACATTATGCATACCTTATAGAAGGTGTCAAAAGCCTTGGAGCTTTCGCCGTTATGTATCTCGTCAAGCATGAACTGCGGCTTCAGCTCCCAGCCGATCATCAGCGACATGACCATGGCGCCGAGAGGCATTGCGATACCCTCAGACCAGCAGTCCATGAAGTCGAGGAAGCAGTCGTTCCAGCCCTGATCGCCCCAGAACTTGAACACGCCGGAAGCGCCCAGACCGTCAACCGCGACGAGCAGCGCTTCGACCAGTATCGCAAAGGAGACCCAGATAGTGACCGTGGAGCGATCCGCGGGCTTGCCTGCCGCAACGCGCTTGTCGATGAAGTGAGTCGCCATGACTTCCATCAGGGATATTGCTGAGGAGATGGCGGCAAGGATAACGAGCAGGTAGAAGATTATGCCGAACAGGGGGCCGGTGGGGCCCATGTTGTAGAAAACGTCCTGAAGCGTGACGAACAGAAGGCCGGGGCCGCTGAGAGAAATTTCAGCGTAGGGCGTGCCATTTGCGATGCCGTTTGCGACGGCCGCAGGAATGACCGCGAGACCCGCCATCAGAGCGACGAGGGTATCGGCAAAGACGATGACGCCCGCGTTCTTGACGACGTTTTCTTTCTTATCCAGATAGGAGCCGTAGGTGACCATTGCGCCCATTGCTAGGGACAGGGAGAAGAACATCTGGCCGCCGGCAGTGCCGAGAACCTCTATAAAGCTGGGGTTCTTCTCAATGAAGCCCGCCTCAACGCCATAGCCGGGTACGAACATGAACTTGAGTCCTTCGGATGCGCCGGGGAGTGACAGGGAGCGGACGATGACGATAACGAGCATGACGAACAGCGCTGGCATACCTATCTTGTTGAACTTCTCGATGCCGCTTGCGATGCCGCCCTTGACGATGACCATGCAGATGCCGAGGAACAGCGCCGTAAACACTGCGCAGCCGAACGGAGCCTGACGCATGGCCATGAATATCGTTCCGCCGCCCGCGTTGCCGCCGAGAATGTTGCTGAGGTCGAAGCTGAGCTCCGCCATGTTCAGCGCGGTGTACTGGATGCAGTAGCCGCCGAGCACGGAATAAAAGCTCATAATAAGGAACGGCGACAGAACGCCGAGCCAGCCGACCCAGCTGAACTTCTTCGACACCGCCTGATACGCGGCGATAACGCCCTTGCCAGTCTTGCGGCCGAGGGCAAGCTCGCTGCACATGATTATCATACCAACGAAAACTGCGAGGGCAAGGTAAATGAGCAGGAACGCAAAGCCGCCGCTCTTACCCATTTTGTAGGGGAAGCCCCAGATGTTCCCCAGACCGACGGCCGAGCCGACAGCCGCCATGATGAAGCCGAATGTGCTTCCCCATGATCCACGATCATTCTCCATAATGAATCTCCTTTTCTCACATCAAATTACTAAAGTATATGCAATTATAACATTTCACTTGCAATTCGCCAAGTTCTGAATTATTATATATGTAATTAGTTTTTGTCATGGATTAATTTTACTATGGGAAAGCGAAATATTTAACTATGGATAGTAAAAAGATTTATGCACTTTTAACAGCAATTGACTGCGGCAGCCTCACCGCCGCGGCGGAAAAACTTGGCTACACGCAGTCCGGGCTGACACATATGATGAACTCGCTTGAGAACGAACTGGGGCTGAATCTGCTTGTCCGCAGTAAGAGCGGCGTGCATCTCTCGCCCGCCGGGCAGGAGCTGCTGCCCGCCATGCGCGCTTTCAGCGAGGCGGCGGACGGGCTTGAGCAGGCGGCGGACAAGCTGCGGCAGCACAGCTTCACGACACTGCGCCTCGGCGCGTACACGAGCGTCACGCGGCAGTGGCTCCCGGCCATTCTCGCCGCCTACCGCGACAGCTGTCCGGACACCGAGGTCTCCATCTCGATGGGCGACAGCGTCGGCACCTACGAAGCCGTCCGCAACGACGAGCTTGACTGCGCGGTAGTGAGCTATCAGCCGCATCTGTGTCAGGGGCTGAGCTGGACGCACCTGCGCGACGACGAGCTTGTCGCAATCCTGCCCGCCGACTGCGGCGGGGACAACGGCAGCTACCGGGTCGAGAACTTCACCGGGCAATACTTCCTCATGCCAAGCTCCGGCTTCGATCTCGACATCATGCCCGCGCTCAGCGTCCACGGCAGGAAGGCAGCGCCCGTCATCCGCAACACGTATATGGACGACCCCTCGATCGTCTCGATGGTAGAACACAAGCTCGGCGTTTCGATCCTCTCCAAGCTCGTCATGCAGAGCATCAACGGCGACGTAAACATTCTCCCGCTCGACCCGCCGGCCTACCGCAAACTCGGCATCATCACAACGCCGCATCACCTGAACGAAAAAAATGTGCGCCGCTTCATCCGCTGCGCACAGGATACTCTCGCCAAGCTCTACAACGAGCGATAACGAAACCGCGCCTCCGATCTTTTGATCGGAGGCGCGGTTTTTACATATCAATGAGATCAAGCCGCCGCTCACAGCCTTGCTATATCGCCGAGCAGCGCATCGACTTCAGCCTGGCTCGTTGCCCAGCTCGTGCAGAAGCGCACGACTGTGCCCTTCTGCGTTGTGCCTTCCTCTTCAAAGTAATAGCCCTGAGCCAGCATTTTCTTTTGCTGCTCAGTCAGAATGACAAACTGCTGGTTTGTAAAGCTTTCGACCCAGAACGGTATTTTCTTGGCCTCAAAGGCTTTCCTGATCTGCATGGCAAATTCATCTGCCTGCTTCGTCTTCTCAAAATACTCGCCGCTCTCCAGCATGAGCGCAAATTGCAGCCCCATCAGCCAGCCCTTTGCCAGCACGGCGCCCTTCTGCTTCATATATGCCTTGAAGCGGTATTTGAGTCCTGCTCCGGTGATCACCAGCGCTTCGCCAAACAGCGCACCGCATTTTGTCCCGCCGATATAGAACACATCCGTCAGTTCGGCAAAATCACGCAGCGTCAGATCATTGTTCTCCGCCCCGAGACCGTAGCCCATGCGCGCCCCGTCCACAAAAAGATACATGCCGTATTTTCTGCAGACGCTGCTGATATCGCTGAGCTCACGCTTCGAATACAGTGTTCCCTTTTCGGTCGGGAATGACAGGTACACCATCTTCGGCTCCGTCAGATACTCCGGCGCACCGCCGCCGTAATATTCCGCTGCACACTCGTCGATCTGCCGCGCGGTTATCTTGCCGTCGGTGTTCGGAAGCACCAGTATTTTGTGCCCCGCGCCCTCGATGGACGCCGCCTCATGGCAATTTATATGTCCGGTATCGGCCGCAATAACGCTCTGGATCTGGGAGAGTGCCGCCGAGATCACAACTATATTCGCCTGCGTTGCGCCGGGGATAAATTTTATCAGCGCATCGTCTCTGGAGATCAGCTTTTTTATGTCGTCCTCGGCTCTGGCGCACCACTCGTCTTCGCCATAGCCCGCGTAGCTGGCCGTGTTGGTCGCAGCCAGCCCGTTCAGTATCGACTCGAACGCGCCATGGTTGTAATCATTATTGAATCTAATCATTTTCAGAAACTCCGTATTTTATTTATGCTTATTCCACGGATTTCAGCGATTCGGCCATATTCACGCGGTCGAGCTTCGGCCGCATGGAGAAGTTCGCCGCCAGCGCGAACACGACCGTCACCGCGAACGCGAGCGCATAGCTCAGCGCGCTTATGCGCACGTCGTAATGCATGTAATCCACTTGGATTATCGCCATCACGAAGCGGTGGAACAGCTTGCCGAGGAACAGCCCCGCCGCGCCGCCGAGGACGGACAGCATCAGATTCTCGCGCAGGACGTACGACGCCGTCTCCAGCGGATAGAAGCCGAGAACCTTTATCGTTGCGATCTCGCGCACACGCTCCATGATGTTTATGTTCGTGAGGTTATACAGCGTTATGAACGCCAGCGCCGCCGAGCAGCCGACTATCAGCGCTACAACGATGTCGAGACTGGCCATCGAATCGGCCATCATATCCCGCTCCTGCTGCACAACGGATACGTAGCTCACGCCCGTCTGCGAGCGCAGATACGCCGCAAGGCTTTCGCCCCCGTCTTCAGCGCCGGTCTGCAGGAATGCCGCGTTGTTCTCCGGCGAGCCTACGGTCTCCGGCGCGACGTAGACGTAGTGGTTCAGATAATTTTTGCATATGCCGCTGACCGTGACGCGCACATTTTGCTTATCCAGCTCAAGCGTCAGCGTGTCGCCGGTTTTTATCTTGAGCTGTTCGGCAAGCCCCTCGCTTATTATGGCCTCTCCGGCCTTAGGGAAGGCCAGTGCCTTGCCGTCATAGTGCAGGTCTATCACGCCCTTCATCGCGCTCTCATCCATTGCGACGAGCCGGGCTTCATGGCTGCCGCCGTCGGTTCTGACCGTGGCCTCCTCCTGATAGCTCAGGGAATAATTCTCCGTCCGGCTGCCGAGCAGGGACTGCAGCTCCTCGCTTTGGATGCGCGCCGGGTCATAGTTTACGACGACGTCGTACAGCATTACCTCGCCATATTGGAAGTCGAGTACGTCGCCGATCGAGTCCTTTATGCCGAAGCCGGTGACAAGCAGCGCCGTGCAGCCGCCGATACCGATGAGCATCATCAGCACTCTCTGCCGGTAGCGGAACGCGTTGCGAAGCGTCACTTTGCTCAGAAAGGACAGCTTGCTCCACAGCGGCTTGATATGCTCAAGCAGGATGCGGCGTCCGCCGTCGGGCGCTTTCGGTCGGATAAGCTCCGCGGGCTTCCCGGCAAGCTCCCGCCCGCAGGCGAGCCACGTGACAAATATTATGCCGATCACCGCGACGCCGAGACAACCGAGCCACATAGCCGCGCTGAAATAGAATCTGAGCTGCGTGTAGCTGTAAATTATCTCGTACGCTACCCAGACGATATACGGTATCGCGGTCACGCCCAGCGCGAAGCCGAGCACACAGCCGATAAACGCCGCGCTGCCCGAATACCACAGGTATTTGCGCATTATCGCGCCGGAAGAATAGCCCATCGCCTTGAGCGTGCCTATCTGGGTGCGCTCTTCGTTTATCATGCGGGTCATGGTCGTGGTGCAGACCAGCGCCGCGATGAGCGCAAAGAATACAGGGAACGCGTCCCCGACCGCGCTTACGATTGTTACGTCGTTTTCAAAGGTCGCACAGCCGGAATTCTCGTCGCGCGTGAGGACATACAGGTTGAGCTTCAGCTGCTCGTCTGCGTCGGCCTTCGCCTGATCCAGCTCCGCCTGTGCGTCGATAAGCTTCTGCCGCCCCGCCGCAAGCTGATCCAGCGCGCTGCTGCGCGCGGCCTCAAGCGTCTTTCGGTTTTCCGCAACCTCGGCGGCGGCGCTGTCAAGCTCCGCCCGTCCCGCCGCTATCTGCTCGCGGTTGGCCTCTGCCTGCTGTTCGGCGTCGTTCAGCTCCGCCTCCGCGGCGTCAAGCTGGGCGCGCGCGGAATCTATCTGCTGCTGTCCCGCGTCAAGCTCGGCCTTTGCCGAAACGATCTCCGCCTTTGCCGCAGCAAGCTGGGCTTCGCCGTCGGCCAGCTGTGCCTCCTGATCGGCAAACTGCGCGGCGGCGTCATCGAGGTTCTGCTGTGCCTGCGTGAGTTCGGACTGCAAACGCTCCAGCCGCGACTGGAGCACCGACAGTGTCAGCTCCCAGCCGAACTGCGACCGGTCGAGCGCATCTATCGCCGCCTGAGTCGTGCTTATCTCGCTCTGGAGCCGGTTGACGACCGCCTTATACGGCGCAAGCGTAAGCTCCTTCGAGGCCTCAAGCTTGCGGCGCGCCGACGCCAGCTCCGCCTCCTGCTGTGCGATCTGCGCCTCGGCGGGTGCAAGCTCCGCGCGCCCCGCGTCTATCTCCTGCTGCTTTTCGTCCAGCAGGGCGCGGTTCTGCTCTATCTCCTGCCGCGCGGCAGGAATACTCGCCAGTCCGTCCTCAAGCTGCTTTTCCGCATCGTCGAGCGCCGCGCGGTTCTGCTCTATCTCGCTCTCCGCCGCCTCGATCTGCGCAAGGCCGTCGTTTATCTGGCTGAGCGCCGACGATTCGTTGGCGTAATACTCGTCCCAACCGTCGTTTATCTCAAGCTGTGCGTCGGCAAGCTTTGCGTCGGTCTCGGCGCGGAGCGTCTCATACCGGCGCGCGCCGCATCGGTTCAGAAGCTGCTGTATGCGCGGCTTCAGTTTATCCCGCGCGGTGTCGTACTCGCTTGAAAACAGCGAGCCGTCAAAATTGCAGTAGAGCAGTATTTCATGGTACACCTCGCTGTTGAACGCGGCGGCGGGCAGAATGATGAAGCCCTTGAGACTGCCGGAGCCAAGAGAGGTGCTGCCGCGGTCGTTGCTTATGTAGCGCGGCGATTTTGCGATGCCGACTATCTTATAACTGCGGGAGGTGAACATGTCGAGCGTGTCGGCGTCGTTATCCTCCGAAAGCTGCACGGTTTTCCCGATGTCCTTCTCGGAGAACGCGCCCGCGTCGGCAAGACATTCGCCGTCAGTCTCCGGCATACGCCCCGCAACCAGCATCGGCACGGAGACGTTTTCCGTCACCGACATGAACCGGTACGGCTCCTCGGTTTTTCCGACCGCCGCCATCGCGTCGACACCGTACGCCCCTTCGGCATACTTCACGCCGTCAAGCTGTGCGAAGGCCGCGCGGTCACTCTCCGTCAGGCCAAGGCTCGACATGAGCTGGAAGTCGAACATGCGGTTATCGCGCATATATTCGTCCACCGTGCTCTGCATGGCGGGCTGAGAGCTTTTCAGCCCCGCGAAGAAGCCCACGCCCAGCGCCACGATCGCAAGTATCGCAAGGTAGCGCCCCAGCGAGGATCTTATTCTGCGGAGCAGCATTTTCAAACTGTACTTATCCATCTTACCACTCAATATCCTCAACCGGGACTACCCGCTCGTTCTTCTCGACCGACTGCACCGTGCCGCTCTTGATATGCACGACCCGATCTGCCATCGCGCACAACGCTTTGTTGTGCGTTATGATGACCACGGTCATGCCGCTGCTGCGGCAGGTGTCCTGAAGGAGCTTCAATATCGCCTTGCCGGTCTGGTAATCCAGCGCGCCGGTCGGCTCGTCGCAAAGCAGCAGTTTCGGGTTCTTCGCCAGCGCGCGGGCGATTGCGACGCGCTGCTGCTCGCCGCCGGAGAGCTGTGCGGGGAAATTTTTGCCGCGCTCGCCGAGGCCGACCTGCTCCAGCACCGTCGCCGGGTCAAGCGAATCCTTACTGAGCTGTGCCGCGATCTCGACGTTCTCCAGCGCCGTCAGGTTCGGTATCAGATTATAAAACTGGAACACAAAGCCGACGTCAGTGCGGCGGTATGCGGTGAGCTGCTTTTTATCAAACGCGGAAATGTCCACGCCGTCGACCGTGACGCGCCCCTCGCTGAGGCTGTCCATGCCGCCGAGGATGTTCAGCAGTGTCGTTTTGCCCGCGCCGGACTCGCCCACTATCACGCATATCTCCGCCCTGCCTATCGAAAAGCTGACATCATGCAGCGCGGTCACTGTGACCTCGCCCGCCTTGTAGTCCTTTCTTACATTTTCAAAATGAATGAAATTCTCGTCCATACTTATCCCTGTCCTCCGGCCGTTCCGGCCATAAATTCCGTTTCCGCGCCATCCGCGCCGCACACGGTGAACCTGCGTATCCTGCCCCCGGCCTCGTACTCGCTCTCGACGAGGTATTCCGGATTAATGTATTCCACGCGTCTGTATCCGCTGTACCCACATTCTGCCGCGCCGCCGTTTATCGCCGCGAGCGGCAGTACATACTGTTTCGCGTCCCCGTCCGGGTAGCGGATCTGCCACTCCCCGGCGCGGATATACAGCTCCGCCGCCGACGCGAGGACGTGTCCCTCATAGCTCTTCGCCGTGCCGCTTTGAAAATCGAGCTTATATATGCCGTAGCCCGCGTCCGTCTTCTCGGTGGCGTACAGCTCGCCGCCGAGTATCACCGGCGCGTAGGCCGGGACATAGCTCAGCTGGAGCGTTTCGCCCGTTGCGGTACTGGCAAGGTACAGGCACTCGTCGCGCCCGTCCTGATACACGATGTGCCCGTCGAACACGTACGGGTAATAGCACGGCCCCTGAAGCAGCAGGGTTTTTCCGCTGCCGTCCGGCTGCATGTGCCAGAACTGCGCCTCGCCGTCGCAGAAATACAGTTCGCCGTCGTATATCTGCATCCAGTCACAGCTCTCGTCAACGAGAACCTGACGGTCGCTCCCATCCGGCGCAATGCTTTCTATCTCGCCGCCGCGGCGGGTATTGACGTAATACAGTCTCCCGTCCAGCGCCAACAGGAACTCCGGCACGCAGTCATCCGCGAGAATCACGGACTCACCGTCGGGCGTGTATCTCGCAAGCACGGGGCGGTATTCGCCGTCAAAATCGAAGGTATACAGCGCGGACTCGTAGATGAGCGCGCGGTTTTTATTCATAAACGACGCCATCGCCGCGCTCTCGGCGTCCGAAAACGCCGGGACGTAGTCCGGCTCCTCGACGACCTGCGTGGCCTCCGGTTCGTCCGGAGCATCGGAACCGGCGCACCCGCAGAGGCCGAAGGCCAACAGCGCCGCGAGCAGCAGCGGTAAAAATTTTTTCATAGGGCAAATCCTCCCTGCATTTTGATTTTATCATAATTCCGCGGGCATGACAATTGCGTCCATGTGTAAAAAGTGTTAAAATCATATGAACATATTTGGAAAGCGAGGGTCACAATGAGAAAAGGTCTTAGGTTTGCAAGTTTTCTGCTCGCGCTGTGTATGCTGTGCGCGCTGCTCGGCGGCTGCATGGGCGCGAACGTTACCGCGCCGCAGCCCGCTGAAGCCACGCCGCAGGCAACTTCTGAGCCGTCCGCCGCGCCGGAACAGACGCTCGACGAAGACGGGAGCTACACGAGCAAGGACGACGTCGCACTCTATATTCACAGCTACGGGCACCTTCCGCCGAACTTCGTGACGAAGGACGAGGCGCGCGCCGCGGGCTGGAGCGGCGGATCGCTTGAGAAATACCTGCCCGGAATGTGCATCGGCGGCGACCGCTTCGGGAACCGCGAGGGCTTGCTGCCCGACGCGCCGGGGCGCAGTTGGACGGAATGCGACGTGAACACGCTGGGCGCGTCCTCGCGCGGCGCGGAGCGCATAGTGTTCTCCAACGACGGGCTTATCTACTACACCGGCGATCATTACGAAACTTTTGAGTTTCTTTACGGAACGCCATAAAATTTTTTAAAAATTTCGACAAAGTTCGACATATAGATGAAATTTATTGTAAATCTTTATGTCGAAGAATATTGAAATTAGTGGAAATCATATATATTATGTCAACAATAAATCTTCGTCATTCGACAAGATTCTGTTGTTCTAAAAGTGTCAACTATGGTACGTTATTTGGGACGAAGCGGCAAAACATTGTTTAAAAGTACAGCAATATCCTAGACTTTGCAATATGGGAGGAGAATAAATTATGGAAACCAAAATTCGCGTACTTGTTGCCGATGCGAACCACGACTTTTGTACACTTATCAAGAACCTGATCTCCGCAGAGAGCGATATGGAGGTCGTCGGAGTCACTGACGACGGCCTCGAAACTCTTGCTCTGGTCGCCGAGCTTACGCCGGACGTGCTCATCATGGATCTGGCGCTGACCAAGCTCGACGGGCTTGAAGTCCTGCGCCGCATCCCGGAGAGCGGCGCGCATCCGCACGTAATAGTTCTGTCGGGTTTTCTCAACAACAACGTAGTGTCCGCCTGTTCCTCGCTGGGCGCTGATTATTTCATGCCCAAACCATGCGACCCGCCGGCACTTCTCGGCAGAGTGCGGCAGCTTTCCGGCCACGGTGCAATCGCGTCCAACGCCGGTTACGACTGCAAGCTCGTTCCTCAGCCGACCAAGCAGGATGTGAACCTTGAAGCCGTCGTCACCGATATCATCCACGAGATCGGCGTTCCGGCGCACATAAAGGGCTATCACTATCTGCGCGAGGCCATTATACTGACGATAAACAACATGGAAATGATAAACGCCGTGACCAAGGTTTTATACCCTGAGGTTGCGAAGCGTTTCAACACGACGCCGTCGCGCGTGGAGCGAGCCATACGCCACGCGATAGAGGTCGCATGGGATCGCGGCGATGTTGAAGTACTCCAGAAGTTCTTCGGTTATACCGTAAGCGGTATAAAGGGGAAGCCGACGAACTCCGAGTTTATCGCCATGATAGCAGATTGTCTGAGCCTGAGAAGGAAGCAGAACAATCCCTGATCTTGCCATATGTGCTGACACATATTATGCCTTGTTGAATGACGCTGAAGCTGAAAATCCCTCGATTCTTCCGAATCGAGGGATTTTCATTATACGCGGGCAGCGGCTTTTGCTGCTCTTCCGCACGGCGCTTCACACAGCGCTGTATCACGCCCGCGATATATTCTGCGGGTTTGGCGCAGTCGTTTTTGAGCCATTCCGAAATGACAGCCATCAGGCCGTGCAGATAGAACGCCATAAGGTACGGTTTCTCACGCTCCGGTACGCCGTAGCGGTCGAGTACCGGCGTGATGACATAGCGGGAAAGTCCCTTATAGCTGTCCTCCAGCCGCAGTGCGGCCGCGTTTTCGATCCCCGTGCGGAACAGGCGCTGGTTCTCCTTGACGTAGCTGAGATACGGCACCAGATATTCCGGCGTAATGAGATAAAGCTCGTCCATTCAGCCTGGCGAAGCGCAAATGTGGCATGGGGCGGGTCACTACAAAACTGCGGGAGACTGCAGCCCATGTGATCGCCATGTCCGTTCTGGTGCTGAATCTCCGTAAGATTCCGTGCGCCCTTTTGAGAATGCTCACATATCTTCTGGAGATTCTGGCTCCGAAGAAAAATTGGGCACTTGTTCAGTAGACATTACTATATTTATCTAACTTTTTATGGGGTCACTTCAGCTTGCTTTGACCCCATAAAAAGACCTCGTTTCGTTTGAAACGAGGTCTTTCAAGTTTATTATACCAATTGTCTGAGGCGTTTGATCAGCTGTCGGAGCGTCTTCTTCTGATTACCTCAAGCCAGAGCACCGCGGCGGCGCCGGAGGTGACGAGCAGTGCGCAGAGAAGCAGCATATTGCTGTCATCGCCGGTCTTGGGTGCGGCGGCAGGGCTGTAGGTATAGGTATTGGTAAAGCTCATCCTTCCGGCCGCGCTCATGTCCTCCCAGACATAGTGATTACCGTCCTCGGTTTTCTCCGCCTTGGTGGGATAGATATAGAGCTTAGTCACGTCATTTTCGACATCGTACTCGGGGATGACCGCCCAGACCGCGTCAGAATAGCTCCAGAACGAGGCCGAGCCCTTGACCTCACGGACGAGGAAGCCCTCGCAGATAAACTCTCTTACCTGCGAACGGGGACCGGTGATGACCATGGTTCCGTTATAATCGCCCTTGCCGTTGGTGCTGACGGAGGCGGTGTAGCTGACATCTTTATAGTTGTCGGCGTTGCCGTTGCCTACATCGAATATCTCAAGCTTAAAGGTCTGCTTGTTGGGGGCGTTGGTGCCGCCCTGCTTGACGGTCTTGGTGAAAGGTATCTCGACCTTTATCACCGGATCGTCAAAGGTGTAGACGTTTTCAAAGCTCATCTTGTCTACGGGATTTTCGCGGTTCCAGACATAGTAGCTGCCGTTATCGGAGCTCATGATGGAGGCGGAGTAGATCTGGAGCTTGAGCTGATCGCCGCTATCCATGTAGGGGTGGGCATACCACAGCGCGTCGGAATAGGTCCAGCGGTCGTTATAGCCCTTGACCTCACGGATATAGAAGCCGCCGTCAATAAAGCCCTCGACCTGAGACTCGGGTCCGGTGATAACGAGCTTACTGCTGAAATCGCCCACGCCATTGGTCGTAACCGCGGCGGAGTAGCTCACCTTCATATACTGCGCCGGGACGCTTTCGCCGTTACGGATTATCTCAAGACGGAAGCTCTCCTCACCGGGAGCAACGCCTCCGCCCTGCTTGACGGTCTTGACGAAGGGCAGCTCAAGGCTTATGGTCTTTTCCGTAAGCTGCGGGAGCTTGAACACGGCGTAGCCGAGTGTCATGGTGTCGCCCTTGTCGAAGATCAGCTCATCGGGCTTGCCGTAGCCCTCAATAGAAATGCTTTCCTTATCGAGCTTGTTGCCGTCAAAGCCGTACTCCGGGGTAAATCTCACGACCAGATAATAATCGGTGTCAGGCTGGAAGAGCTCGCCGTACCATACCGGAGGCGTACCCTTTACGAGATTATCTATCTGCTCACGGTCCTTGCAGATAAACACCTCGGTCATAGCGCCGTCATTGGCGGCGTCCGGGTTAAGCTGCACGTTTTCTATGGGCTCAAAGAGTCCCACGCCGCCTATGCCGAAGCTCTGAGGCGATATGGCTCTGTCAAGCACCTCATAGCTCACAGAGAATTCGTCGCTTTCCACATAGTCCTTATCGCCGCTGCCGTAGTAGGCGCGGAGCTTTTCAAGACCGGGACCGGCGCTGTACATGGCGCTGGTCGCCGTGGGATCTGCAAGCACGCCGTAGGCCACGCCGTCACGCAGCTTCTCGACCTTGAGCGGGGTGAAGTTTGTATTCCAGCTCACCTCTTTTTCGGTTCTGAAGGGCGTGATGCCGCCAACGGGCTGCACGGTGAAGGCCTTGGCCTCCTCCAGAGGCTCAAATTCATAGCTCAGCATGCCCATCTCTCCGTCAGAGATAACAGTCAGCTCAGCGGCCAGACCGTTTATGGTAAACGTGTCGTCCTGATAAATCTTATAAAGCTCCTGCGGAGTGATAAATACTCTGTATTCGTAGACCTCTCCTGCCACAAAGGTGCTCCCGGCGTTGTAGGAGCCCTCGGGCCTGATTATCGCCCAGCTTGTGGGGGTCGTTTCGCGAAGCACTGCTCCGGTCGCAGTGAAGGAGAGCGCCTCCGCCTTTATCTCCGCGCCGAGCACGGGCGGAGCCACGGTCACGGCGACATCCTTCACGGGGAGGTAGTCAAAGGGCTTAAAGTGGAATGTCACATACCGTTCATTCTCCGGATGACCGGCAATCTGGAACAACTCCGTCTTCTCAATGTCGGCGCCCGTTGCCTTGACATTTTCCTTTGTAAGCGTTGTGATGTCAAAGCCGTCGCGCGCCTTCAGCCTGATGACTACGCTGTAGGTCATCTCGGGCACAAAAATCTCGTTCGGGTCAACGATCTCAAGGGAGTTCATCCTCTTGAGCACCTTCACAGACTCAATATCGATGCCTACATCGCCCGGGTCCTTTGTTAACTTGAGCTCCAGCGCCTTGGCTCCCAGAGTGTATCCGCTCAGAGTGAACTTCAAAGAGGTAATCGGAGTAGTTCCCTCTGCGGATGCAGCGCCGGACAGCAGTCCGACCATCATGACAAGGCAAAGCAGGATGCTCAGTAATCGCTTCTTCATGTTATTCCCTCCGTTTTTTAGATTTGTCCGCATATGTTTTCCGGCTGCGGATCTGCCGGAAGCGCATGGGGTCAGAACTTGCCGCTGCTGCCGGAACCTCCGCCGCCGCTTTCACTGGAGCTTCCGCTGCTGGAAGAGCTGCGCTCGATCTTCCTGCTGGTTTCCGTGGAATGGGTAAATCTGTCGGTCTTCTCGGTTAGCTCGAGATTTCCGGAGATGTATGCGTGAGCCGTAGTTTCCATCGCAACGGAGTTCATTCTCTCCCAGATGGTGAGAGTCGCCACCAGTGCGATGAGCAGCGCAACGCCGCAGAATATGAGTATCACCGTCACGGGGCTTTGCTTAACGGGCTTTCCCTCGGCTGCGCTCTCAAGGAAACGGGCACATTCGCGGATATAATCCTCAAAGCCGCCTGCCCAGTCGTCGTCCTTGAAGTTGTCCAGAAATACTTCCTCGAGCACCTTGCGCCCGGATTCGCTGAAGGTGTACTCTGAGTTCTCGCCGTAGCAGAAAATCGCACAGTCGCGGTCATCCATGCTGAGAAGCAGCATGATACCCTCGCGGTCGGGTCCCTCGCCCATGTTGTACTCATGGTATATGGTGTAGGTCGTCTGGAAGGGTGTGCCCGCATTGAAGTCACGGTAATCGTCCACCGTCACGATATAGACGCCGACTCCGTACTTCTGTGAGACAGCCTCCGCCATTTTTTCAAGCTGCTGCCACTGGGGCTCGCTGAGAAGTCCGGCATCGTCCGTGATATTGTCAAGCTGTGCTCCGCCCGTCGAGGCGGCGGCGCCGTTTTCAATATAGCTTGCGCAATACTTTATGTAGTCCTCAAAGCCGCCTGCCCAGTCGTCATTGCCGAACCTGTTCAGGAAGGCATCCTCAATTCCCTGCAAGGCAGAGTCCGTGAAAACCTCCGCGCTCTTGTCGCCGTAGTAATAGAGCCCATACTCTCTTTCACTCATGCTGAGCAGCAGCAAAATACCGTCTCGCCCGGAGTTTTGCCCCATATTATAGCTATGGTATATGCTCTCCGCCGCAGCATAGGCGCTGTCGGAGCTAAATATGCTGTAATCGTCAAGAATGACGGCGTAAACGCCTATCCCGTATTTATAGGTCACCGTCTGCGCCATCTTTTCAAGCCGCTGTCTGTCGGCATCGGACAAAAGACCTACATCGTCCGTGATGTTATACGGCTCTGCACCGTCCGCCTTGGTGGCATATGCCGAGGCGCAGAGCGGGATGAGAAGAACGAGGATAAGCAGTATTGATATCAGTCTTTTTTTCATCTCACACCGCCTATCTCATCAAAAGCAGTCCGAGGCTTATGGCCGCTGCAAGCAGAGGCGCCGCGATTGCGGAGAAAAGCCCCAGCACGCGCTTTTTGCTCACCGGCAGATTGCCCACAAGCTTACCCGTCTGACCGTTCATGGCAAAGAGATAGTCCTTGCCCTCCCACTTGGTATTCAATATCCACACCGGCAGCAGCGCATACTGCACCTTGCCGCGCTTGAGGCGAATGTTCTCCTCCTTGACACTACAGCTCGTATAGCCCTCGACCGTGCCCTCCATGGCGGCGACAAAGGAGCCCTCGCAGCGCCTGTCGGCGCGCGCACGGCTGTCCTCCACGCTCACGTCATACTTATCTGCAAGGTAGCCGGGGAGATATGCCGAGGAGAAGGGCTTCAAATCGTCGTAATCATACGGCTCGATGGAGTCCATGTAGTCGTCCGGCATTTTGCTGGAGGCGTCCACGGGTATCTGGCTGAAGCTGAGCGAACCGCTGCGGCGCACATCGTAGTGGTCGGTCGTGGTTATCTCATAGTCGCCCGAGGTGTGCGTATAGCTCTGTGTCGCGTGAAATCTGACGCTGCCCTCGGCGGAGCCGTCAAACATCCAGAAGGGGACATACACGCCCTTTATCTCCTGAAGATGGTTTGCCTTGGAGAAGGTCGAGGGGAGCAGCGGCTTTTTGCGGTAATGCCGCTTGAGCGCGTTGATTGCATCCTGCTTGCCGAGCTTGAAGGGCAGGATATAATCGGGCTTGAGCATACCCGAGAACTGGCCGGGCACGACCGTCGGGTTGCCGCAGTAGGGGCAGGAGGTCGCCGCCGTAGTCTCCTCGCAGAGAAGCTCCGCGCCGCAGGAGGGGCAGGTATATGCCTTTATCCCGTTTGCCTCGTCGCCCCAGTCGGAGCTCATTCCGGAGGTGTCCCAATCGTCGCCGTCCGCCGCGGCGCGTTCCGCCTTTTCGTCCGCCTTTTGCTTTGCCTCCGCCGCCTTTTCGTCCTTCTGCGCGTATAGCGCCTCTATCTCGGCCACGTCATAGCTTGAGCCGCAGTAGTCGCACTCAAGCATTCCCGTCTCGCCGGAGAAATGCAGGGGGCCGGTACAGGCCGGACATTGATAGTTAGTTACCTGTATTGCCATCTTATCTTTCCTTCCATATCCCGCCGAGAGCTGCGGCGGGTCCCCTCTTGATTTGCCCCGGAGGACAAATCAAGAGGCAGTATTATTTTACTTAAAGCTCATGCTGTCGAGTATATTGCTGCAATCGGAGCCGGGATCGGCGCTCATATAGGCAAGCCTGATGCTTATCCAGCCGCCGCTCGGTATCTGACCGTAGAACTCTATCCACTCTATGCCGACGTTCTTATAGCTGCGTCCGTTCATGGTGACTCCGCCGATTGTTCTGGACTCCAGCTCCGTCAGATTTTCAAAGTCCTTCTCATAGTAATTGAGGCTCTCGGAGGTCTCAAACAGCTCGACCTTGATGTAGGGTGTCCGGAAGGGCACGTTATCCGTCGTCGGGTTGTTGATTATCTGGAAGCTTGAGCGGACGCCCGGATCGACGCACCACGCGCCCTCGGGTATCTTGAACATCACGGTCGCCTCGACATTCTGACGGGAGTCTGTTATCGTGACGCTCTGGTCAATCATATTACCGCTGCCCTCGGGGCGGCTGCCGAGCTTCACCGGAGTCACGTCATACTCCGGACCGTCCCAGCTTCCGCTGGTCCAGCTATTGCTTATCTCCTCGCCGTTTTCCACCTTGAAGGCTACAAGCAGGGTAACTCTCTCGGGCGCAAACCACTCATAGGTATGGCGGTCGGCGCGCCAGGAGTCAAACTCGGTGTAGGGCACGCCGTCCGTGCCGAGAAGCTCACGGATATCCTCATACTTCACGTCATCCCAGATAAAGTCGCCCTTGAGGGAGAGAATTGCTCTGTCCATGACCTCGCGGGAGACCTGACCGGTCGCGTTTGCGTTCGACTTGCCGTAATCGCCGCCGGTGGCGCCGGTCTGCGTCGCCTCGCCGCCCTGTGAGCCGCCGCTGGCAAACTCCGTAGCCTCACCGCCGATAACATCCGGCATTAGGGCGTTTTTCTCGATGAGAGGAATATACCAATCGTCATAGAGATTGGGACGTCCCTCCTCCGTCACGTCATCCCAGTAGGTTCCCCAGGGACGCAGATATATCTCATATCTGTACTCATCGTCGCCGTTTTCGTACCAGCCGTCAATGCATATCATCGCGTCAAACTCCGACAGACCCGGATCGACTATCCAGTCGGCGTGCTCAAGCGGTATATCCGTAAACCAGCCTCCCTCGGACATCATCGTGCCGTGCTCGCCTGTACCGGCGGAGTTCAGGCTGACGGTTGCATCGACCATGGGATTGCTCCTCGAGTAGTCCTCATCCCAGAGCGTGACCGTGCCCATGTAGTCAGAGCCTATTTCGATAATGCCGGACACGTCCCACCAGTTATTATTCATTTCCTCATAAGCGCCGGTGCCGCCGGTGAGTATCCACCAGCCGTACCACTGACCGTTCCACCAGTCAAGCAGCGGGTCGCCGGTCTTGTTGAGCATGGTCGAGCCGCTGCCGCTGCCGCCGAACTGCTCGGTGCTCAGGGTCGTGGGGTCAATGCTGAGCTTGCCGACCTTCTTGCCGATTATCTGCGAAAGCTCCACCTCGACCTTGCTCTCCTTATCGCGCAGGATAAAGGCAAGGCATACGTCGGTGCTTGCGCCGGGCTGAATTTCGGTGAGCTGTCCGTCGGTCACGGTCTCATATGTATCCTCATTTGTAAAGATGCTTGCGATATCGAGCTCCACTCCGTTCTGGAAGCCCTTCTCAACTACCGTCCATAGGAAGGACGCGGAGCTTTTGCCCGTGTTCGTATAGCTGAGGGTGATAACTATTGTGTCGTTTCCTACCGAGTCCTGAGTGAGAACCGCGCCCTTATAGTCGAGCGTGCAGTCCTCAAGGACGATGTGGTTCGGGTCTGACGATGCCTTATCCCCGCCGCAGGCGCAGAGCGTGAGCGCCATTGCAAGCGTAAGGAGCAGGCAAAGCAGTCTGGTTTTTCTCTTTTTCATTTCAGTAAATTCCTCCTAAGTCATTTCCAATAAAGCCTGATGCTGCCGTAACCGGAAAACAAAATCCGTCCCGGCAATCATCCCATCAGCGCGCCGCCGCAGTATTCGCAGCAGCCGCTTGCGTCCGGTGTAGTCGTCGCGCCGCAGTAGGGGCAGCTTACTGCCGTTTTGGGCGCGGCGGCCTGTTCTATCTTCTCTCTGGCATCATCCCGTACCTTCACGAGAATTTGCCGTATCTCCTCCCCAAGCTGCTTATACTTTTTATATTCCGCGTTAGTCTCGGGGTTGAAGCGCAGGGTCACTCCGGGGCGAATGGACGGGGGCGGGCTGATCTCCACGGAGCTCGGATTGATGCGGAAGCGCATCTCATTGAAATAGGGGTTATTGACGTTGACGATTATGTAGAAGTCATAGGAATACTCATAGCGCGGCGGATTATAGCTGACCTCGTTTCCGTCCTTATCCTCGTGCAAAAGCTCCTTACTGCTCTCCTCAACGTCCAGAGTACAGCCGGTAACGTCCGACAGCGCCAACACGTCCGGGTTTGCCTCCGCGATATTCTTCGCGCTTGTGACCATGAACAGTCCCGCGTCCTCGTCCAGCAAAAGCTTTGTGCCGCTGCCGAGCGTCCGCGTTATGTGAAAGGCCTCAACGCGGCCGCGGTTTTCCTCGCGGTATTCAAGCTGCCGCTTTATCTCGTTTACGCTGCTGTTGCGGCGCTCTGAGAACCACGGGGACAGCTTACGGGCACAGTCCTTACACAAATTCCCGTCCTCCAGCTTGCGGTTGCCGAGAAGCCCTATCCTCTCCCCGCAGACGTCGCAGTATTTTTTATCAAACAGTCCCATAAGGCGGCTGCCTCCTTTATATTATTTTATTATTATTATTTTATGCCTTCAATTCAGCTCGCGGAAATTGAGCACCGCGCCGTAGATATACAGCCCCGGAATTACAAATCCGGCAAGCCCGGACATGAGCGCCTTGGAGTCGAAGCCGCCGTTATACAGGTTCATAACGATAATCTGGATGCCGAAAAGCACGACGAGCACGCCCCATATTATAAGCAGCTTGGCTTTTTGAGGGTTTTTGCAGTGCTTGACTCCCATGATGCCCGCGACAAGCTGACATATGCCGCCTACAAGCGTTGCAAGCAGAGCCAGAAAGTAATTGCCCGTAAGCCCGGAGGCAGCGCCAATTCCGGCTACAAGCGCGCCGAAGCCCGCTACTATAACGCCGAGCAGTATGACCATCGCCGAGCCTATTATCATCAGTATTCCGGTGACCTTGAGAAATTTGCTTCCCTTCACAGCGTTTCCTCCTTTATATTATTTTAATTATTTATATCCTCCCGCAAGCTTAGCTCCTCCGCGTCCGAGGCGGGTAGCTTTGCCTCTGCTCTCCTGAGGTCCGGGTTTTCCATCCCGCAGCCGCCGTCCATGATCCGGTTTGTGACAAAGACACGGAAAAGCACACAGAAAATCAGGATGAGCAGGGCAATAATCACCAGAGCCGCAAGGAGCCTGCGCCAGAGCTTGCTCACACTATGTCCCCGGTGTCAAAGGGGTCTCCGCACTCGGGGCAGAACTTGGGCGGGTGTCTCGGGTCCTCCGGCTCCCAGCCGCACTTATCGCACTTGTACTGCGGGGCTGCGGCGGGCTTGGGCTTGCCGCACTCGGCACAGAATTTGCCCTTGTTCACCGCGCCGCAGGAGCAGGTCCAGCCCTCGGCCGCGGGCTTGGGCTCCGGCTTCTTCGCGCCGCACTCGGGACAGAACTTGCCCGTTGCCGTTGCGCCGCAGGCACAGACCCATGCGTTTGCCGCCGGAGCGGGATTTGCCGGTGCTGCGGGCTGCTGAACCGGCTGCGCCGCGGGCTGCTGCGCGCCCATTTGGTAGAGCTGCTGAGCATTGAAGCCGCCGGCGTTCTGCGCCATGTTCATGCCCATAAACGCCATTGCGACGCCGCCCTGATTGTTCGCCGCAGCCTGCATCGCGGTAGCCTGCGCTCTGGCAAGGTTTGCCGCCGCCATGCCGGGGTTCATATACGCCTTTGCCTGCTGCATCTGCTTGAGCATCTGCTCGTCCTCCTCGCTGGCCTTTACGCTGGACACGCCGAAGGAGACTATCTCAAGACCGCGCAGGTCACGCCACTTGCCGGAGAGCACCTCGTTGAGCGCCTGAGAAAGCTCAAGGGTATGACCGGGCAGTGCGCTGTATCTTATGCCCATGTCGGAAATCTTTGCAAACGCGGGCTGAAGCGCGGTCAGAAGCTCGGTCTTGAGCTGACCCTCCAGCTTGTCGCGGGTGTAGGACTCGCTCACGTTGCCGCAGACGTTTGTATAGAAGAGGATGGGGTTTGCGATACGGTAGCTGTATTCGCCGAAGCAGCGAATGGAGATGTCAATATCTATGCCCGCGCTCTGGTCAACGACACGGAAGGGCACGGGAGAGGGAGTGCCGTACTTATTGCCGATAAGCTCCTTGGTGTTGAAATAGTACACGCGCTGATCCTTGGGTGCCTCGCCGCCGAAGGTAAAGCGCTTGCCGATGTTCTTAAAGGTCGCCATCAGCGCATCGCCGAGGTCGCCGGAGAAAATCGAAGGCTCGGTCGAGGTGTCGTAGACAAATTCACCGGGCTCCGCACAAAGCTCGACTATCTTGCCCTGCTCGACGATCATCATGCACTGTCCGTCGGCAACCGCGATGATAGAGCCGTTGGAGATGATGTTGTCAACGCCCTTGTTGCTGCCCCTGCCCGTGACTCTGCGCTGACCCTTGATGGCCATCACGCTCTCGGGAATAGACTCACAGTAAAAATATTCTCTCCACTGGTCGGCCAATACGCCTCCCGCTGCACCCATTGCTGCCTGAATAAGTCCCATAATCTGTTGTCTCCTTATTATTAATTGTTTTTTATGTTCTTGACGGCCTGCGGCCGTTTGTCAGCTTCTCTTGCGCTTTCTCACAAAAAACACTATTCCCGCCGCTATCGCCGCCAGAACTCCGACTGCCGCCATGATTATCGCCCAAACGGGGACGGAGTCCTTCGCACTCGGCGCTTCTATGCCGGTCGCTGCATTCGCTTCGCCGGGTGTGCCCTTGCCGAGCTTGCCGTTTACGCCTTTCTTGCCGTCCGTTCTCTCGGCGCGCTCCTTGTCGCTGCTCTTATCGGCGCTCTTGTCGTCAGGCGTCTCCGTCGGCTCCGGTGACTGCGTAGGCTCCGGTGACTGCGTAGGCTCCGGAGTGAGCGCCGGGGGCGGTGTCACCGTAGTGCCGCCGCTGAGCTTCGGGAGAGTTTTTACATACTCCGTCTCGCAAATGCTGCACACATAAAGCTCATAGCCCTCGCTTGTCGTCGTCGGCTGCGACATGACGTAGGCGAACACATAATTATGCTGAGTTCTGGGGACAGACGCTCTCTCGGTCACGCCGCAATAGCTGCACTCGCGGGTCTTTATGCCCTCATCATAGCAGCTTGCGGGCGTGGTCACAAACCAGCTTCCGAAGCTGTGCGGCTTGCGGGGTATCGTCTCGGTTTTGCCGAACTCTCCACAGTTTCCGCATCTATAGGCTATCATGCCCTCGCTCATGCAGCTTGCAGGCTCTCGGCTGAACTCCACCCAGTTATGCCCGTAGGCATATTCGGTGACGTACTTTTCCTCATATCCGCACTTTGAGCAGCGCAGGATATAATATCCGTCCTCGGTACAGGTGGCTTTGTACGCCTCGGCCTGATAAAAGCTATGGTCGCAGGCTGCGGCAGCGCTTACAGGCAGGAGTGCCGCCACAATCAGCAGCGCCAGCAGCGCACAGGTGATTTTTCTCATCTCATTACCTCTTTTCACAACGTATCCAGCAGCGCCGTAAGATACTTATCAGTCATGGACAGGAAGATAAACGCATCTATCAGCCCATCCCTTTTGGCGGCCTTGACCTGCTCTGCAAGCTCCTTATCCGCCCGCTCCTCGACGGTGAGAATGATCTTACAGTCGGGACAATTCCTTTTCACCTTGCTGCGTACCTCCATGCGCTCGGACAGTCTCCACGGAGTGTAGCAGGTGACCTCCATCAAAAGGACGCTCGGCATATGCGTTTTGCAGATATCCGCCGTAAGACTCGGCTCCTCGGCGATAACGACCTGCCAGTTGTCAAGCTCCTGCAAAAGCGCCCGCTCCATCTGCCTTGCATACAAGGTGCTCTGCATATCCAAAACTATTCTTTTCACTTCTCCTTCGTCACCTCCGCTTTTGCTTAAACTTTCACATTAATAATTATAGCGGCACTCTCCCCTTTTGTCACTGACACTTGTGTCAGTATGTTGTGGATTTTGCTCATAAGCTCAAATTTATCTCGCCGTGCTTCAGCATATAGCATAAATATCTCGTTAAAAATCGTAGGAATTGCCGAAAAATAAGCTCCCGAGAATTTTTTTCTCGGGAGCTCAAGCTTATTCTGTCTCGCCGTCGTCAAGCGTCGTGACGACAAGCTTATTTTCAATTGCCACGGTGGTCAGCTCTTCCTTGTTCTTAAAGCCGCCTATCCTCACCATCTCGGCGATATTATAACGCACGCCGCTCACCGAGAGATTGAACTTCTCCGCAATCTCGCGGTAGGTATAGCCCTTTATAAAGTCGCGCAGAATTTCTATCTGGGCGGGGGTAAAATCCTCGGACATACACCTTTTCATCTCGACGGAGGGAGAAAAGCTCGGAAAGACCCGCTCCCCCGCCATCGTGCGGCGTATCACGTCCATAATCGCATCCGTGCCGTGGTCCTTATACCACAGGCTGTCCGCGCAGCCGCGTCTTGCCTGCTGCAAGACCTCGGGGTCTACAAGGGAGGTGACGATAAGCACCTTGATATTCGGATACGCCTCCCTTATGCGCTTGCCGGCGGCAAGCCCGGAATGCTTGTGCAGCGTCAGCACATCCATGAGCACAAGGTCGATGCCCCCCTGACCGCATAGTCCTTCCGCCTCGAATGCGTCCCGCACGGCGGCGACGATGCGTATATCCTCTTCCTCGGAAAAGCGCTCGACAAAATGCCTTTGTATATACAGGTCGTCCTCGACAAGCAGGGTGTTAATCATAGTCCTCGTTCTCCTTTCCCGGCAGGTTCAAAATCAGCGCGAAGGCCGGAGAGTGCGATATCCTCATCTCGCCGCCCGCCGCCTCCACACTGCGGCGCAGACCGGTCAGTCCGCTGCCCTCGGTGACGGCGTTCCTCGGCTTTTCGCCGTTATTGCTTATAGTCACGGTGTATATCTGGGCGTAGTTTTTAATGTCTACCCTCACCTCATTGCCCTTTGCGTGGCGGATGCAGTTTGTCACACATTCCCGCACCGCCTGCACCGTCAGCGCCTCGACCCGCGTCCCGCTCGGAAGATAGCCGGACAGCAGCACTCTTACGCCAAGCCCTGCGGAGCTTTGAATGACCTTCTGTATGCTGTCGTCAAACTCGGGGCGGCTGCCGGAGAGCACCGCGACCGCCTCCTTGAGCGATTTCAGCTTTTTCTCCGTCTCCTCGCCGCTGTTCATGATATCCTGGATACTCAAAAGGCTCCTGCCCATGCTGTCATGTATATAGACCTTGAATTGCAGGCTCTCCTTTTCGCGGATATCGTCCGCCATGCGCTCATGCATTTTTTGCAGTCTTGCGTTTGTTTTCTTGAGCTTCTCGTTTTCGCGGGCAAGCTGCTCGTTCATCTCCACCTGCTCCGTGACGTTTTGCGCCATGAGCTGATGCCAGCCGCTCTCGCCGCCGACCGTAAGCCCGATATACTGAAAATTATATACGCAGCCGTCCGAAAAGCGCAGCTTTCCGTCGGGCAGGCGCGTCACCGTCTCGGGCGGCGCGTCCAGCGCCCGTGTAAGCTCCTCCATCATCTGCGGATAGCCGCCGGTGAGCTGATTTGCCAGAATACGAAGCTTATTATTGCACAGGATTATGCGCCCCGTGGGATTTGAAAAGCATACTCCCATGGGCACGTCGTTTGTCGCCTCCACGATGGACGCTGCGGACAGCGTCGCCGCCGCGCGTCTTCTCTCCATCGGAAAGTCTATGGCGATATGCTCCGCCGACAAAAGCACGACTATTGCAACCACCGTCCAGGGTATGTGCTCCGCTATCTCGCTCGGCGGCACGTCATGCCGTTCGCGCGCAAGGAAAAGCAGGAGCAGGAAATTCAGCGTAAGCATAATGCTCGACACAAGGCAAAGCTGCCCCGGCGCACGGTGCGAGATTTTCTCAATGAGCAGATACAGCTCCGCAAGCAGCATTACAAAGAGCAGTAATTGCAGAAGATTTTGATAAAAAAGCGATATGCCGGAAAATACCGTCATCTGCCCTCACCCCCTGTTCCGAGCGTGAGCAGGCAGGTCCATTCGCCCTCGTCATTGTCAAGCTCCGCGCCGGGATAATCCCGCGCAAGCGCCGAAAGCTCCGCCTCGCACTCCAGCGTCACGGCGATGCGCCGCCTTCCTCCGATGCGCGAGATGCGGACATTGACCGAGCGCAGGCTGTCGAGCGCCGCCTCTATCACGTCCTCAAAGAAATCATACAGCGCCGTGGCCTCCGAGCCGTCCAAAAGCTCCGTCTCCGCAAAATAGAAGCTGTGGCTGACGTCCAGCAGCTCCAGCGTCTTCATCGACTCACGAAACGCGGAGCGCAGCTCCTCGGCGGGAATTCGATAGTCCTTATAGTTCGACAGCGCCAGATGCTTGCGCCGTTTGATAAAGCTGCATAGCACGGCGATTTTTGCAAGTATGCGGCGGGCGCTCTCCGAGCCCTTGTCCCCGCTCTGCTGATATTCCTTTACAAGCGCCGCAATGCCGTCGATTTGCTTTTGGGTCACGGATTGCAGCAGGTCATAGAGCCGGTTTTGCTCCTCTATCTCCTTGCGCACCTTCTCCCGCTCATACTCATAGCGCAGCAGCTCATTGCGGTCCTTAAGCTCCTCCTGCAAATCCCCCAGCTCCTCGGCGAGGGCGATAAGCTCCGCGTTATCTTCCGTCCACACGGCGTAGCCGCCGCTGACGGGCATCGTATGCAGTACCTTGCCGTCGTCAAGGCGCAGCGGCGCTTTCTCGGCGGCGCGTATCCTCTCCTCGGAAAAGCTCTCCGCGTCCGTGGCAAGGAACTTTACCTTAAAATTGCGGTCGGTGATTTGCGCGGAGCAGCCGTTCACCGCCTCAAAAAGCTCTCCGTAATGCGAATTGGATTGAATAAGCCCGAACTGAATACAGCCCTCGAGCGTCGCGGCACAAAGTAGGCTCTGCACCACGGTCATATCCCCGAAGAAGAGGAAAAACCACTTGAAGTCGAAGCCGTACATCCCGAGATACAAAAACGACAGCGCCAGCGGGATCGCGGGAAGCCATGCAAGCCGCCGGTTCCACGGCAGACGGCACTTTTTCAGCAGCATTGCAAAGGCCGTCACGGAGCTTATAAGCTCCCACGCCGTAACGAGGACAAAGCCGAAGCCGTAGCTATAGTCGTTGTTCCACTCCATGAAGGACTGCTCCGCCGGGAACTTGAAAACAAACTGATGCAGATCGTTTGTCATGACGAGTAAAAACAGCAGCGCCGGAATTGTCCACAGCATAACGACGTGCTGCGGCAGGCGGTAATCGTCGCTCTTTCCGATAGACAGCGCAACCATGAGCGCCGAGGTCGGCAAGGCGAGCAGCGGGAGATAGTACATATACCAGAGATAGCGCGGGGCGGGCGGCACGGTGAATATCATAAATCTGAGCGAGCGGACAAATATCCAAAACACGATGAGCACCGCCGCGCCTATCATGTATTTCTGCACCTGCTTTTGCTGAATACGCATTTTCAGGGAAATTCCCCACGCCATAAAAAGGCATAGATATATCATGCTCCGCAGCAGCGTCAGCGGGAGAATAAGCTCCTCCCGAAGTCTGAGCTCAAAGCCGAACTTGGTCGTTATGCGGCATAAATAGGCAAGCAGGATGGCGGCCGCCGCAAGAATGGCGGGAAAGCTATAGGACTTTTCTTTTCTCATCTGCCGCAGCGCCTCCCTATAATATACTTATAATATATAATAGCCGAAGCGAGGCGTTTTCGCAATAAGTACATTGAATGAAAGTTTTCGGCAATTGAGTGGTTGATGCCTTCTTTTCTTCCACGCTACACAAGCAGCTAATGCCAACAGAGTTCATTTGCATTCCTCCCATCTGTGAATCGCAACCGGAATCCATCTTTTCTCATTGCCGATTCAATCTATTGGGTGACGCGAACTCTATGGCTCAACCTGCTCAAATCGAACGCTGCAATAAGGGGATGACTGACAGTCTTTCAGTCGGACATGGAAGCCCAAGGAGTGATAGGTCAGCCAGTTGCTCCCCTTATTGTAGCTTAGGCATGAGACGGAAAGAAAGCCGGACTGGCTATCCGGCTTTCCTGTCCAAATTTATTGTAATAGCTGTGAATAAATCTATTGCTTTTAGCGGCGTCAAAAAAATAACGGGTATCCGGCTTTCACCAGATACCCGTTATTTCGTTCCCAATCCCGCCTGACAGATGCCATAATCGTAATTTTTAGAATTACTGTCTTATGAGCAC
>URPD01000015.1 GCA_900549645.1 uncultured Eubacteriales bacterium
GGCCGATGGCGATGATGATGGGGCCGGTGACGATGGGCGGGAAGAAGCGCATGACTTTCTTGACGCCGAAGGTCTTGAAGAGAACGGAGAGGACAACGTACATCAGACCTGCGATGAGGACGCCGAAGCAGGCGTAGGGCAGGAGTGCGTTGTCGTAAATGGGGCTACCGTCAGCCGCCGCGCCGATGGTGCGGATGGCGTTGTAGCCGCCGATGAAAGCGAAGGAGCTGCCGAGGAAGGCCGGAACCTTGCCGCCGGTGAGCAGGTGGAAGAGCAGAGTGCCGATACCGGCGAAAAGAAGCGCGGTAGCGACGTTAAGTCCGGTCAGAGCCGGGACAAGCACGGTAGCGCCGAACATGGCGAACATGTGCTGCAGGCCGAGCAGCAGCATCTTGGGGGTGCCGAGCTGGCGTGCGTCGTAAATGGGACCGTCGATGGTGGTTTTCTTGTTCATTCAATTTACCTCTCTCAGTAGATTTTTTAATTGAACCTTCTATATAAAGCGGCGCTTGCCGCAATATACCGTATTTAATTCTGGGTCATGTCCATCAGAAACACGCCAGTCTCGCCGTCATATTCCGGGAGGCGAACCTCCACAAGCTCGTTTCTTGAAGTGGGGATGTTCTTGCCGACGTAGTCGGCGCGTATCGGCAGCTCGCGGTGCCCGCGATCCACCAGCACGGCAAACTGTATCGTTTTCGGCCTGCCGCAGCTGAAAACGGCCTCGATCGCGGCGCGCGCGGTGCGGCCGGTGTACAGCACGTCGTCCACGAGCACAACGTCCCGTCCCGTCACGTCGAACGGAAGCTCCGTGCGGCGCACAAGCGGCGCGTCGGCGAGGGTGCTCAGATCGTCGCGGTAGAAGCCGATGTCGATGCTGCCGCATCTGGGGTCGGCGCCCTCGATCTTCTCGATATTGCGGCGGATGATCTGCGCGATAGGCTCCCCGCGGCGGCGGATGCCGACCAGAACCACATTGTCAACGCCCTTGTTCTTTTCGGTTATCTCGTGCGCAATGCGCATGAGCGCGCGGTTGAGCGCGGCTTCGTCCATTACCTGCGCCTTGAGCTTCATCTACGATCCCTCCGGGCAACAAAAAATCTTGCTGGCAGAACCGGCAAGACACACAAATATGCAGGCGCGCAATACGCCTGTACCATATGAGCGATTTTGCCGGCGTCTCTGCACCGTGGCTTAAAAATCTCTTATCGCTTGGATTATACGGTAAGCATGTCGAAAAAGCAAGAGCTTTTTTGCTGTTCGGAGCTTTGTACAAGATATGCCGCTGCTCATAAAGCCGCTTTGTGAAAATAAACAAGTCCGCCCGGAACGGCTCCGGACGGACTTGCAATTCATATATTACATAGCGTCGATATAGCTGCACGCGGCAAGGGCGGCGACGGAGCCGTCGGCGCAGGCGGTGGTGAGCTGGCGCACGGCCTTGCGGCGGCAGTCGCCCGCGACGAACACGCCGGGGGTCTTGGTGCGGCAGTCCTCGCCGGAGGCGGCGTAGCCCGCGGCGTCAAGCTCCATAAAGTCGGAGAAGATGCCATTATCCGGCTCGTGCCCGACGGCGACGAACAGTCCGTCAAGGCTTATTTCGCGCCGCCCGCCGGGGTGGCGCACGGCGATACCGCGCAGTTCTGTATCTCCCAGCAGCTCTTCGACCGTGGAATCGAGGATGAACTCGACGTTATCCTTGGCTTCAAGCGCCTTTACAAGCTTCTCTTCGCCGCGGAAGCTGCTGCGGCGGTGGATAAGATAGACCTTGCGGCAGGTCTCACTCAGAAGCATTGCGTCCTGAAGCGCGCTGTTGCCGCCGCCGTTGACAGCAACGTCACGCCCCTTATAAAATGCACCGTCACAGACTGCGCAAAAGCCAACGCCGCTGCCGACAAGCTCCTCCTCGCGCTCAAGCCCGAGCATACGGGGCTTTGCGCCGGTCGCAATGATAATCGCCTTAGCCTCATACTCGGCTCCCGAGTCACAGCAGACACGCTTTACATCGCCGTCCGTCTCCACGGCGGTCACTTCCTCCAGCTCGACCTCCGCGCCCTGTTCCATCGCCTGCTCCAAAAGCCTGTCGCCAAGCTCCGTGCCGCTTATGGAAATTATGGTCGGGAAGTTCTCGACCTTGGGCGACCATGTAATCTGCCCTCCGAAGGCCGCCTTCTCTATCACGAGCACCGTTTTCCCGGCGCGGCAGGCATAGGTCGCCGCGGTAAGCCCCGCGGGGCCGCCGCCGATTATGATTATATCGTACATAGCTATAACTCCTGTATGCAATGAATACGCCCCGGCGAACCGGGGCGTATTCTGTTTTAAATCAGATCACTGGGCAAGATACTGCTTTATCGCAGGCGCGCCGGCGTACTTCTCAAAGTCGGTGCCGTTGGTGACGACGAGGGTCGGAGCCTGCTTGACGCCGTAGCTCAGCGCCAGCTCTGCGTTCTCGTCGGCCATCAGCTTCTCGTACTTGAAGCCGGCCTTGTCGAGATACGAGCAGGCGATGCGGCAGTTGGGGCAGGTGGGAGTGGCGAAGAGGATCGCTCTCGCGCCGCCGTGGGAGGCATCGTGGTGCTCCTCGGCCTTCGGCGCGTCATGCTCAATGGGGCCGTTATGGGTGAGCTTGGAGGTACCGATGTTGTACTCGCGGCGCTCCTTGTACTCCTGCGTCTTGCCTGCGTTCCAGTTCTGCACGGGGCGGTAGTAGCCGGTGATGCGGCTGTATACCTCGGTGTCCTCACCGCAGTGGGGGCACTTGAACTGCTCGCCGCTCAGGTAGCCGTGGTTCTTGCAGACGGAATAGGTCGGGGAGAGGGTGTAGTACGGGAGCTTGTAGTTCTCGGCGATCTTGCGCACGAGGTTCGCCGCGGCCTCCCAGCTCGGCAGCTTCTCGCCGAGGAAGGCGTGGAATACGGTGCCGGAGGTGTAGCGGGTCTGGAGATCGTCCTGAATGTCGAGCGCGGCGAAGATATCGTCCGTGAAGCCGACAGGCAGGTGAGAGCTGTTGGTGTAGTACGGGGTTCCGCCCGGCTCGGCCGCCGTGATGATGTCGGGGTAAAGCTCGACGTCGTGCTTGGCGAGACGGTAGGAGGTGGACTCGGCGGGCGTGGCTTCGAGGTTATACAGATCGCCGTACTGCTCCTGATAATCGCTCAGGCGCTCGCGCATGTGGTCAAGAACCTGCTTGGTAAACTCCTGACACTCAGGATGGGTCATATCCTTGCGGATCCACTTGGCGTTGAGACCGGCTTCGTTCATGCCGACAAGGCCGATGGTGGAGAAGTGGTTCTCGAACGAGCCAAGGTAGTACTTGGTGTAGGGGTAAAGTCCTGCGTCAAGGAGCTTGGTGATGACGGTGCGCTTGATCTTGAGGGAGCGGGCGGAGAGATCCATCATCTTGTCAAGGCGGACGTAGAAGTCCTTCTCGTCCTTCGAGAGATATGCCAGACGTGGCATGTTGATGGTCACGACGCCGACAGAACCGGTGCTCTCGCCAGAGCCAAAGTAGCCGCCGGATTTCTTGCGCAGCTCGCGCAGGTCGAGACGGAGACGGCAGCACATTGAGCGCACATCGCTCGGCTCCATGTCGGAGTTGATGTAGTTGGAGAAGTAGGGGGTGCCGTACTTCGCGGTCATCTCGAAGAGCAGCTTATTGTTCTCCGTGGGAGACCAGTCAAAGTCGCGGGTGATGGAGTAGGTCGGGATCGGGTACTGGAAGCCGCGGCCGTTCGCGTCGCCCTCGATCATTATCTCGATGAAGGCCTTGTTGACCATGTCCATTTCTTTCTTGCAGTCGCCGTAGGTGAAGTCCATCTCCTTGCCGCCGACTATCGCGGGCTGATCCTTGAGGTCAGCGGGGACGGTCCAGTCGAGGGTGATGTTGGAGAACGGAGCCTGAGTGCCCCAGCGGGACGGGGTGTTCACGCCGAAGATGAAGGACTGGATGCACTGCTTGACTTCCTTCTGGGTCAGGTTATCGACGCGGACGAAGGGAGCGAGATAGGTGTCGAACGAAGAGAACGCCTGCGCGCCTGCCCACTCGTTCTGCATGATGCCGAGGAAGTTGACCATCTGGTTGCAGAGGGTGGAAAGATGGCTCGCGGGGGAGGAGTTGATCTTGCCGGGGATGCCGAGACCCTGCTGGATCAGCTGCTTGAGACTCCAGCCGGCGCAGTAGCCGGTGAGCATGCTCAGATCGTGCAGGTGAATGTCGCAGTTGCGGTGCGCGTCGGCGATCTCCTGATCGTAGACCTCGCTGAGCCAGTAGTTGGCGGTGATGGCGCCGGAGTTGGAGAGGATAAGTCCGCCGACGGAGTAGGTGACGGTGGAGTTCTCCTTGACGCGCCAGTCGAGAGCGCCGAGGTACTTGTCCACGGTGTCCTTGTAGTCAAGGTAGGTGGACTTCATGTTGCGCAGCTTCTCGCGCTGCTTACGGTAGAGTATGTAAGACTTCGCAACCGCCTCGTAGCCGCCGCGGGAGAGCACTGCCTCGACGCTGTCCTGCACGTCCTCGACCGCGACAAGGCCGTCCTTTATCTTGGGCAGAAAGTCCGCGGAGACCTTCAGCGCCAGAAAATCAATAATGCTGTCGTTGTAGTCGGTGCCTGTGGCATCGAACGCCTTTTTGATGGCGGCGGCTATCTTATTGATGTCAAAATCAACTATCTTTCCGTCACGCTTGATTACCTGATACATATCTTATCCTCCTATACTTTGTATCTTTAAACTCCCCGCACCTGCACCGACGGCACATACTGCGCCGCGGCTTCGGCAAGAGAGTGCATTTCCTTCTCGTCATACGCGCTCAGGCCGTCTATCGCAATAATATGGCCGGAGTCCTTGAATTGCTGGAGATAATATTCCTTCGCGCCTGCTATCCACTGCGCCGCGCCCATGATACTCTCGCGCGTGTGCAGCCCGCGGACGACGGTCGTGCGGAATTCGTAATCCACAGTCCCGCCCAGCAGGAAGTCCTTCGAGCGTTCTATTGCGCCGAGGTCGAGCGTATCAAGCCCGACGGTCTTTGCGTAAAGCTCCGGAGCGTTCTTGATGTCCATCGCCACGCGGTCGACAAGTCCTGCGCTGACGACGTCCTTCAGCCGCTCAGGGAAAGTGCCGTTCGTGTCGAGCTTTATCATAAAGCCCAGCGCGCGAACCTTTTCGAGAAACGACGGCAGATCCTTGTGCAGCAGCGGCTCGCCGCCGGTTATCGCAACGCCGTCCAGCACGCCCTGACGCTTCCTCAGAAAGCTCAGCACCTGCTCCTCATCCGTGTCCTGCCCGACAAGCTCCGGCAGCACGAGAGGGGCGTTGTGGCAGAAGGGGCAGCGGAGATTGCAGCCCGGCGTGAACACAGTACATGCGACCTTGCCGGGGTAATCCAGCAGCGTGAGCTTTTGCAGTCCGGATATGAGCATAACGCGGCCTCCCTTAGCCCAATTCTTATGTCCATGCAGTATAATACAGTCATATGCTGCTCTTGTCAAGAGCAAATCACAAGATATTGAAACTTTAACCGGCCTGTAACCGAATTGACCACAAAATATAGTGCCGAGGAGCGGCTGACCCGCCTCCCGGCACCGAGGGCTATTTTATATCAAGCTTCAAGGATTTTCAAGAGGAAAAACACTTGCGGCGCATTTTTTGTCAATGCTGCACATTTTTTGCCTGTTCCAATTTACGTTCGCGGCGATTTCTGACATCATCGCCCATAGGCTTGATGTCGCCCGCCTTTTGCAGCGCCCACTTTGTAAGCATCGGGCCGACAAGCTCATAAATGAGCACGGCGAACAGCACGATATTTCGTATCAGCGCGCCGTCCTCAGGCAGGGAGGACGCCGTGACACACATGCCCAGCGCGACGCCGGCCTGCGGCAGCAGCGTGATGCCGAGGTATTCGACGATGTTCTTATCGCAGCGCATGAGCTTTGCGGATTCGCGCGCGCCGATATACTTACCGGCAGAGCGGGCAAGCATATAGATTATGCCGACGAGCACCGAGGCAAGCTCCTTGAATACGCCCAGCTCCAGCTCTGCGCCGGAGATGACGAAGAACAGCACCATGAGAGGGCCTGTCCAGCGGTCGGAGTTCTCCATGATCTCTTCGGAGAGCGGGCAGAGGTTGCAGAACACGCTGCCGAGCATCATGCACACCAGCAGCGACGAGAAGCCCAGAGTCACGGGGCCGATCTTCACGCTTATCATCGACAGCGCGACCGTCAGGAATACAAAGCTTATGGTTATGGCAAGGCGGTTTGTGTTGGAGTTAAAGAGCTTTTCGATCTGGGTCATAACCCAGCCCGCGACTGCGCCGAGGAGCAGGGAGGCGGTAATCTCGATTATCGGGTTTGCGACGATGGTGTAGAGGTCGACAACGCCGCTGCTCAGCGCCTTGGCGATGCCGAAGGACACTGCGAACAGCACGAGGCCGACCGCGTCGTCCAGCGCGACTATCGGCAGCAGGAGGTCAGTGAGCGGCCCCTTGGCCTTGTACTGGCGCACGACCATGAGCGTCGCGGCCGGAGCAGTCGCGGCGGCGATGGCGCCGAGGGTTATCGCGGCGGGGACGGTCAGTACGTCGGGACGGATAAAATGGAATATCACAAGCGCGATATCGACAAGCACCGTCGCGGTCACGGCCTGCAAAATACCGATAACAAGCGCCTGCTTGCCCGTCTCCTTGAGCTGCGACAGGCGGAACTCGTTGCCTATCGAGAAGGCGATAAAGCCCAGAGCGACGTTTGAAATAAGCCCGACGCCCTCAAGCTCCTCGTAGCTTTCAAAGCCGATGCCGGGGATGCCCAGCGCGCCGATGAAGCAGGGGCCGATCAGAACGCCCGCAACGAGGTAGGCCGTCACGTCGGGCAGATGTGATTTTTTCAGAAGCCGGGTCATCATAAGTCCGGCGAACATTGCGATGGCAAGGGATAATAATGCTTTCATATATCTCATCTCCAAACTGCGATATTGTACAGCATCCGCGGGCATTTTTCAATAATAAACAGGCAGGAAATTTCTCGTTTTCCTGCCTGTTTTTTTGTGTAAAAGTTATATCCGTACCGGCGTTACCAGCGGTAACCGCAGTTGAAGCACCGGTATGACTTGCCAAGGGAGGGACTGTTGAGTCCACCGCCGACCACCGTGCCCAAACCGGTGGAATCCATCCATCTTTCCGCTTCGCCTATTGGCGCAACTCTCTCCGAGCCGCAGGTGGGGCATTTGGGCTTGTGCTTTGCGCGGTAGTCCATCTCGGCCTTCACCTCGCGTATCTTCTGGTCTATGAGTCGGCCTTCATTTTCTAGTTCGTACTCGCGCTCGCGTAGCTCACGTTCTCTTTTGTCGGCAAATTCTTTTGCTTTCTTTTCTTTGTAGGCTTCAAAATCGGTACAAGCCAGCTGATATTCGGCTTTTTCTTCTTCGTGAGGATAGTTGATTTCAGACACAATAAAACCCATAATAATACCTGCAATTAATAAAATGCCGCCTAAAATTACCACAGCTATTGCAGAGGCTTCATCCTCAAAATCATATAAGAAAAAGAGCGGAGCTATCACCATTAATAGTCCGCATATGATGAGTGCTTTAATAAATGTTATCTTAACTTTATACTCTTTCTCTGGATCTTCTATCATAGGTACATCTGCTTTGAAAGCTTCAACTTTTTTTTCCAAATCAGCGCGCCTGCGCGATTCGCTGTGATTCGGCGCGCTGCATCTCCGGCAACGCAGCTTTCATACGGTTGAGTTCTTCGAGTGAATTTGGAAGATTTTCATATTTCATTTCTGCACTCCATCCTTCCCACGATTTTTCCTGCTCGGCTTAGGGCATTTTGCGTCCTTTGGAATGTGCCAAGGGCTGCCTTTGGCATCGTGCGTTGCCCCCGGAATCAGCCCTTCCCGACACCATTTACTGATAAGAGACTGACTTACGCCCCATCTTTCCGACGCTTCTTTGGTTCCCATTGAATCTGCCATATTTACACCTTCTCTGTAATATAAAATGACATCAAATAAGCAATCATATTGTAGTATATTACGCAAGCGTTTGTCAACCTATAATTTACATAGATTGCGAGGTGTTTTTATGGGTAAGGAGCCTTTGGTCATTAAAAAACGCGGCGAGGACGGAAACAAGATAATCACGGTGCGCATAAAAGAGGATATTCTGAAGGAGCTGGACAGGATAGCGGGAGAGAGTAATTACTCCCGCAACGAGCTTATAAATATCATTCTGGACTATGGCGTACACAATATTGAGATACAGTAACCGCATCTTGTACCACTGAGGGTACAGGACGCAAAAAGCGCGTGATTTTTAAAATCACGCGCTTTTTATACTATATTATAATGTAGGACTCAGCCCTTACGCGGCCTTCTTGCTCTCAATGCTGCGGATGACGAACAGCGTCGCTACCGTGAGCACCGCGCCGACGGCGATGCAGATGAGTGCGTTCTGGACAAAACCGGCAACGATGTAGGTCACGAAGCTGACTGCCGCAACGGTGATGACGTAGGGGAGTTGGGTGGAGACATGCACGAGGTGATCGACCTGCGCACCGGCAGAGGCCATGATGGTCGTGTCGGAGATGGGGGAGCAGTGGTCGCCGCAGACAGCGCCCGCGCAGCAGGCGGAGATGCCGATTATCAGCAGCTCGCTGGAGGTGGGAAAAATCGCGGTCGTGATGGGGATGAGGATGCCGAAGGTGCCCCAAGAGGTGCCGGATGCGAAGGCGAGGATGCAGGCCACGACGAAGATGACCGCGGGCAGCAGGCTGTAAAGTCCGCTGGAAGCGCCGTACATGAGGTCACGGACGAATTCCGCCGCGCCGAGGCTGCTGGTCATGGTCTTGAGGGAGACGGCGAGGGTCAGAATGATGATGGGGGGAACCATGGCGATGAAGCCCTTGGGAACGCAGGACATCGCGTCCTTGAAGCTGATGACGCCGCGCGCGACAAGGTAGATAACGATGAGCACAAGGGAGATTATGCCGCCCCAAGGCAGGCCGACGAATGCGTCGGTGTTGCCGAAGGCGCCGATGAAGTCGCCCGCAAACTCGGTGCTGCCGGAGATGTCAACGCCGAAGAAGCCGCCGACGTAGAGCATACCTGCGGTGCAGGTGAGTATCAGGACGAGCACGGGAAGGACGAGGTCGATAACGCGACCCTTGGGGTTCGCGGCTTCATCCTCGCTGCCGGCAAGGCCGCCGAGCTCACCGTTGAGCTGGGCGCTCATCTCGTGGATGCGCATGGGGCCGTAGTCGAACTTCATGCAGGCCATGGCCACGATGAACAAAAGGGTCAGCAGGGAGTAGAAGTTATAGGGTATTGCCTTGATGAACAGCTCGATGCCGCTGTAACCTGCGTCAAGCTTTGCCGCGACGCCGGAGACGGCGGCCGCCCAAGAGGAGATCGGGGCTATCATGCAGACGGGAGCGGCGGTCGCGTCGATGAGATATGCGAGCTTCGCGCGGGAGACGCGATGCCCGTCAGTCACCGGGCGCATGACCGAGCCGACGGTCAGGCAGTTGAAGTAGTCGTCGATGAAAATCAGTACGCCGAGGACGAAGGTTGCGAGTATCGCGCCGACGCGGCTCTTGATGTGCGTCTCCGCCCAGCGGCCAAACGCCGCCGAGCCGCCGGACATGTTGACCAGCGCGACGATGATGCCGAGCAGGACGAGGAAGAGGAAGATGCCCGCGTTATCCGCGATGGCGGCGATGAAGCCGTCGTTCAGCGCGGTGTCGAGCGTGCCGACGGGGGAGAAGCCCGCGCAGAACATCGCGCCGATGAGGACGCCGATGAACAGCGAGGAGTAGGCTTCCTTGGTGATGAGTGCGAGGACGATTGCGAGGATCGGCGGCAGAAGCGCCCAGAAGGTTCCGTACATAATATGTACCTCCAAAATAAAAAATCATGAACAGAGCAGATACTGTTCATGACCTAAATATCATAGTCGGTACATAGTCCTGACAGCTCTCCGCTTACGCGACAGTCCGGCGGATATTCTCCGACGACCCAGGCATATCCGTTCGGGAACCGGATACCCTTCGGCGGCGACCCCTTTCGCTCCACGCTTCCCTGCGTTTTTCCGGAGCTACTCTTGATAACCGCACCTCTATCATACTTTGTTCAGTTGAGCTTATTATAGCCGCCGAAATCGGTTTGTCAACAGGGAATATTCATTTTCGTGATTTTTCCCGTTTAATTAACTGCAATAAAGTGATATTATATACATATAATACAATCAAGAGGATGTTTAAATGGCTGAACTCTTTGATTTTACGATAAAAAACGGCGCCGCGGTGGGATTCGGAATGTTCAGTGCGGCGCATTTCACATGGCTTGCGGCGCTCGTCGCGGCGGGGAGCGGCGTGTGTCTGGCGTATAAAAATGCGGATGAAAATTCACGGCGCATCATCCGCCGCGCGGCGGCATGGGGCGCATTGGGGATAGAGCTTCTCCGCGCGGCGCTGCTGTTCGCGGCGGGGGAATATAACCTCGGCCGCCTGCCGCTGCATCTTTGCGCGATGGCGGTGTACATCTGCGCGCTCCACGCATGGCGCGGCGGCGCGCTGACGGGGCAGTTCCTGTACGCGTTCTGTATGCCCGGCGCGGTTTTCGCGCTGATTTTTCCCGACTGGGGCTATTATCCGGCGCTGCATTTTATGAGCGCGTCGTCGTTCGTGATACATGGGCTGATCGTGACCTATGTCGTGATGCAGGTCATGGCGCGGGACATCGTCCCCGACGTGAAGAAATGCCCGCAGTGCCTCGGCCTGATGCTGGCGCTGGCGCTGCCGGTGTACATTTTCGACCGCGCTACGGGGACGAATTACATGTTTCTCAACTGGCCGTCGCCCGGCTCACCGCTGGAGTGGTTCGCGTTTCTGGGGCGTCCCGGCTTCGTGCTGGGCTATCTGCCGATCCTCGCCGCCGTCTGGGCGGTGATGTATTATCCGTTCCGGCGAACGGGGAAAGGATAATAAAGAGTCCCTCAAGTGAGGGACTCTTTATTTGTTGGGCGTTCCATTCAAGGCATAGCTTCGGTTCTCATAAGGAGTAAGAGTGTTTGTGAGTTGTGAGGTTGTGGATGTATAAGACCCGGACTTATGCCCTGAATGAAGTACCCAATTTCATACAATGCACATGAAGATATTTACAAATCGCCGTAATGCGTGTATAATAAACTAATTTTTTGTAGCTCGCGTTATATATCCCTTGTCCCCGCTCAAATACAAGCATATTATAACAGCTTTTTCAGCGCATGACACACTATATGTCAAATATGCAGATTTTCACGTCGAAACAGCATAGTACATGAGGTGTGACCCGCTATGATTTCTCTACCGACTCTTGTCTCGAATTATATACAGTTTAACTTCTGGGGCATTGCGATGAACATCCTGCTCACGCGGCGCTACGGCAGGCTCAAAACCTTCCTGCTGTTCCAGCTCATCATACTCGGAATGATATTCTTCCCGTATATCCTGCCGTACCTCTCCACATGGCGCGCCATGATCGGGCTGGTAACATGGGCGGCGCCGCTGGTGCTGTACAGCGACAAGATACGGAAGAAGCTAGTCGTTTTCGCGCTGTGCACGGTCACGACGATGTTCGTGGAGCTGTGGGTAGCGGTGCTGCTGCCGCCTGAGGTCATAGCTGCCGGCGTCTCCGCGCAGACTACCGAATTGCAGTGCGGCATATACGCGGTCTACGACGCGAGCACCGCACTTCTGCTCGCGGTGGGTACGCTGTTTCTCAAGCGCTTCGATCTTAAAAATGAGCAGCACCTCACGCTGAGGCACTGGTTGGGCTTCAGCCTTTTCCCGATAAGCCAGTACGTCCTGCTCTGCGGCTGGTTCTCCGAGCTGGCGCTGGAGGATTTCTCCCTGAGCAAACTCATATTCATGGTGATCGCCGAGCTTATATGCATGGTCTCCGACGCGGTGCTGTATATGAGCATGGTCAGTATCGCGCGGCGTTCCAGACTTGCAGCCGAGAACGAGCTGCTGAAAAAGCAGATCGACGCGCAGAAGGCGCACTATGCCGCACTGACGGATCAGTATGAGGATACCCGCCGTATGCGGCACGATATCGCAAACCATATGTACACGATAAATCTTCTCCTGAAGGACGGCCGCACCGAGGAGGCGGCGGCCTACGCCAAGGAGCTTAACGAAAAGACCGAGTTCCAGCCGACGCTCGGCCAGTGCCGCAACCCGGTCACGGACGCGTTCCTGTATTCCCGCTCGAAGGAGCTGGAGGCGCAGGGCGTGGATGTCGAGATGAAGGTGAACGTGCCGCGCATACCCAAGGTGAGCAACATACATATGGTCAGCGCGCTCGGAAATCTGCTGGATAATGCGGCCGAAGCCGCGCTCAAATGCGAAAAGCCGTGGATAAAGCTGAACGCCTATTCCTCGAAGGGCTATATGATCATAGAGGTCACGAATCCGACCCTGCCCGGCGCGTCCAAGCCGCGCCGCATCCCTGAACTGCCGCGCGGAGTCGGCTCGCACATTCTGGCCGAGATCGCGGAAGCCTACGATGGGCAGTACACCTGCTGTGAGGAGGACGGAATCTTCCGCGCCACGCTCACTCTGAAGGAGGACAACTGCGATGCTTCGCATAGCGATATGTGATGATGAACGCATACACCGTCGACATACGGCGGAGCTGATAGACGGCGCGCTCGCCGCGCGCGGCGAGGATATCAGCTGCTTTGACAGCTCCGAAGCGCTGCTTCAGGCGGTGGATTCCGGCTACACGCCGGATATCGCGGTGCTGGATATTCAGCTGGGCGAGATGGACGGGATAAGCCTTGCAAAGAAGCTCAATGCGCTCACTCCGTCCTGCCGCATAATTTTTGTCACGTCGTACCTCGCGTTCGCAACCGAGGTTTACAGTGCTGAGCATGTCTACTTCATCCTGAAAAGCCAGATCGACGAGCGCATCGGAAGCGCACTGGAGAAGGCCGTCTCGGCAATCGACGCGTATCGCGGTAGCGGCGCAATGCTGCCTGTCAAGATTCGCGGCGGCACGGAGCTGATACCGGTGAAGGACGTCAAATACGTGGAGCGGCTGGGCCGCAAGACGCATGTCGTCGCCGCGGGTTCGGAGCTGTGGAGCGCGCACGTCCCGGCGGAACTGCTGAGCGGGCACGAGGAGCGGTTCATCCGATGTCATCAGAGCATATGGGTGAATCCGCAGTGGATCTCCGCCATGAAGAGCGACGAATTCCTGCTCAAGGACGGGTCGCGTCTGCCGATAAGCCGCGGCTATAAGCAGCCCGCGCGGGATGCATTCTTCACCTCGCTCCGCCGCCCGGAGGACGCGCTGTGACAAGGCAGCGCGGCAAAGTGTTGACAAGTCCGGCAGGGCACCGTATAATTGAATGAAGAAGAATTCACGGCAGGAAGATGAATCTTCCTGCCGTTGGTTTATAAACTGCCAACAGGAGGGATATTGTGAACCGTGTTTTGAATTTTTCCGCGGGGCCGTCGATGCTGCCGCTTGAGGTGCTTGAGGAGGCTCAGCGCGATCTGGTAGATTATAAGGGCTGCGGCAGCAGCGTCATGGAGATGAGCCACCGTTCCAAATATTTCGCGCCGATAATCGCGGACGCGGAGGCTTCTCTGCGCCGTATTATGAATATAAGCGACGATTACTATGTGCTCTTTTTGCAGGGCGGCGCGTCGCTCCAATTCTCGATGATACCGATGAACCTTACAAAGCGCGGGGAAAAGGCGGCGTACGTCGTCACGGGGCAGTTCGCGGGCAAGGCGTTTGACGAGGGCGCGCGCTGGTGCGATGCCTTGCGCCTTGCAAGCGGCAAGGAAAACGGCTTCGCGGAAATTCCGCACATAAGCGCCGCCGATGTGCCGCAGGATGCGCGGTTTCTGCACATAACCGTCAACAATACCATCTACGGCACCATGTGGAGCGAGCTGCCCGAAACGGGAAGCGTCCCTCTCGTGGGCGATCTGTCGTCAGTCGCGCTGGGGCGCGAATATGATATAAACCGCTTCGGCCTTGCGTATATGGGCGCGCAGAAGAATATGGGCATCGCCGGACTCACCGTCGTCATAACCCGCAAGGAGCTTGTGACGAGCGAGCTTGACGAGGTCGTCCCCTCCATGCTGCGCTATGACCTGATGGCGAAAAACGGCTCTATGTACAATACCCCGCCCGCCTTTGCAATATATATGGCCGGGCTTGTGTTCAATTGGGTCGAGGCGCAGGGCGGAGTCACAGAGATGGAGCGGCGCAACCGCGAGAAGGCCGCGCTGCTGTATTCCGTGCTGGACGAGTCGAGCCTGTTCACCCCGCGCGCCGCGAAGGACAGCCGCTCGATAACCAACGTTACATTTACCTTGCCCACGCCTGAGCTGACCGCGGACTTTCTGCGCATGGCCGAGGGGCGCGGGATGATAAATGTCAAGGGGCACCGACTCACCGGAGGCTGCCGCGCGTCGATATATAACGGTATGCCGATGGCGGGCGTGGAGAAACTTGCCGAGTGCATGAGAGATTTTGAGAAGGGACTGCGCGAATGAAGGATATGAACAAGCTTTTCGCGCCGCTTGGTCTGCGCGTACCTGAAATTCTGCTCCCCGCGCGCGATATTGAGCGCTTCGCGGTAATCGCCTGCGATCAGCACACGGCGGAGCCGGAATATTGGGAGGAGACGGAGCGGATCGTCGGCGATGCGCCGTCCGCGCTGCATCTGATGCTGCCGGAAGCGTGGCTTGGCCGCGAGAACGCCGGGGCGGATGTGCCGGAGAATATGCGTCGGTACCTTGCCGACGGGAGCCTGTGCAGCATAGGCGAGGGCTTCGTCTATGTGCGCCGCCGGACTTCGGAGGGCATACGCCATGGGCTGCTCGCCGCCGTCGATCTTGAGCAGTATGATTTCAGCCCCACGGCGGATACGCTCATGCGCGCGACTGAGGCTACCGTGCGCGAACGGCTGCCCGCGCGTATCGCGCTTCGGCGCGAAGCCGTGCTGGAGATGCCGCATGTGCTTGTGCTGACGGACGACCGCGAGAATTCAGTGACAGCGCTGCTGGAGCGCGAGCTGGACAGCCTGCCGAAGCTGTATGACTTTGAGCTGATGCAGGGCGGCGGCCATATCGAGGGCTATCATGTTCAGGATGAGCGCGTGTGCGCGGCAATCGCCGATGCGCTCGGCGCGCTGAACGAGCAGCGCGGTGACGCGCCGCTGTACGCTGTCGGCGACGGAAATCATTCGCTGGCCGCGGCGCGCGAATGCTGGTATGCCCAGCGCGAGAGCATCCCGGAGGAAGAGCGTGAGGGGCATCCTCTGCGCTATGCGCTGGTGGAGCTGGTCAGTATCTATGACGAGGGGCTGAGCTTTCACCCGATACATCGGCTGCTGTGCAATGTCGACCCGAAGCAGGTGCAGCGCGAGCTGGACTTTGACGCTGCGAATCCGCCGTCGCTTCAGGAGCTGCAGCCCAAGCTCGACGAGTGGCTGGCGCGGCACCCGGAGGCGCAGCTGGATTACATACACGGCGCCGTGGAGTGCCGAAAGCTTGGGGACAGACCGGATAGACTGAGCATAGTGTTCGGCAGCTTCGACCGCGGCGACTTTTTCGCAACGATACAGCGTGATGGAATATTTGTCCGCAAGAGCTTTTCCATCGGCAGCGCGGACGAAAAACGGTATTATCTCGAATGCCGCAGGATAAGATAAGAGCGCGGCGATAAATATAACCCACCACCGACTGACAGTGTCAGTCGGTGGTGGGTTCATCTATGCGGGTCTATTATTCTGCGGCGGTCATATGCCCTCGTCGGTGACGGCATCACTGCGGAACAGCAGGGAAATGCACCACAGTGCTGCCAGCCCTACCAGAGTATATACAACGCGGCTGACGGTCGCGGTCTGGCCACCGAACAGCCATGCCACGATATCGAAGCGAAACAGCCCGATGCTGCCCCAGTTGAGTCCGCCGACGATGGCCAATATCAGCGCAATGCGATCCATTATCATGGGTAAAACTCCTCTCTTGTTTTGTCGTGTGTATTTTCCCCGTATTGCGGGAAAATATGCGTTCGACAAAACTAGTGCCGGAGCGACTTTCCTCGCTCTTTACAAAAACGCACCCGCGGTATATTATTTAATCACAGCTTATCCAATTGGTCTTTTTGAAAGACCGGCTCATATCTTTATCCCACCGGCAGGAGATCCCTCTTGCCACCTTACTTGGCGCGCTGCTTCAGCGCGCCGCTTTTTTATGCACGTACCATCAGTTGACAAGGGTAAACATGGTTTTGGCAGTCGCCCATACTTCGGCAGTATTTTCTGCGGTCTTTCATCGTCCGGCCACATTTCTGCCCCGTCAAAACTGCTGCGCACCTGACAGAAATGGATTTTCGAGTGATTTTTGCTCTTTTTGGGAATCCTTCCCCGACATTTATTTTAGAACCAAAAAAGCAAAACCTCGAAGCATCATTACTTCGAGGTTTTGCTTCAAGCGTACGTAAGTTACTTTTTTATCAGTTCCTGGAATTCCTGAGGGGATATCTCGCCGGACTTCGCTCGTTCAAGAAGCTGTTTTGCAAAGGTTATCCATTCTCGGAACTCCTTTTCGGCATTGGTTCTGTTGTTCAGATTTCTACGCTTGCGGGCGTTATGTGTCTTGTATGCGGTACGGTATATAGTCAGAAGATTGTCGTCGTTTATCTTCATCTCATAATCAAGCTCCCGACACATCTTTCCGCCCGCTTGCACACGGCAGCAGTATTGCTCATCGCTTCGGTTGAGGGGAACAAAATATTTGCCGCAGTTTTTGCATTTTCGGATATGCATACCCATTGAAACAAGCAGATACATCGTCAGGCTACACGCGGAATAAATATCTCCGGGACTCTGCAGCACAAGATCTTGCGTGAACACAACGTTTTTCCCTACAATCATTTTGGCGAGATGGTCGAGCTGAAGCGCGGTACCTTTGCCTTCCACCATGCTCTTGAAGTCCATATTATCTCTGTCCGTGGCAAAGATGCTTGTTTCCTCCGGGCGCCGGATACGGCTTACATGTATCGTCTTACCGAGAGGTGCAGAATAGGTTTCGTGCAGATTATAAAGGATATTCACGGGCGTGCGATCGAGAAATTGATCGTTGAAAAACGATCTGAACAGGAACGCCCGCTGAATGTTATTCAGCGCAGCCAGGCTATCAGGCGGATTCGCGTCAAGGCAGCAAGCCAGCGCATCGTTGAACGCGGCAAGCTTCTCTACATATACATCAAGCCATTTTATATACGTCTGGAGTTGGTCGCAGACGATGCGCCAGTAATACTCCTCGTCCATAAGGCGGTCGACCTCGTCATATGTGTCGAGCAGATAAGGACTCGGGTGGATACTGTAAAACGAATAGTCGTTAAAGTCATGCCAAAGCTTGCTGAGCGGCATGCTCGACGCCCACCACGGATGCAGGGAATTGACCTCTACATACAGCTCAAAAATAGTCTCCAGATAAAGAGGGACCATGTGATGGTCGAAATTCTGCGCCTGTATAAGCTTGAATATGTTCTTCATCTTTGTAACGATTGGCGGGAGAGACTTGGTTGAAACAATGAGAAAGTCAATCATGTGCTGCCCTATGGGGCTTTCCTCATATGACATGCAGATGAAATCCTCCGAGTCCGGCGCCTTTTGCTGGTATACCGACATACACTCACGGGTCATATTGCTGCCGAAGCTAAGCTTGACATATACAGTAGGGGGGCAGGCTTCACTATTTATCATAATTACTCCTTAGTCTACATGCACAATGTAGACATATCGTTTTTGTGAAAAAGAACCTAAACTGTGACGTAGACGCGCTTTTTTTGTAGACACAGCCAAAACATTTTGATTGTGTCACTAAAAAAGCCGCAAAACGATTGACTTATTTTGTAGAAAGATGCTATATTTATGACGTAATTACCAAGTGCCGCGCATTTTACACCGCCTATGGTGTAGACACCGACAAAAAGCGTGTAGACAGTCGGCCGCGTCTATGCGCTCATGTTGACAGTCTGTGACGGAGAACCGGCAAATAATTATAATTTATTTCAGGGAAAAAGTCCACAAAAATTATATTATAAGCCTACAAATTTTCTCGCATTTTATACGGCACTAGGATACGTCAGAAAAAGAGCTGGAGGTATTGTTCTGTGAGTAAGATTACGCTGAAAACCGAAAACTGCAAGGCTTGCGGCAACTGTGTCCGCAACTGCAAGCGCGGTGCTCTCGCGTTTACGGAGGAAGTGAACGCGAAGGGCTACCGCACCGTCGCGGTAGATGAGAGCAAATGCATCTTCTGCGGCATGTGCTATACCGTATGTCCCGATTACGTATTTTCTATTGAAGAAGGGAGCAACTAGGCATGAAAAAGCTGATGAAGGGCAACTACGCCCTCGCCGAAGGCGCTATCCGCGCAGGCTGCCGGATGTTTGCAGGCTACCCCATAACCCCGCAGACAGAAATCCTTGAATATCTGTCCTCTCATATGCGTGAGGTCGGAGGTGAATTTATACAGACCGAATCCGAGCTTAGTGGCATAAACATGATTATCGGCGCTGCCGCCGCAGGCCAGCGTGTTATGACCAGTTCTTCCGGCCCGGGCTTTTCTCTCAAGCAGGAAGGCATATCTTACTTGAGTTCCATGGAATTGCCGGCAGTTATCGTCGACGTCATGCGCTACGGCATTGGTCTTGGAAATGTTGTTCTCGGTCAGGCAGACTACTTCCAGGCGACCAAGGGCGGCGGACACGGCGGCTATAAGCTCCCGGTCTACGCGCCTGCTTCCGTGCAGGAAAACGCCGACTTCATGTTCAAAGCCTTTGACACTGCCGAAAAGTATCGCACGCCTGTTATCCTTCTCTCCGACGCAGCCATCGGTCAGATGATGGGTTCTGTCGAGCTGCCCGCTCCCATTGAGCACGACATCAATAAGTTCTCATGGACGCTTAAGGGGCGTGATGCAGAGCATCCGGTTGGCCGTAAGATGACCGACGTCATCTACTACGACTACGCATACGACGATTATGACCCGCACATTCGTGAGCGCTACCGGAAAATGCACGACGAGCTTCAGGAATGGGAGGAGGTCTGCTGCGATGACGCGGATATAATCATGGTCGCATACGGCATTAGCTCCCGCGTCTGCAAGGAGGCCATAAAGCTGGGGCGTGCCGAAGGACTCAAAGTCGGTCTTCTGCGTCCTATTACTCTCTGGCCTTTCCCGGAAAAGGCAATGGAAAAGTTCAACGGCAAGATAAAAGGCTATCTCACCGTCGAAATGAACGCCTGTGGGCAGATGGTTGAGGACGTCGCCCTGCACGCTAAGGGCACAAAGGTTTATTCCGACCCGACCGGACGCAAGGTCGCCGACAGCGAGGAGCTTGTGGAGCTTGTCCGGAACATTCTTGCCGGCAACGTGAAGGAGGCATACTGATATGGCTATCACTAAAAAGATTCCTGACACTATATATGCAGCAAACTCGTTCTGCCCCGGCTGCGGCCACGGCATAGTCATCCGTCTCATCGGCGAGGTCCTTGATGAAATGGGGATGTCCGACCGCGCCATAGGCGTACTGGCAGTCGGCTGCTCCTGTCTCACCAACCGCTCTCTTGCCGTCGACCTCATGCAGAGCGCACACGGACGCGGAGCCGCCGCGGCAGCCGGTATCAAGCGCACCCGTCCGGCAAATCTGGTCTTTTCCTATCAAGGTGACGGCGACGCAATATCAATCGGAATTGCAGAAACACTTTACTCTGCTCAGCGCAACGAAAAGTTTACCCAGATAATTGTCAACAACGGCGTTTTCGGCATGACCGGCGGTCAGATGTCTCCCACAACGCTTATCGGGCAGAAAACCGCCACATCCGAGAGTGGGCGCAGCGCAGAACTAAACGGCAACCCGGTGAATATCATGGGGCTGCTTGGTCAGTTCAGTGTTGCATATCTTGCACGAGGGAGCATACATGATGCGGCAAACATACTCAAGACCAAGCAGTACATTCGCACCGCATTTGAAAAGCAGATGCGCGGCGAGGGCTATACCTGTGTCGAGATAATCTCCCCATGCCCAACCAACTGGCACATGACCCCGCAGCAGGCGTCCACCCGTATTGAAAACGAGGTTCTCGACGTCTATCCTCTGGGTGAGTTTGTAAAAGGAGAGTAAGCGGCTATGATAAAAGAATTTGTGTTTTCCGGCTTCGGCGGTCAGGGTGTTCTCACCGCCGGTACCCTTCTGGCCAACACCGGCGCGATAAACAACCTTGAAGTCTCCTGGATACCGTCCTACGGTTCCGAAATGCGAGGCGGTACCGCAAACTGCGTTGTTAAAATCGGCGATGAGGAGATCCCGTCCCCGTTCGCAAAGCGCATCGACGTTCTTGTTGCAATGAACAAGCCCTCGCTTGAAAAATTTGCCGGTATGGTTTGCAAAGGCAGCGGAGTGATCATCGTCAACAGCTCCGTTGTTCACGATATTCCTGAGTATGACGATGTGACCGTCATCCCGGTGCCGATGATGCAGATAACAATGGCACATGAAAATGAGCGCGGTTCAAATATCGTTGCAGTCGGCGCTGCAGTCGGCGCCTCAGGCATCATGTCCAGAGAGATGATGATAGAGGGCATCAAGACTTATTTTGCCAAGTATGGCAAAGCCAACGACAAGAACATCGCCGTCTTTAACGAGGGCTACGACCTTGTCAGAAAGGAATTGGCCAAATGAATCTCAAGAAGCTCCTCAGTCCCAAAAGTATAGCCGTTATCGGCGCAAGCGAGAAGCCGGGCTTCGGTCTTTCGACCTGTAAAAATCTTCTGCGCTCGTCACGGCAGGAGCATATATACTTTATCCATCCCAAGCGTGAGGCTGTATTAGGCAAAAAGTGCTACAAGAACATTTCCGAACTGCCGGAGCAGGTGGATATGTGCATCGTGCTGCTCAATAAATCTCTTGTTATTCCTACGCTCGAAGAAGCCGCCGCAAATGGCTGCCATGCTGCAATAGTATATGCCAGCGGCTACGGTGAAACCGGAGATAAGGCTGCCGAGCAGGAGTTGCGCGAAACTGCAAAGCGGCTCGATATGGCTGTTATGGGCGTAAACTGTGCAGGCTACATAAGCAACAATGATGACCTCTTCCCCTTCGGCATGATAGTCAACCGCGACGCCCGCCCCGGCAACATTGCCATTATCTCGCAGTCCGGAAAGATTTGCCTCAACATGATGCAAGTCGACTATATGAACTTCTCCTACCTCATTTCCGCCGGCAATTGCTCGTGTATTCTTATTGAGGATTATATAGACTACCTCATTGATGACCCCGGCACTAAAGTAATCGGACTTTATCTTGAGGGCGTAAAAAGCCCGGAGAAGTTTACTGATGTCTTGCGTCGCGCCGCGCTCAAGCGTAAGCCGATAGTCATACTCAAGGTCGGCAGAAGCGCCGCGGGCAGCCGTGTTGCCTCTTCCCATACCGGCAGTCTCTCCGGCTCGGACAAGGCATTCGACGCGCTGTGTAAGAAATTCGGGATTGTCCGCGTTGATGATATTGAAGAGCTTGTCCAGATGTGCCATATGCTGAGTGTCCTCCCCGAACTGCCGAAGATACCCACAATAAGTGCGATGTGTCTTTCCGGCGGTGAAACGGGAGTATGTGCGGATGTCGGCGCCGCAGAGGGATTGGAATACCCCGCCTTCTCTGACGAGACGATGAAGAAGCTGACCGAGCTTCTGCCCGACTATGCTTCACCCGCAAACCCGCTCGACATGACGGCGACGCTGTCCCACGACGGGCCAAAATACGCAGAGGTCATCAAAGCCATTATGCGTGATCCGAATGTCGGAATGGTGTTGTGCGGTCAGACAATTTTGCCGCACCAGAACCTTACCGATGTCATATATCCCATGTCAGACGGCATGGTCATGGCTGCAAACGAACGCATAAAGCCCATAGCCGTCATGAACTTCTTTAACTGCGACCGCGACAGTGCAATACGCAGCAAGCTCGAAGCCGCCGGAGTCGCCATCCTGCCTGCGACTGGCACCGGCTTCAAGCTCCTGCGATATATGAAAAAGTTGGTCGAATACCACACCGAGGAGAGAACTTTGGAGCTTGCCATTCCGCAGCCCAAAGGCAGCGAAAAGATCGCGCTGAGTGAGTACGAGAGCAAAATGGAGCTTCAGCGCTTCGGCGTGCGCGTTCCGTTCTCGGAGGTCGTCAGCAGTGAGGAACAGCTTGACCGCGTTGTCAAGGAGGTTTCTTATCCCTGCGTTGCCAAAATCGAATCCGCGGATATTCTGCATAAGTCCGATGTCGGAGGCGTTAAGCTCAATCTCCGCAGCGAGACGGAGCTTCGCGCGGCATATGCAGAGGTTCTGAAAAATGCAGAGGAGAAGGCTCCCGAAGCGAAGGTCAACGGTGTTCTCATCCAGCCCATGCTGCCTAAGGGCGTTGAGGTCATCGTCGGTGTAAATATCGACCCGCAGTTCGGACCGATGATACTGTGCGGACTGGGCGGTGTATTCGTTGAGGTGTTCAAGGATGTGGCCTTGTATCCCGCGCCGCTCAGCAAGGGCGAGGCGCTTGAAATGATCCGCTCTTTAAAGGGTTTCAAGATGCTCAGCGGTTATCGCGGGAGTGCTAAGTGTGATATCGACGCCTTGGCGGAGCTGATGGTTCAGATAGCTGACTATGCCGTCGCCAACAAGGATACTCTTTGTGAGATGGATCTGAACCCCGTATTCGTCTATGAAGAAGGCAAGGGCGTCGACATGGCAGACGCCGTTATAATCAAGAGAAAGTAAAAAACACCGTGCGGCCGGTTTGGCGCGCCGCCGCCGCACGGTAAACCGAAGAAAAGAAGAAAACGAATTAAGGAGAGAGAAAATGGCACAGAAAAAACAAAATAAATGGGTGGCCTTTATAGTCCTCACCATTGCTGCGGGTCTTATTTACCGTGTCCCGTACCTCAAGACCGTATTTTACAATCCCCTTGTTCAGGCATTTGCCATCTCCAACACCGAAGTCGGTGCGATGATGAGCTACTACTCTCTGACCAAGACCATTCTCTACATCCCCGCGGGCATTCTCGTGGATCGCTTTGACAACCGCAAAATGTTGGTATTCTCGCTGGTTATGCTCGCTGTGCTGACCTTCGTATATGCAATGATACCCAGCATGACCATCGTTTATATTCTCTATATGCTCATGGCCATTTCCAACGTCATCTTCTGGACGGCGTTTGTCAAGGCAGTACGTATGTTCGGCTCCGCCAAGGAGCAGGGTTCCGTGTTCGGTTACTCCGAAGGTATCCGTGCGGTTGCCTCCCTCATCATCAACTTTATTGCGCTTGCGATGTATGCAAAGCTCGAAGTTACCTCCGATGTTCCCCTGCGCGGTGTGCTCCTCCTCTACGGCGGCATCTACCTGCTGATGGGCATCGCTATCTGGTTCCTCATTCCCTCCGGCACCGGCAATGAGGAAGGTCACCACGCCACCTTCAAGGATTACCTCAATGTTCTCAAAGTCCCCGCCGTATGGATAGTTTCCGTTCTCGTCATGTGCTGCTACAGCGTTCAGGTTGCTTCCGAATACACCACCCCGTATCTGAATAACGTCATGCTGATGTCCGCCGCCACCGCAGGTGTCGTCGCCACTATCCGCAGCTACGGTGTCGGCCTGTTCGCGGCTCCCATCATCGGCAAGATCACCGACAAGGTCAAACTGCCCTACTCCGTTTCCGTCATGATACTGCTCGGCCTTGAGATCATCATGACCCTCATACTCCTCATCATGCCCGGAGATCCCAGTGTTATCGTCGTATGTATTATTGCCATTCTTGCCTTCGCATGCTTCATGTACGCCCTGCGCGGCGTGTACTACGCCACTCTCGGCGAGGCGGGCGTTCCAATTGCAATGACCGGTACCGCAACCGGCATCATCTCGGTCATTGGCTACCTGCCCGACACTTTCATGAATTTGCTCATCGGTGACAAGCTTGACAAATACCCCGGTGCCGCCGGCTACAAGTACATCTTCCTGTACATGCTCGGCTTTGCTATTGCTGGCATTATCGTGGCCTTCGTTATAAACCGCATCGGCAAGAAGAACGCTGCCAAGGAAGCCGCCGCACAGGAGTGACCGGCAGCTGATGCCTCACTGCATCTCCGGTTAATACCGCATCGCATATAGATCATACATGGTCTGCCCGCATCGGCGCGCATTCTTGCGGGCAGACCTATTACCAAAAATCAGTGCAGCCGGCTGACGGAAGCGGCGGGCTGCGCGCGGGCATTATTTATCGAGGAGTTTTCTTATCATGACCACTGTTCTGGTTGTTGTGGGGCTCTACATGGCCCTCATGCTCGCCATCGGCGTCATATTCTCCAAAAAGGCGACGGACGCCGAGGGCTATTATCTTTCCGGGCGCTCCCTGCCTACGATCGTGCTGGTTTTCACCTTCGCGGCAACATGGATAGGCGCGTCCTCCACGCTCGGCAAGTCCGGTCTTGCCTATTCAAACGGTATCTCCGCCATTTCCCCGACAATAGGCTCATTCATAGCCTTCTTTATCTTCACTGCTTTTGCCGGCCGCATCCGCAAAATAGGTGCGGAACACGACATAAGCTCAATTCCCGAACTGTTTCAGAAACGTTTCGGGAAAATCACTTCTTTGATTGCTGCGCTGGTCATCGCATGGACAATGATATGCACGACGGGCACCCAGCTTATCGCTTTCTCAAAGGTGCTTGAATATATTTTCAGTCCCTTTGGCATCTCCTATGAGCAGGCATTGATAATCGGCATGGCCATAGTTGTTCTGTACACGGTCATGTCCGGTATGTATGGCGTCGCCTATACGGACGTCGTGCAGGGAATAATTCTGTTTGTCGTTATCGGGCTTATTATTCCCTTTTCCGCACTTGGTCAGATCGGCGGCATGGACGGGTTGAAAGCAAATCTTGACGAAAGCTATTTCAGGTTCAGCCCCGACATAAAAATGCTCGGTTACACTGTCACGTCATTCCTTTACTTTGTCGCCGGGCCTCCCTACTGGCAACGCGCCTTCTCCGCAAAATCGTCTAAGGCGGCGACCCGCGGATCCCTCGGCGGCAACATCGTCATAATCTTCTATACTATCGCAGTCATTCTCATCGGCATGTGCGCCGCGGTCATTTACCCGAACGTTGCCGCAGGCGACACGGAAATGGTGCTGCTGATGGTCACGGAGAAATATTTCCCGACCATTGTTTACGCCCTTACTGTAGCCTCCATCCTCGCCGTTATCATGAGTACGACAGACAGCTACCTCATTCTATCCGCCCAGACCGTAACGAACGATATTGTTGCGAAGCTCGCCGGTGAAATAGAGCAGAAAAAGATGGTTCTGATAAGCCGTATTTCCGTTGCGGCGGTCGGCCTGTTCGCAGTGCTGTATGCACTGAGGATGAGCAATATCTTCCAGGCGATGATGCTGTCTATGACGCAGTTTTCTGCCGGAGTCGCTGTTCCGGCGCTGGCGGCGCTGTTTTCAAAGCGTGTGACACGGGAGGGCATGATATCCTCCATGCTCAGCGGCCTGATCTTCTCGGTGATCTGGGCGCGTGTGCTGTCAAACCCTTGGGGACTTAGTGAGACCATATCCGGAAGCATTGTTTCGCTTATAGTTATCGTCGTCGTTTCCGCTCTCACGCAGAAGAAGGGCAAGCCCGCTCCTTTTTTCTCCTGAGTTCACCGTTGAATTCTGCCGGGTCAGTCCCGGAAACATATAAATTATACAACATATAAATTATACAAGGAGGACACTTTATGCGCATAGTAAACACCTGTCAATACGCCCATCTTCCCGACGAGCACCCTGCAGTTCAGCGTGTTCTTGCCAAAGCAGAGTTCGTGACCTGCGAAAAAGCCAAGCTCACCAGTGAGGAGCTTCTTGAATTTGTTCAAGGCGCAGATGCTCTGATTAGCGGCACCGACTATATCCGCGCAGACCTTATCGAAAAATTTCCAAAGTCTCTGAAGGTGATTTCACGCCCCGCAGTCGGCTTCGACCGCGTTGACATTGTTGCTGCCAGAGCTCACGGTATCGACGTATGCAACGCTCCGGGCAGCAACTGCGAATCCGTTGCAGACTACATCATATGCATGATGATTGCCGCTGCGCGCGATATGTACAATAACATCAGCGATGTCAGGAGCGGTAAGTGGGGCGTTCGTCAAAAAGGCGTTGGCCTCAAGGGCAAGACCGTCGGCATTGTCGGTCTTGGCGCTATCGGCCGAGCAGTTACACAACGTTGCCACGGCTTCAGCATGAAGATAGTCGCTTATGACCCATACCTCGACTATGACTTCTGCGCCGAGAATGCTGTAACTCCAATGACGCTTGATGAGTTGCTCGGATGCAGTGATTTCATTGTCCTTGCCATGCCGCTCAATGATTCGACATACCATATGATAAATGCCGACGCCATCTCCAAGATGAAAGACGGAGTAATCATCGCAAACGACGCACGAGGCGGAGTGGTAGATGCTGCTGCAATGGTTGAGGGGCTCAGGAGCGGCAAGGTTCGTTTCTATGCCACCGACGTAATGGAGGCTGAGCCTCCCACGGCTGACGACCCGCTGCTGCGACTTGACAATGTCATTGTATCTTCCCATATCGGCGCAGAGACAATCGATGCCAGCTGCAATATGTTGGCAATGGCGCTCAACAATGCGATGGACGTGCTCGAGGGCAAAGAATGCAGGAATATCGTTAACAAATAAAGCTTTAGGAGGCCAATCATGAAACCTTATCTCGTAATCGAATGGAATGATATTGAAAGCGACGCTCACGGCTGGCTGTGCATCCATAACCTGGTCAAGGGGCTGGCAGGCGGCGGAACGAGAATGCATCCCTCCGTCACCAAGGAAGAGGTCATGCGTCTTGCCGAGATTATGGCCTACAAGTACAACGCCGCCGGTATCCCCGATTGCGGCGGCTGCAAGGCGGGTATCGTGTATGACAGCAAAGCACCCGACGCACTTGACGTTCTTAAGCGATTCTTTGCGGCAATGCGCCCTTATGTTGAAATCGGTCTTGCTCTTGGCAACGACCTCGGTACCACAGGTCCCGCGATTGCAAAGATCCGTACCGAGCTCGGTATGGCGACCATGACCGAAACCAAGAGCCAAATGCAGGACAAACAGATGCGCGAAAATATGCAGAAGAAGGCCAAGCTCCTCAAGGAAAAGTACGACGTGTTCACCGTCAACGATGCAATGACGGGCTACGGCACCGCGGCCTGCGCTGATGTCGCATGGCGCAAAAAGCACGGCGAGCCGAACGGTGCGCGTGTCCTCGTTCAGGGCTTCGGCAACGTCGGTGCGAGCGCCGCATACCGCCTGCACAAGCTGGGCTATAAAGTAGTCGGTATCTCCGACGCGAAGCAGCTCGTCGTCTGCAAGGACGGTCTTGACGTCCCCTATCTGCTCGAACACCGTAACCAGTACCTTGAAATGGACACTGCCACTCTCAAACCCGAATACGATGTTCGCCCGAACACCGAATGGATGAATGTTCCGTGCGATATATTCATACCCGCCGCGCTTGAAGCGGTCATCAACAAGGACACTGTCAACAAGATAACCGCAAGCGTCATCTCTGAGGGGGCGAACATCCCGACCACTGCCGAGGCCGACGAGATTCTCAAGGCACGCGGCGTCGATGTCATCCCCGACTTTATTGCAAACCTCGGCGCCATCCGTTTTCACGGCTACGCCCGCCTTGGTCTTATCGACTTCACCCCGGAGTCGGCAATAAATGACGTTATCAAGTGCAGTGAAGAAAATACCGAGCGTCTGTACGCAGAGCAGCAGAAAACCGGCGAATACTTCAGAGACATCGCCTACCGTCTTTTTGCTCCCACCAAGCAGTCCGAATTCGAGTTCTGAGTTTTGCAAGTCACGGTGTCCACGCAAGAAATTTTCCCGCCTCAAAACAAAAGGGACTGTAACAAAAATAGTTTTTTCGGAATTTGACTCAACAAGAAAAGAAGTGCAGCTCGTGGCACCCTCCGTAAGGAAGGTGCCCCGGGGCGGCTCTTGTATTTCAGTTTAATAAGTTTTCGGAAACGGTGTAACCCTTGTGGCTATGCCGTTTTCTCTTTGTTACGCTCGGTAAGGTGCTGCTGGAAGGCTTCTTCCATCTCCTCCGGGGTCACCTCGTGGATCAGCTCCGGAGTCAGCGCTTTCAGCTCCGTGATTTGTTTCACCTTCTGAATGAACCTCTGCAAGCTTTCAGTTTTATCCGTTTCAGTTTCCAGATACGCCTGCATCTCCGGGACAGCGGCTTTCAGCGCTTTCTGCTCCTCCTCGTAGGACAGGGATAGAGTGGCATAGCGCTCATCGGACAGCTTTCCGCTGGCGTTATCCTCGTAGATCTTCTGGATCAGAGCGTCAATCTCCGTGATGCACTTCTTCGCCTTGCTCAACTCCCGGCGCTTGGCGGCAAGCTGTTTCTTCTTGTCCTCCGTGTAACAGTCCATCTGCTTGCGGGCGAATTCCTTTTCAAACACCTGCACATTCAAAAGGATGCGCTGCACACTCTCCAGAACGATTTGCTCCACCACTTTCTCGCGGATATAGTGGGCGGAACAGACCTCGGAATTCTTGCGGTAGGAGGAGCAGAAGAAATACGCCTGCTCTCGCTTGTAGTTGTTGGTGACACTGTAATACAGTTTCTCCCCGCAATCGGCGCAGTACAGCAGTCCCGAAAATGGACTGACAATGCCGCTTTTCGTGGGCCTGCGGCGGTGCTTGCGAAGCTCCTGCACCAAGGCGAAGGTTTCCCGGTCGATGATGGCGGGATGCGTGTCCTTGAAGATTTGCCATTCCTCCGGCGGACGCTCGATTTTCTTCTTGTTCTTGAAAGACTTGGTGGTACTGCGGAAATTTACCGTATCACCGCAGTATTCCTGCTTACCGAGAATGTCCGCCACAGTGGCAGAACACCAGTTGTAGGGCACAGCAGGCGACTTGCTGCAATTCCGGCCGATATTGCCCCAATGCTCCGTAGGCGTCGGCACCTTGGCCACTTTCAGCCGTTTGGCGATCTGCGTGGGGCCGAGGCCGTCTATGCACCAAGTGAAAATCTGTCGCACGGTCTTCGCCGCAGCTTCATCAATGATCCACCCGTTCTTGCTCTCCGGGTCTTTCTGATACCCAAAGGGCGGATTGGTGGTCAGCGGTGCGCCGGACATTCCCTTACTCTTGAACACATTGCGTACTTTCTGGCTGGTGTTCTTAGCGTGCCACTCATTGAATAAGTCCTGCATCGGGACAAGGTCGCTGATGCCCTTTGCGGTGTCGATGTTGTCCATAATGGCGATGTTGCGGACGCCGAGACTGTCGAAGCCCTCTTCCAGAAGCTGCCCCACAATGAGGCGGTTACGCCCCAAGCGGGAGTGATCCTTGACGATCAGAGTGCCGATAAGACCCTTTTCCGCCAGCTCCATAATCTCCGTGAACGCCGGTCTTGCGAAGTTTGTGCCCGACCAGCCATCATCAATGAACACACGGGTATTCTGGAAACCGTTTTCCTGTGCGTACTTTTCAAGAATGGCCTGCTGAGACGAAATTTGTCAAGGTGGTTTTATGACACGAAACACATATTCTGGAGTGCTTCGTCGCAGTCAGGCAGAGGCCCACAATGGTATTCTTGCAGCGATTATTGTTGTGCTGAAACAGTCACTGGTGCTTTTCCCGATACTCACTGGGTGTGCTGCCGACGTAGGTTTTGAATACTCTGGAAAAATGACTGGCGGAGGAAAAGCCGAGATAGGCGCCGATGGCGGTGAGGGGCTTGTCCGAATAGCGGAGGAGGCGTTTGGCTTCCTCCGTTTTTTCTTTCAGGATGAAGTCTGTCAGGCTCTCGCCCGTCTCCTCCTTGAATTTGCGGGAGAGGTACGGACGGCTGAGGAACAGCTCCTCCGCGATTTTCTCCGCTGTAATGGGCTCGGACAAATGGTATCCCACCGCCAAACGGACGGGGCTGCATGGTGAGGACAAGCGGTATCTCTCCAACTACGGGCAGGCCTACGGCGAGTGGGCAGAGCCGGAGAGCGTCCACCACATGACATGGAAGGACTGCGCCGTGCCCCACCCGGAGGTGGCCACTGCCTACACCGCCCATGTGATGGACTGCATGGCGGAGATGGAATCGGCGCTGGGCAACGAGGCGGAATCAAAGGCTTATCGGGAATTTGCCGCCGGCTGCCGCAGAAGCTATCAGGTGCTGCGCCGCACCGCCGCCTATCCGCTGGATACCGATCGACAGGCGCAGCTTGCCCGCCCGCTGGCATTTAAGCTGCTGGACGAAGCGCAGACGGAATACGCGCAAAAGCGGCTGCTTACCGCACTGGAGCATTTCCATTGGCGTCTTGGCACAGGCTTTCTGTCCACGCCGCTGATTTTGGATGTGCTGACGGAGATTGACTTGGAATCAGCCTATCGGCTGCTGGAAAATGAAGAAATTCCCGGTTGGCTGAGTATGCCGAAAAACGGAGCTACGACCATTTGGGAGGCTTGGGAAGGGCCGAACAGCAAAAGCGGCGGCATTGGGTCTTTGAACCATTATTCCAAGGGCGCTGTGGTGGCGTGGCTGTTCAATACCATGTGCGGCATCCGTGTGGACGGAGAGAATTATTTTGTCATCGCGCCCCATCCCGGTGGGCACTTCACCCATGCAAAAGCCGTCTATGACAGCGTCTACGGCAGGGTGGAAAGCGGCTGGGAGAAAACGCCGGATGGCTGGCACTATACCATCACCATTCCCGCCAACTGTACTGCCGAACTGCACCTGCCGGAGAAACCGCCGGTCACGCTGGAAAGCGGAACATATACCTTTTGAGGTGAAGCTATGGACATTGAAAAAATCTTACAACAGATGACGCTGGAGGATAAAATTGCCCTTTGCTCCGGCGAAAACTTCTGGGAAACAGAAAAATACGAGAAATACGGCATTCCGTCCCTTTTCATGTGCGACGGCCCTCACGGCCTGCGCAAGCAGGAGAATGTGGCGGATATGCTGGGCGTCAACGAATCCAGAAAGGCCACCTGCTTTCCCGCCGAGGTGACCACCGCCGGAAGCTGGGACCCGGAGCTGCTCACCGAAATCGGTGCGGCCATCAGCCAGGAGGCCAAGGAGCAGGGCGTTGGACTTGTCCTCGACCCCGGCGCCAATCTCAAGCGCAATCCGCTCTGCGGACGGAACTTTGAGTATTTCAGCGAAGACCCCTATCTGGCGGGTAAGCTGGCGACGGGCTTCATCCGTGGTGTGGAAGCGCAGGGGATCAGCACCAGTCTCAAGCACTTCGCCGCCAATTCGCAGGAAAAAAGCCGCTTTACATCCAACAGCGTGCTGGACGAGCGCACACTGCGGGAGCTGTACCTGACGGCCTTTGAGATCGCCGTCAAGGAGGGCAAGCCCTCCACGGTCATGTGCGCCTACCCGAAGCTGAACGGGGTACACTGTTCGGACAACAAGAGGCTGCTCGCAGATATTCTCCGAACCGAATGGGGCTTCGGCGGCATGGTGGTCACGGACTGGGGCGCGATGAACGACCGCATCGAGGGCTTCCGGGCGGGCTGTGACCTGAATATGCCCGGCGGCAGCGACTACATGGAAAAAGAGGTCTTGCAGGCGGTCAAGAACGGCACGCTGCCAGAAAGCTGCGTGGACGACAGCGCCCGCCGGGTGCTGAAGCTGGTGTTCCGGGCAGCGGAAACGCTGAAAGAGACTGCTTCCTGCGACTATGAAGCCCACCACGCCCTTGCCAAACGCGCGGCAGCGGAAGGTGCGGTGCTGCTGAAAAACGAGGGCGGCATTCTGCCGTTGCAGCAGGGCGCAAAAATCGCCGTCATTGGCGCCATGGCGAAGAGTCCGCGCTATCAGGGCGCAGGCTCCAGCCATATTAACCCCACAGGGCTTTCTCAGCCGCTGGACTTCCTGCCGGATGCCATCTATGCCCCGGCTGCGACGACCGGGGCGATACCACGGACGCGCTGCTGGATGAGGCGCGGGCGGCGGCGGAGCAGGCAGAGGTCGCCGTTATTTTCGCGGGACTTCCTGACCGCTATGAGTCCGAGGGCTTTGACCGGGACGATATGAAGCTCCCTGTCGGTCACCTGCGGATGATTGAGGCAGTGGTCAGCGCCAACCCCCACTCAGTGGTCGTGCTGCTGTGCGGCAGCGCTGTGGAATGCCCGTGGGCGGACGAGGTGAAGGCTGTCCTCTACATGGGGCTGCCCGGTCAGGCGGGCGGCGAGGCTATTGCAGACCTACTGTATGGTCGTGTCAATCCCAGCGGCAAGCTGGCAGAGAACTGGCCGTTTACTTATGGGGATGTTCCGTCCTCCAAAATTTATGGCAAAACCACCGACGCCCTGTATCAGGAGGGCGTCTATGTAGGGTATCGCTACTACGACAAGGCGGGTGTGCCTGTCCGCTGGCGGTTCGGCTATGGGCTGAGCTGAGCTACACGGAGTTTTCCTACGCCGATTTAACGGTCAACGGCGATACGGTGTCTGTCACCGTCCAGAACACCGGAAAGTGTGCCGGTGCGGAGGTGGTGCAGCTCTACATGGAAGCGCCGCAGGACGGTCTGCACCGCTCGCTGCGGGAGCTGAAGAACTTCCAAAAGGTATTCTTGCAGCCGGGTGAAAGCGGGACGGTCACCTTCACGTTGACGGACCGCAGCTTTGCCGTCTGGCAGGACGGCTGGAAAATACCCGCCGGAACATACGCCGTCTGCGTCGGCGGGTTGCGGGCAGAAATAGAAAAGAACGGCGATGTCCTGCCTGTTCCCGCATGGCAAGGCGGCAGCTGGTACGAGCGCTGCACCGGCAAGCCCAACTATGCTGATTGGGAGGCGACGCTGGAGCGGAAATACACCCCGCCGGTGCTGAAAAAGGGCAGCTTCACCATGGACAACACCGTGATGGAAATGAAGGAGCACAGCCTCATCATGAAGATCATGTTCCGGGCGGTGGAAGCCACCATCGCCAAGGGCTTCGGCGGCAAAAAGGACTATGAAAACCCAGAATTCAGGATGTTGATAAATTCCTCCGCCGGATCGCCTCTGCGCAGTATGATGATCTCCGGCGGCATGAAGGGCGGCGTGCTGCCCGGCATGCTGGAAATAGCCAACGGGCACTTCTTCCGTGGCATCTGGAAAATGATTAAAGGCTGACAAATGCAAGGAGAAATACAACATGAAGGTATTTATGATTGGCGGCACCGGACTTCTGGGCAGTGAGGCGGCCAAGGTTCTTATTTCGCGTGGCCACGAGGTGACAGCCTTGGCGCTGCCGCCGCTGCCGGAGGGCGCTGTACTGCCCCCGGAAATGAAAATTGAGTACGGTAACTATCTGGAAATGAGCGATGACGAGCTGCGCAAGCATCTGACCGGATGTGACGGCTTCGTGTTCGCCGCCGGTGTGGATGAGCGGGTAGAAAGGCCTGCACCGATTTATAACCTCTACAAAAAGTACAACATCGACCCCATCAACCGGCTTTTGAAGCTGGCAAAGGAATGCGGCGTCAAGCATGTTTCCATCTGCGGCTCTTATTTCCCCTACTTTGCCAAGGCCATGCCGGAGCTGGAGCTTACCAAGTGGCATCCCTATATCCGTTCCCGTGTCGATCAGGAGAATGCGGCCATGTCCTTTGCGGACGGAAACTTCTCCGTTGCCGTTTTGGAATTACCGTATGCGGAAAAAGTTTGACAAGCTGGCGCGCACGGAGCATGGCACGCTCCACTTCATTGAGGGCAATGTGGAAGACCATATCGACGCTTACTGGGGCAGCCGCAAGCGCTGGGAAGCCCTGCCCGAAAAAATCTCTGACATGAAGCACTTTGCCGATTGGGACACTGTAGTCCCCATCTATCATGGTTATGACGAAACGAGGCCCGAAAGCGAACTGACACTGGAGGATATGCGTAAAGCAGCCTCCTTCCGTGGCGGAAAGCTGCTGAGCACCGAGATGCAAACCGGTGATTGGAAAACCCCGTTGGAATTTGAATGTGCCTTCAGGCATAAATTCAAGGCCAGTCCCCGACTGGTGCTGGAGGGCGGTCACTGGTGTGACGAGTGTGAGCGCAAAAGCTGGAACTACGGCAACCGTGCCAAAGTCGATCCGTTCTTCGCGCAGGTCTGGAATCCCCTCCACGACCCGGATGAGCTGCGGGAGTATCCCAAGGAAGTTTCTGAACTGGACATATAACATCTTGAAAGGACAGCCGCAATGAAGAAAAAGCGCATTTGGAAAGTCATCCTGCTGTGCGTACTGGGAACGCTGTCGTTTGCTGTACTGCTTCAGCTCGGATGGAGCGGGAAGTATACTGGTTCAGATGGAAAGTATTTGCCGATAACCGCTTCAGATTCCTGGGCACATATCTATAATCATCCCGTTTGGGAGGAAACCGGCAAGGAGATGTTCTCCATTTAGGGCGACAGCAGCGCAACCAATTTGACTTCCTTTATGAGCATTCGAGCACTGAGCCTCTGGTGCGGTTGGAATGCAGATGAGATCGTGGACGGCTTTAATGGGCTGCTTGAAGCCGCAAACAAGGGGGATTTTTCGATACACGCCGTGTATTCCGAGAAAGAATCAGCCTCCAACCCCGCATTGCGGCACGCACGGCTCGCACTTTATCGGGGTCAGCCCGGAAAGCCGCTTGCGATCGTGGCGGCAGGCGGCGGCTATCAGCAAGTCGTATCTATGATAGAGGGATTTCCTTACGCCGCAGAGCTATACCGTCAAGGCTATAATAATGATCGTCTGCGACAAGCAAACTGGGATGCCGGTCGTTGTGAAAGGGGCAGAGGGCTTTGCCATATCTATTCACATCGATCC
>URPD01000016.1 GCA_900549645.1 uncultured Eubacteriales bacterium
CGCCGCGGATATCTTTGTAATTGAGCGTATTGACGATTACTTTTGTCGTGCCGATAACGTCGCCGCCGATATTGAGCCTTCCGCTTTGTCCGTTGGCTGCGTCAACGTCCAGCCGCAGATAAGGATTGTTAACGGCAATATAATCGTGCGTGATGTTTACGGAAGCGTTTTTCCCGAGTACCACCTGAGCGGTGTCAACCTTAAAATCGTAAACGTTGTTGACCCGGCTGTTGAAAATGACGCTGTTCGTCGTGCATTGCGGACAAACGTCGCCGGTGATGTTTATGTCGTAGGCATAACCATCATATTCGATTTGGTTTGAAACGGCTTTGCCGCCGTCGATTTCATCGTCGAAAACGATTTTTCCTCCGTTGCGCACATCCAGGTTGAGGTTCAGGCGGGCTTCGTCCGTCCCCTGCATCCAGACGGCGTTGTTTATCTTGCCGCGGCTGTCTTCGGTATAGTTTCCGCGGAACAGGGTTTCCGTTCCGTCGGCGGAGATTGTGAGATCGTTGGCGGAATAGACGGCACCGCCCAACGCCGGATGTGAAGCGGATTCTGTTTTGGCATAGTTGCCGATAAACTTTTTACTTGTTCATTATCGACTCGAAGCCGGCTTCGGCCTGCGCAACAACACTTCGGACAAGATTCACCGCCGTCGTATGCAGATCCATTTCCAGCACCGACTCGATGACCTGCTCCTGAAGACTCTGCGGGACATGGTACAGCGTGAAGCAGCAGCCGAGGAAACGCCGCAGCTTGTCATTCATCGTGAAATAGACGTCGCAGGGTTTGGCCATAAAGCCGCGCATTATCCCCGCCGACGCGATCTCAAGCTCGTAGAAATCGCGGGATGAGCTGCCGGGGTTATATGGGGCGAAGAACTGCTCAAGCTCCTTCGCAGTGTTCTGATATATATACTCGGAAGTCGTGGGCAGGGAATAGGCGGTCACATACAGCTCGCGCAGAGGTTCTGACAGCTCGGATAGATAAAGCTGCAGGGATGTTTCGGCCGCATATATCATAACCGGCTCCGCATTGCTGCCGATGATACTGAATATCTCGTTGAACTGCCCAGTGAACATATGCTCGACAAGCTGCAACAGCAGCGCTTCCTTGTTTTCAAACGCCGCGAAGAATGACGACGCAGACATTCCCGCCACCTTCGCTATAGACGCTGTGGTGGTTTTCTCATAGCCATCGACGAGAAAACGGGTTATCGCCGCCAGCAGCATTTTGTTCCGCCGGGCGATACCCTTTGGCTGTAGTCCCTTTGGCATGCCGTACCTCCTCAAGTATATACAAAGATAATTACATTTTAATCTATTTTATCAGACTTGAGCGAGCTAAGCAAGCCCATGCTGCCGAAAAGCGCCCACAAGCCGGAATTATGCCCGCCTGCGCTTTATGTACAGCATTGCCGGGAGCGCGCAGCCGCTTACAAGCAGTATTGCAGCCCATACGAACGAAGAGTCTCCGGTTTTGGGCTTTTCCGAGGGGGAAAGCTTGGCTATGCTTACAGGAGCCTTCTTATAGCCGCAGACGCTGCATTCCTCGTGCTTTTCGCCCTCTTTTGAAGTCGTGGCTTCTCTGTCTATCTTCCATACGAGCTTATGAGCTTCAATGTCTTTTTTGTCACCGCAGACGCTGCACTCCTGATAATGATTGTCGGCGTCATGCGCGTCCTTGTAATCGTGATTGCCCGTGATGCTTTCGGCCTTAGTCTCACCGCAGGCGGTGCAGGTGTACTTCATCGAACCGGGGGCGAGGCAGGTGCCGGGGTCAGTCACGACGCCGTTGTCCCATGTGTGCGGGAGCACCCTGCTGAGGAGGGAATCGCACTTGGTGCAATATGCCCAGTGGCCGCGCTAGTCGTGCTTGAACTGCGCACGGATGTGTTCCGTTTTGGGGACAGTGCCTCCGCATACGGAGCAGGTGGTGCTGAGGCAGGTGGGATTGGTGTTGCCGCTGTGGTCACAGGTCTGCACATAGCCGCAGTCGGAGCAGCTGCGCTTGCCGGACTGGTATTCCGAATAGTTGTGCTCCTTATTCAAGGACAGTCCGCATACGCAGGTTGCCTTGTGATAGCGGGCGGGATCCTGACCGCTTGAGGCCGAGAGCTGAGCGTATTCGATGGTGTAATCGCCAAATCTGGGAGTAAAACAACGCTGCTCATGATCAAGCGTATGTTCCCAATCGTCATGCGCATGTATAATGTGAAAGTAGCGGCCAGAGTTGGCATTATCCGTGCCCTTCGTATATCCGTCCAGATACATATGCAGAGCAGTTTCATCGCACGCCGGGCAGTACTTCGAATAAGGCAGCGCATCGCCCGGCTTTAGCGCGAATGCGGCGGTGGGCAGCAGACAGACGAGCATTGCAGCCAGAATGAGGAGCGCAAGTATTTTCTTTTTTATGTGATTCTCCTTTTTTAATAAGATGTGGTTACAAACATAATCTCGCTCTTGACTATGGTCAATTATATCAGAGAAGTCGATAAAATGCAAGAAAAAATCTAAAAGCTCTGCAAAATTAAGATATATAAATTGACTTGCCTGCGGGAATTGGATATAATCAAAATCAGAAAGCGAAGTGATATTTATGTATGATATAATTATTGTCGGCGGCGGTGCGGCGGGTACCTCCGCAGCGCTTACCGCGCGCAGCCGCGGCAAAAGCGTCGCCGTTATCGCAAACCCGGTCGATACCTCGAGCATGTATAAGGCGGAGAGCATGAGCAATTACCCCGGTATGCCGGAGGTCACGGGCGAGGAGATGGCGCGAGTATTTCGTGAGCAGCTTGTGAGCAGCGGCGCGGAGCTGATAAACGGGCGTGTGCTCTCGGCCGTGCCTATGGGCGGCAGCTTCGGCGTCGCGGTAGGCAGTGATTTTTATGAGTGCCGCGCTGTGATACTCGCCCCCGGCATTACCCGGGAAAAGCTGTATCCCGGCGAGGCGGAGTATCTCGGCAGAGGCGTGAGCTACTGCGCGACCTGTGACGGTATGCTCTATCGCGGCAAGACCGTCGCCCTTATCGGCGGCAGCGAGGAGGCAAGGCACGACGCGAAATTTTTGTGCGGCATCGGCTGCAATGTCATTGAGCTGCCCGGCGCGGCGCGCTATGAGATTATCGGCACGCAGCGTGCGGAGGCGGTCGTTTCCGGCGGGGAGACATATCCGGTGGACGGAGTGTTCATAATAAAGGATACGGTGTCGGTTGCAAATCTCATGCCCGGACTTGAGCGCAGCGGCGCGGCGATTTCCGTCGGGCGCGGCATGGAGACAAGCATACCCGGCGTGTTCGCGGCGGGGGACTGCACGGGCAAGCCGTATCAGGCGGCAAAGGCAGTAGGCGAGGGGAATATTGCGGCCCTCAGTGCCTGCGAGTATATCGACAAATTATAATTATATTTTAATAAGAAAGGAAAAAATACTATGGCTATTGAGCATCTTAATGAAAATAACTTTGAAGCGGCGCTTGCCGAGGGAAAATGCCTTGTGGACTTCTGGGCGACATGGTGCGGCCCCTGCCGTATGCAGGCTCCCATACTTGAGAAGCTGGATGCGGAGCTGGGCGGCAGCGTGAAAATATTCAAGGTTGACGTGGACGAGAACCCGGCGCTTGCGCAGAAGCTTGGCATCGCCAGCATTCCCACCCTGCTTGCAACCGAGAACGGCAAGGTCAAGGATATGCGCGTTGGGCTTCAGACCGTGGATCAGCTCAAGCAGATGCTTGCCTGAGATAAAGTTGCCCACCGCGGCTTGACAAAGTTTTTCAAATACGCTATATTTATCAGAGTTAACTGCTTTGATTGGCAGGAGTACACGTTTTGCGGATCGTCAGAGAGGGCGCGGCAGGTGAGAGCGCTTGTGAGGCGGCGTGGAAGGTCGGCCATGAGCATCCGGCGCGATATGTAGTGCCGGGCGGGTTCTCCCGTTATAGGGACATGAGAGCCGCTTCGGCGGAATTCAGGTGGTACCGCGGTATATTATCGCCCTGAGGTCATTGACCTCAGGGCGTTTTTGTTTGGGGTGAAGTTATGCAATTTATAGCCGAATATACGGTAGACGAGATGGACTTTCTCAGCTTTGTGCGTATAAACCGCTATATACGCGGCAAGGTACCGCGCAAGCTGCTCAATGCGGTCACGATTGCGGTTTCCGTAGTCCTCGCGGCGCTGTGCGTATTGCTGACGCTGCGCGGCGCGTGGACGGGGAAGAACGCCATAATCGTCGCAATAGGTGTGCTGCTGATATGCTGGGAGCTTCGGCGAGACAGGTATTATGCCAACGAGAACCGCCGCAAGATGACGGGCTACGTCGAGAAAATGCAGCTCAGCGCGGACGAGAGCGGGATAAACATCAGCTCCGACGGCAACGTCGAGCATGTGGACTATAAGCGCATCGAGGCGATATATCACTGCCGCGAGAGCCTGTTCGTGTATGTGGCCGACGACAGGGCGTACATCATCCCCGACGGCGCGTTCAGCACCGGCACCGCGGCGGACTTCGCCGCATATGCCGCAAAAAAGTGCGGCAAGAGCGTAAATAATGTGAGTATTTGAAAATTTTCAGGAGAGGATCGAAAAAATGAAAGAACTTCCGAAAGTGTATGAACCGAAATCGGTTGAGAAGAAGATCTACGACATGTGGATGCAGGGCGGCTATTTCAAGGGCAAAATAGACCCCGACAAGAAGCCCTTCTCCATCGTCATGCCGCCCCCCAATGTCACCGGCCAGCTCCATATGGGACACGCGCTGGACTCCACGCTTCAGGACATTATGACCCGCTATAAGCGTATGCAGGGCTACGCCGCGCTGTGGCTGCCCGGCGTCGACCACGCGGGCATCGCAACGCAGATAAAGGTCGAGGAAGTGCTCCGCAAGGAGGAGGGCAAGACCCGCTATGACCTCGGCCGCGAAGAGTTCCTTGAGCGCGTCTGGGAGTGGAAGGAGAAGTACGGCGACCGTATCGTAGAGCAGCAGAAGAGCATGGGCGTATCCTGCGACTGGGATCGCAGCCGCTTCACCATGGACGAGACCTGCGCCAAGGCCGTCCGCGAGACCTTCTGTGATCTGTACGAGAAGGGACTCATTTACAAGGGACGCCGCATGATAAACTGGTGCCCGCACTGCCGCACCGCGCTTTCCGACGCGGAGGTCGAGTATAAGGACATCCCCGGCAGCTTCTGGCACATCAGATATCCCATCGAAGGCTCCGACGAGGAGTTCATCATCGCTACCACCCGCCCCGAAACCATGCTGGGCGACAGCGGCGTCGCCGTCAACCCCGCGGACGAGAAGTATCAGCACCTCGTCGGCAAGAACGCGATACTCCCGCTTGTCGGCCGCAAGCTCCCCATCGTCGCCGACGATTACGTTGAGCTTGGCTTCGGCACCGGCGCCGTCAAGATGACCCCCTGCCACGACCCCAACGACTATGAGGTCGGCCTGCGCCATAACCTTGAGCAGATACAGTGCATCGACGAGGACGGCAAGATCATAAACGGCGGCAAGTACGACGGAATGGATCGCTACGAGGCGCGCAAGGCCATCGTCGCCGATCTGGAGGAGCAGGGCTACCTCGTCAAGGTCGAGCCGTACAGTCACAACGTCGGCTGCTGCTACCGCTGCGGCAAGGTCGTCGAGCCGATGCTGTCCCCGCAGTGGTTCGTGAAGATGGAGCCGCTGGCAAAGAAAGCGATAGACGTCGTCAAGGACGGCAGAATAAAGTTCGTCCCCGAACGCTTCACCAAGACCTATCTTAACTGGATGGAGAACGTCCACGACTGGTGCATCTCCCGCCAGCTCTGGTGGGGTCATCAGATACCCGCGTGGTACTGCGCCGACTGCGGCCACATCACCGTCTCCCGCGAGGATGCGACGGAGTGCGAGTGCTGCCACAGCAAGCACATCACCCGCGACGAGGACGTTCTGGACACATGGTTCAGCTCTGCGCTCTGGCCGTTCTCCACGATGGGCTGGCCGGAAAAGACCGAGGAGCTTAACTACTGGTACCCGACCTCCGTTATGATAACCGGCTACGACATCATCTTCTTCTGGGTTGCGAGAATGATATTCTCCGGCATGGAGCAGATGGACAAGGAGCCGTTCAAGACCGTGTTCATCCACGGCCTCGTGCGCGACAGTCAGGGACGCAAGATGTCCAAGTCCCTCGGCAACGGCATCGACCCGCTGGAGATGGTAGAGAAGTACGGCGCGGACGCACTGCGCTACAACCTCATCACCGGCAACTCCCCCGGCAACGATATGCGCTTCTACGTCGAGAAGTGCGAAGCGATGCGCAACTTCTGCAACAAGCTCTGGAACGCGTCCCGCTTCGTGATGATGAACCTCACGATTGACAAAAACGAGCTGCCCGAAAAGCTTGAGATAGAGGACAAGTGGATCCTTTCCAAGCTCAACGACCTTGTCAAAGAGGTCTGCGAGAATATGGACAGTTACGAGCTGGGCGTCGCCGCGGGCAAGATATACGACTTCATCTGGGACAGCTACTGCGACTGGTATATCGAGCTGACCAAGCCCCGCCTCAACGGCGAGGACGAGCAGAGCAAGCTCGGCGCGCAGAAGGTGCTGCTCTATGTCCTGACCGAGATACTCAAGCTTGTCCACCCGTTCATGCCGTTCATCTCCGAGGAGATTTGGCAGGCGTTGCCGCATGAGGGCGAGGCGCTTATGGTCGAGCGCTACCCCGAGTTTACCGAGGCGCTGAGTTTCCCCGAGGACGAGCAGAACTTTGAGATGGTCATGACCGCTATAAAGGCAGTCCGCGCCCGCCGCAGCGAGATGAACGTGCCGCCCTCCAGAAAGGCGCACCTTATCATCGCAACGGATAAGAAGGCCGCGTTCGAGGCCGGACGCAGTTACATCTGCAAGCTGGCCTACGCGAGCGAAGTCACCGTCGCCGGCGAAGCTCCTGAAGGCAGCGAGGGCATGGTTTCGGTCATCACCGACAACGCCCGCATGTTCATGCCGATGGCGGAGCTGGTCGACCTTGAGAAGGAGAAAGCGCGCATCCAGAAGGAGCTCGCCAACGCCGAAAAGATGCTCGCCGGTCAGAATGCGAAGCTTGCAAACGAGAACTTCGTCTCCCGTGCGCCGGAGCAGGTAGTCAATGCCGAGCGCGAGAAGAAGGCAAAGCTTGAGGCGCTTATAGATAACCTCAGGATAAGCCTTGAAAATCTGGGCAAATAATATCAATCAAAGCTGCTGCGGCCGGTGAAAGCCGGCCGCAGTGCTAAAAGGAACTTATATGATAAACAAAGCTCTTGAATATCTCCAGCGTGAGTATCTGCACAATCTCGATATGATCGAGTGTCTGCGCCGTGACCTGTATGACGTCGTGTACGCCGCCGAGGACGGCGTCCTCATCCGCGACAAGCTCGACGGCTACACGCATATGCTTGCCTGCCGCGACGCGGAGGCCGCGCTGCGGATAGCGAAGCTGACGCAGTCCGGCTGCGGCCTGTTCGTGGCGCATCAGGCGGATACCGTGGAGCCGCTGAGGGAGCTGCTTGGCTTTGACGAAGCGTCCGAGTGCTGGCAGGCGATATACCTCAAGGATACGCCGCTGCCCATCGGGGATTTCGATATACGCCGGCTCGACCTCAGCTATGCCCCCTTCGTCGCAGAGCACTATAACGGCCCGGACTGCCTTGAATACATGCAGTGGCAGATAAACGACGGCGCGATGCTCGGCGCATTCGTGGACGGCGAGCTTGCAGGCTTCATCGGCAGGCACGATCAGGGCGCACTCGGCGTGCTTGAGGTGCTACCGGAATACCGCCGCCGCGGCATTGCTACCGCGCTGGAGAGCGCCGCAATAAACCGCGAGCTGCAGGAGGGGCACGTGCCGTACTGCCATCTGTATACGGATAATCTCGCGTCCCGCGCGCTCCAGCAGAGTCTCGGCCTGAGCTTCGCGGATAAAAACGTCTGGTGGCTGTACCGTAAATAATGATCTGTCCCATGCTTCGACAGCATATGCGGAGAATAAATATTAAAATGACATCGCAGAGTAAATTCTGCGGTGTCTTTTTTATTATACACAAGAACGGAGAATCAACATGATGAACATAAGCACGGCCTTTGCCGCCGGACGGCTGACAATTTACCTCGCCGGGGAGCTTGACCACCACGAGGCGCGCGGCGCGATACGCAGTATCGACGAGCTGCTGGACGAATATCTCCCGCGCGACTGTGTGCTGGACATGTCCGGACTGAGCTTCATGGACTCGTCCGGCATCGCGCTGATAATCAGAATGAGCAGACGCATGAAAAATCTTGGCGGACGGGCGTGGATAGAGAATCCCGCCAAGCAGCCGCTTCGTGTAATAGACGCCTCCGGTATCGACAGGCTCGTGCCGGTGGCAACAGTGAAATAAGGAGGAGCCATGAACGCGATGAATTACATAAAGCTCGAATTTCCGAGCAAAAGCTGCAACGAAGCCTTTGCCCGCATTGCCGCCGCGGCGTTCGCCGCACAGCTCGACCCGACGATGGACGAGCTTGGCGACATCAAGACCGCCGTCTCCGAGGCTGTGACCAATTCAATAGTCCACGCCTACCCCGACGCCATCGGCAAGGTCTCCATGCGAATGAGGATACTCGACGGCAATGTCCTTGAGATATCCATACGCGACTGGGGGCGCGGCATAGAGAACCTTGAGCAGGCGATGAAGCCGCTGTTCACAACGGGCGGCGAGGAGCGAAGCGGCATGGGCTTTACCATCATGGACAGCTTCATGGACAAGCTCCGCGTCCGCTCGACTCCCGGAAAGGGGACGACCGTGACGATGCAGCGCGCCGTCCGCCCCAGAGTAGGCCGCCGATGAGCGAGGATATCTACTCGCTCCTGCGCATGGCTCAGGGCGGGGACAAGGACGCGGCGGGGCGGCTCATAGAGGAAAACTCCGGCCTGATATGGAGCATAGCGCGGCGCTTTTTCGGGCGCGGCGTGGATCCGGACGACCTGTATCAGCTCGGCTGTGTCGGCTTCCTGAAGGCCATAGACGGCTTCGACGAGGGCTACGGCACGCGCTTCTCGACCTATGCCGTACCGAAGATATCCGGCGAGATACGTCGCTTCCTGCGCGACGACGGCATGGTCAAGGTCAGCAGGGGAGTGAAGGAGCAGGCACAGCAGATACGCTCCGCGCGCATGGCGCTGGAGCAGCGCTTAGGCCGCGAGCCGACGATATCTGAGCTTGCACGCGAGACGGGGATGAGCGCGGAGGACATCGCCTTCGCCGAGACGGCGACCGGCCCCGCCGAAAGCCTCCAGCGCGAAACGGGGGAGGACGGCTTTACGCTGGAACTGGTGCTGGGCGATTACGGCGCGGAGGAAAAGCTCGTGGAGCATGTCGCACTGCGCGCCGCGATAGAGAAGCTGCCCGAGCGCGAACGGCAGGTCGTCGCGCTGAGGTATTATCACGGCTTGACACAGCAGAACTGCGCCAAGGTGCTGCACGTCTCGCAGGTGCAGATATCGCGGCTTGAGCGGCGCGCAGTCGACGAACTGCGCAAAATGCTGTCATAGCCCGTGCGGTCTTTTGTTAAATAGGCATATTGAAAAAAATAAGAGCTTTAATTATAATCTCCACATAACTCCGTGGAGATGTTTTTATGCAAAAAAATATAATAAAAAACAGCTTTAAGTATTCGCTTGAGCGCAGTGTGCCGATACTTATCGGCTTCTTCCCGGTCGGCACGGTGTACGGGCTGATGATGTCGGCGGCGGGGTATAATTTTCTGTGGTCGGCAGCGGCAAGCCTGTTTGTCTACGCAGGCTCGCTGCAGATGCTGATGATATCGTTTTTCCAAAGCGACATGTCCATCCTCACCATCGCCGTCACGGCGCTCCTCCTCAACAGCCGCCACATGTTCTACGGCCTGTCGTTTATCGAAAAATTCCGCAGTTATGGTGGTTGGAAGTGGTTTTTGATATACGGTATGCCCGACGAGAGCTATTCGCTGCTGTGCTCCTACGTCCCGCGCGAGGGCGTGGAGGAAAAGTGGGTGCACATATTCTCTACCGGGCTTATCTGGCTCTACTGGATAGCCTTTTCCGTGCTGGGCGGGCTCGTCGGCCAACTCATCACCTTTGATACGACCGGCATCGACTTTGCGCTCACTGCGCTTTTCATCGTCATTCTGCTCGACCAGATAAAGTCCACCGGCATGAATCTGCCCGCGCTCATCGGCGGCGTGTCGTCGATGCTGTGCATAATTATTCTCGGCCGGGACAATTTCCTGCTTCCGTCGCTTGCGGTGACGGTGCTTGTGCTGCTGCTATTGAGAAATAAGCTGGAGGGAGGCGCTGAAAATGAACATTGACGTCGGACGCTCAATTTCGATAATAGCCGTCTGCGCGGCCTGCACCTTTGCCGAGCGCCTTTTCCCGTTCGTGATATTCCGCGGGCGCGAGGTGCCGGAGGTCGTGCGCTATCTGGGGAAGATCCTGCCCACCGCGATAATCGCCACATTGACCGTATACTGCCTGCGCGGCGCGAGCTTTGGCAGCATCGGCGGCTTTGCCCCGGCGCTCATCGCCGTCGCCGTGACGGTGGCGCTGCACCTCTGGAAGCGCAACACGCTTATAAGCGTTGCCGGCGGCACGGCCTGCTATATGCTGCTGGTGCAGCTGGTTTTTGCGTAATTAAGCTTGTCGGAAAACAGAATTTGTGATAAAATAAAATTTATGGTTACTGATTTTGAAAAGAGATACATCGAGGCACGGCGGGCGCTTGTAAGCTCCGACTATGCCAAACTCAACGACAAGCAGCGCGAAGCGGTATTGGCCACGGAGGGGCCGCTGCTGATACTGGCCGGAGCCGGAAGCGGCAAGACCACAGTGTTAATAAACCGCATCGCAAATCTTCTGAAATATGGCCGTGCATCAGACAGCGAGGATGTCCCCGCCGTCGCGGCGGAAGAGGATATCAAAAAGATGCAGGACGGCGGCGAGGAAGGGCGGCGCATCGCGGCGCTCGACCCGGTGGAGCCGTGGCGCATCCTTGCCATCACCTTTACCAACAAGGCGGCGGGCGAGCTGAAAGCCCGTCTTGAAAATATGCTCGGCCCCGAAGCGAACGACATCTGGGCCTGCACCTTCCACTCCGCCTGCGTCCGTATTCTCCGGCGCGATGCGGAAAAGCTCGGCTTCCCGTCGAATTTCAGCATTTACGACACCTCGGACAGCACGAGCCTTATAAAGCACATCATCAAGGATTTCAACCTTGACGACAAGACCTACGCACCCAAGGTCGTCCTCGGCGCAATAAGCCGCGCCAAGGATCAGCAGATCGGCGCGCAGGAGTATCTGCGTCAGGCCAAAGCGAGCGGGGATATCTTCCGCAGTAAGACGGGCGAGATATACGCGGAGTACATGCGCCGCATGTTCGCCGCCGGAGCCATGGACTTTGACGACCTGATATTCTTCACCGTGCAGCTCCTTCAGGAGCACGAGGACGCGCGTACATACTGGCAGCGCCGCTTTAGATACGTCCTCATCGACGAGTATCAGGACACAAACCGCCTGCAATACCTGCTCTCTTCGCTGCTCGCGGGTGGCTTCGGCAATATCTGCGTTGTCGGCGATGATGACCAGAGCATCTATAAGTTCCGCGGCGCGACGATAGAGAATATTCTCTCCTTTGAAAGCCAGTATAAGAAGTGCCGCACCATCCGCCTTGAGCAGAATTACCGCAGCACCGGCCACATACTCGACGCCGCGAACGCCGTTATCCGCAACAATCAGGGGCGCAAGGGCAAGGAGCTGTGGACAAATAAGGACGACGGCAACAAGATAAAGCTTTACGTCGCCGACAATGAGCACGAGGAGGCGCAGTACGTCGCCTCGCAGATAATGGCCGACTACGGCCGCGGCGAGAACTGGCGCGACCACGCGGTGCTCTACCGCATGAATGCGCAGTCGAACCAGCTTGAATACGCCTTCAAGCGCGCCGGTGTGCCGTACCGTATCATCGGCGGCACACGCTTCTTTGACCGCGCCGAGGTCAAGGATGTGCTTGCGTACATGAACGTCATCGCCGTTCCGGAGGATGAACTGCGCCTGAACCGCATCATCAACTCCCCGCCGCGCGGCATCGGCGAGCGCAGTATGGAGATAGCCCGCGAGATAGCCGCCCGCGAGGGCACGGCGACCTTTGCGGTGCTTGAGCACGCGGACAAATATCCGGAGCTGAGCCGCCCCGCCCTGCGTATGCGTCAGTTTGCGTCGATGATAAACGGTCTGCGCGACTTCGCGTCCAAGAATTCGCCCGACGCGCTGCTCGACGAGCTGCTTGACAAGACCGGGTATCTGCGCGCACTCGAAGAGAAGCACACCATCGAGGATACAGCCCGCGCCGAGAACGTGCGCGAGATAAAGACCAGCATCATAAGCTACATGAAAGAGTCCGGCGACCAGACGCTTGCAGGCTTCCTCGCCGACGTCGCGCTCTACACCGACCTCGACAATTACGATAAGGACGCCGACAGCGTCGTTATGATGACGATGCACAGCGCCAAGGGGCTTGAGTTCCCGACCGTGTTCATCGTCGGCATGGAGGAAGGCATCTTCCCCGGCATGAAGGCCATCGGTGAGCCGGAGGAGATGGAAGAGGAGCGCAGACTCTGCTATGTTGCGATAACCCGCGCCATGCGCCAGCTGCATATCGTCTGCGCGCGGCAGAGAATGCTGTTCGGCAGGACGACCGCGAACAAGGTGTCCCGCTTCGTCGATGAGATACCTGAGGAGCATATCGAGAAGCGCAACGCCCAGCGGCCGAGCCATAATGCCGAGCGCCGCCCGGAGACGCAGTTTGCCGCGAAGAGCCGCTATGCGTCGGCGCGGCAGTACAGCATGAACGCCCCCGCGCACAGACCCGCCCCGCCGTCTGCGCCGTCCGCGCAGGCAAAGCCCGCGCCGGACTATTCCGCGGGCGACCGCATCGTCCATCAGGCTTTCGGCGCCGGGACGCTCACGAAGATGACGCCCATGGGCGGCGATTTTCTGATAGAGATAAGCTTCGATTCCGGCAGCACGAAGAAGCTCATGCTTCGCGCCGCCGCTCCGCACATGAAAAAAGCCTGAGCCAAGCCATTGAAGTTTTCCCGGCGCACGTCGCCGGGAAAGCGCGTTTTGTTTTGAGTGATGACAGATATGAAAGACAGAAAGAACTTTTTAGGGCACCTCGCCCTGTGGGGGACGGCGTTCATCTGGGGCACGTCCTTCGTTATCCTGAAAGAAGCGCTAGACTCCATCGGCACAATGTGGGTGCTGGCACTGCGCTTCATAATCGCGGCGGCCTTGCTGCTGCTCGCCGCCGGTAAGCGGCTGAAGACCCTTGGCCGGGACGGACTGCGCGGCGGTATGCTGCTCGGCGTGTGCCTCGCCGCGGCGTATATTTTCCAGACCTACGGCCTGAAATACACCACCCCCGGCAAGAACGCGTTCCTGACCTCGACATACTGCGTGCTCGTTCCGTTCATGGGCTGGGGATTCTACAAGCGCCGCCCGAACGCCGCGAACATCATCGCCGCGTTCATGTGCGTGCTCGGCGTCGGCCTTGTCTCGCTGAGCGGGACTTCGCCCTTCAACATCGGCGACGCGCTGACGCTCGTCTGCGGCATCTTCTACGCTTTGCAGATAATCCTGACCGAGCGCTTCATCGGCGACTGCGACGCGCTGTCGCTCACTGGCGTGGAGTTCGGCACGGCGGCGGTCATATGCCTTGCCGGGGCGCTGATATTCGAGTCTGCGCCGGTCGGCCTCAGCCTTGAGCTTTGGGGCAGCATCGCCTATATGGGCGTGATGTGCACAGCGCTGTGCTTCTTCCTCCAGACGTGGGGCATGCGCTACACCCCATCGTCCACGGCGGCGGTCATAATGACCTTTGAATCCGTATTTGCGATAATAATCTCGGTGATATTCTATGACGAGCCGGTCACCGTGCGGCTGATATGCGGCTTCACGCTTATCATCGCCTCGGTCATCATCTCGGAGATGACACCGCTGAAATTCAAGAAAACTGCGTAATTTTCTGAAAAGGAGGCATTTTATTGGCATATAAGTCCGATATAGAGATAGCCCAGAGCTGCGTGATGCGGCCTGTAACGGAGATCGCCCGCACCGCGGGTATCGACGAAAAATACATCGAGCAGTATGGCCGCTACAAGGCGAAGATCGACCTTGCGCTGCTGAAGGATCTGGCGGACAGACCGGACGGCAAACTCATCCTTGTCACCGCCATCACGCCGACCCCGGCGGGCGAGGGCAAGACCACGACCGCGATCGGCCTTGCCGACGCACTGCGCCGCATCGGCAAGAATGCGGCGGCCTCACTGCGCGAGCCGAGTCTCGGCCCGGTGTTCGGCATCAAGGGCGGTGCGGCCGGCGGCGGCTATGCGCAGGTCGTCCCGATGGAGGATATAAACCTCCACTTCACCGGCGATTTCCACGCCATAGGCGCGGCGAACAACCTGCTTGCCGCGATGCTGGATAACCATATCCATCAGGGCAACGCCCTCGGCATCGACCCGCGGCAGATAACGTGGAAGCGCGCCGTGGACATGAACGACCGGCAGCTGCGCAATATCGTGAGCGGCCTCGGCGGCAGAACCGACGGCGTCCCGCGCGAGGACGGCTTTGACATCACGGTCGCAAGCGAGGTGATGGCGGTGCTGTGCCTTGCCACAAGCATTCCCGACCTTAAGGCGCGCCTTGGCCGCATGATAGTCGGCTACACCTATGGCGGCCGCCCCGTGACCGCGCATGACCTCAAGGCCGAGGGCGCGATGGCGGCGCTCCTCAAAGACGCGCTCAAGCCGAACCTTGCCCAGACCATGGAGGGCACGCCCGCGTTCATTCACTGCGGCCCCTTCGCCAACATCGCCCACGGATGCAGCAGCGTGCTTGCAACACGCATGGCACTGAAGCTTGCGGACTACACCGTCACCGAGGCGGGCTTTGCCGCCGATCTCGGAGCCGAGAAATTCTTTGATATAAAATGCCGCCTCGCAGGGCTGCACCCGTCCGCGGTGGTAATCGTCGCGTCGGTCAGGGCGCTGAAGTATCACGGCGGCGTGAGCAAGAACGAGCTTGACGCGGAAAATCTCCCGGCGCTTGAGCGCGGCCTGCCGAATCTTGTGCGCCATGTCAGCAATATCAAGGACGTTTTCGGCCTGCCGTGCGTCGTGGCGATAAATGCATTTCCGGGCGATACGGAAGCGGAGCTTCGCATGATCGAGACGTGCTGCCGCGAGCTTGAGGCGAACGTCGTGCTCAGCGAGGTCTGGGCGAAGGGCGGCGCAGGCGGTGCCGCGCTCGCCGAAGAGGTCGTCCGTCTCAGCGAACGGCCGAACGATTTTCGCCCGGCCTATGAGTTGGATATGAGCATCGAGCAGAAGCTCGAAGCCATATGCCGCCGCGTGTATCATGCGGACGGCGTGCGCCTGAGCGCAAACGCGAGAAAGCAGGCGGAGCGGCTCGAAGCGCTCGGCTTTGGCGGACTGCCGATATGCATGGCCAAAACGCAGTACAGCTTTTCCGACGATCCGGCGCTTCTCGGCGCGCCGGATGGCTTTACGGTCAATGTTAGGGAGCTGAAGGTCAACGCCGGAGCGGGCTTCATCGTCGCCCTGACGGGGAACATTATGACCATGCCCGGCCTGCCGAAGGTACCGGCGGCGGAGAAGATAGACGTCGACGAAAACGGCGTTATTTCGGGATTGTTTTAAAATTTTGAATAAAAATCACCGGATGCGGCCAGCGTCCGGTGATTATTTCATATCCGCAGAATGGCCGCAAGTGGAATAAAATTGCAGAAATAACGGCCTGATGAGCGAGCAAAAGTTGAAAATGGGCGAAATTTGCGGCCAAGTGGGGGATTCAGACCGGAAAAAGCGTTAAAATGCGCCTCTGGGGCATCATGGGACTTGACGAAAGGGGCAATAAGTTGTATTATTATAAAGCATAATAATGCCTATTTCTATTCTACATAGAATGGAGGAACACAAATGAGTTTAATACCTGAGGTAAAATGCCGCCGCTGCGGGGAGACCTTCTCCTCACTGCGCAGCCGCTGCCCCAACTGCGGAACCCGCAGGGTCAGTCAGAGCACGCGTACGCCCGGCGCAACCCCCGGCACAGTTAAGGGAACCGCTTCGTATGACCGCGCTTTCGCCAATACCAGATGGCAGATGATTTTCGGCCTGATACTTGTTGTTGCGGTTATTCTCGCGGTGATAGTCATGGTGAGCACCAGCCTGAACGGAAACGGCGCTTCCGGCGCAAAGGCGACGCCGACTCCCGCACAGAATTCCGACACCGTGCCTACCCCCGAAGCGCCCCCGACGCCGACGCCCAGTCCCACTCCGACGATAGAAAAAATCGTGCTGCACTCGCTGTGGTCTACCAATGCTTGGGAAAACAATGAGTTCACGATGGAGTCCACCTCCGAGGACGTTGTCGTTCTTGCGGATGTGTACCCGCTGGATATTCAGAATCCTGAGATCACATGGAGCGTTGAGGATGACAGCATCATCAGCGTAACGGTCGATCCCGAAAAGCCGAAGCAGTGCACCGTGAGCTATGTCGGTCCCGGCCATGGCAAGCTTATCTGCCAGGTGTTCGGGTCCAAGACCGAGCTTACGATCTACTGCCGTTAAGCGCAGCTCAAAGCGATCAACAGACTCTCCGATTCTGGAGAGTCTGTTTTTCGGTCTTGAAAAAAATAAAAAAAGGGTATTGACAATTTTCGCTTCCTGAGGTAATATAAACAAGCTGTTAGAGAGCTGGACGATTGGCGCAGCTGGTAGCGCATCCGCTTGACGTGCGGGAGGTCACAAGTTCGAGTCTTGTATCGTCCACCACAAATTGTAAAACCGTGAGGCATTGAAGTCTCACGGTTTTTCTTTGTTTTATCAGGAAAGTTCCGCTTTTTCAACGTTAAAAAGTTGAGAGAAATGTTAAAGAACTGCGACATTTGTCGCAGCTTTTTAACATCGAATTTACTAACGGATTTACTAACGGAATTTTGCGTCGTTTCAGCCTTCTGCGTTCACCTCCTCTGACTGCGCTGTTGTTCTTCTGAAGCGTATGCAGGAGTAATCTGCGCAAAGTTCCTCTGTGGAGCCGATAAGAGTGCTGTTGCCGAGTTTGGTCTTAATCATTTTCTTGTACGTTTTTTCTTCTTCAGAGCCTGATGAAGCGCGATACACGCCTCAGCAAGCTCGTTCTGCACTTCAAGCTCAATGAGCTTATAGCTGCCATCCTTCACGAGCTGAAGAATGAACAGCTTTTCAACAGGGTGGTCAGGCTCTATATTCATTAACGAAGGACGCGGAGCCATGATCTGCGAAGAGGATCTTGCGTGGGCATTGGATAATGGATTGATTCGTGCCGCCGGCCTTGATATGCTTGAATCGGAGTTCCCGGAACTTGACAAATGCCCGCTTCTCGGCCGTGATAATGTGATAATAACGCCGCATAGCGGTTTCTTCTCCGATACGTCAATGGATTTGCTGTGCAGATTATCCACGGTAAATGCTCTCCTTTGCTATGAGGGACGGTACAAAGAAGCGCGTATTGTCAGAAACGGTATAGGGCTTGACTGACGAAAATTTGCCCAACATATCATAACTAAACAGACACCAGCCCGTGCCCGCATAAGCTCCGCGGACATGGGCTGTTCTTATACAAGTTCGAGTGTGGCATAAAATTTCTCCGGCACGGCGCGCCGGAGGAATTTTACTGCCCATGACAATAGAAAACGCGTATAGATTCCGTAAAAATCATTGATAAAATTTTGCTTTAAATTGACAGAAATTAAAGCGTAATGTTATACTAAATAATACTTAATGCTTGAGAAAAGGGGAGATTTGTTTTGGCTTCTGTGCAGTTGATTGTGATTGTGTTATATTTTGCACTAACTGTTGCCGTCGGCCTGCTCGCGGCGAGAAGGTCGAAAACGGCAAGCGATTTTCACGGCGCTGAGATGGGGCTGTTTGCCATAGTCTGCGCCTCAACCGGCGAATGGCTCGGCGGAACGGCGACGAGCGGTGTCGCGGAATACGGCTTCCTGTACGGCCTTTCCGGTGCGTGGTACACGATCGCAAACGGCGTCGGAGTGATGTTTCTGGCGCTGTGCTTTGCAAAGCTATACCGCAGCCTTGAACAGGTGACGATTCCGGGCATCGTCGAAAAATTCTTCGGCGTCCGCGCGAGAACCGTGTCCAGCATCCTTCTCACGATCGTGATGCTGGCGGTCGGCCTGTCGCAGATGGTCGCGGCGGGAAAGCTGGGTCAGAGCCTGATGGGCTATGACTTCACGGCGACCTGCATCGTTTTCGCCGTCATATTCATCGTGTACACGCTTGCGGGCGGCATGAGAGCCGTCGCGGCGACGAGCGAGGTGCACCTGTTCGCCATGTACGGAGGCATGATTCTGGCGATGTTCGTGGCGCTGCACAAGGTAGGCGGCATGGCGGCGTTCAAGGAGGGCATGGCGCAGGTCGAGGCCGCGGACGGCGGCAGCTTCTTCAGCATGGGCTCAATCGGCTTTTCAAAGGTCAGCTCATGGATAATCGCAAGCCTTCTCGGCGCATGCACCGCGCAGGCCGGCATCCAGCCTGTTCTGGCGGCAAAGGATATCAAGACGGCGAAGAAAGCCTGCATACTCACGGCGTTTGTTGTCGCGCCGTTCGGCTTTTTCAGCGCGCTGCTCGGAATGATAGGCCGCGTCATGTACAATCAGGGGACGTTGCTTGCGGACGTTGATAACCTCGCGGAGGGCGCGAAGCTCGCGCTCCCGTCGCTGATGATGCATATGCACCCCGTTGCGGGCGGGCTGATCCTCGCGGCCATCCTCGCCGCGATCCTCTCGACGGTATCGCCGATCATTCTCGCGGCCGGGACGATGCTCACCAAGGACATCTACCAGCGCGACATCAATCCCAACGCGACGGATGAGCAGATACTGCGCGTGAGCCGCATAACCACCGCGCTGTCCGGCGTCGTCTGCTGCGTCGCCGCCATTCTGCTGGTGAATGCCGGCGCCGTGCTGGACATCGTGTATTCCGCCTACTCGCTGCGCGGCGCGATATTCATCATCATACTGCTCGGCATTTACTGGAACAAGGCGTCCGAAAAGGGCGCGTGCTTCAGCATGATGTGCACCTGCTTTGCGGCGGTGTTCTGGGTCGTATGGAAGATGAAGGCGGGGAGCTACCCGATAGCGCCGTGGTTCACGGAGACCTATGCGGCGGTCGTAGTCGCGTTCGTGACGATGGTCGGCTTCAGCCTGATGTTCCACGTCGGCAGGGAAGAGGAGGACAACCGCGAGCACACGCACGAGGAGCTTGAGTACCTCGAAGAGCATCCGGAATGCCTTGAGGAAGCTCCGGAATATCCGTTCTGATAGGAACTTACATAACGGGATGGCTTCGGCCATCCCGTTTTTGCGCCGGAGGACGTCAATCGGGCTATTTATAGATTGATGTTTCGGCTCATATGTGTTAAACTTTCGGACAGGAGTGTGATAACACATGAGAATGAGAAAAAGACCGAATCTTGCCCCACGCATGGAAAAGTGCGCGGAGCTTATGATAAACGAACCGGAGACCATGCGCGGCCATTGGCGCGAGCTTATGCCCGATTGCACGGAGCTGCATATCGAGCTTGGCTGCGGCAAGGGACGCTTCACCGCCGGTACCGCGGCGGCAGCGCCTAATGTGGAGCTTATCGCTATTGAGAAGGTGCCCGACGCGATGATAATCGCCATGGAGCGCGTGAAAAATCAGGAGCTGAAAAACGTCCGCTTCATCAGCGCCGACGTCGCCGGACTGCGCGAGATGTTCGCGCCGGAGGACGGAGTGCGCCGCATATATATAAATTTCTGCGACCCGTGGCCGAAAAGCCGCGACGCAAAGCTGCGCCTTACCGCGCCGAATTTCCTGCGCATGTACGCGGATGTGCTGGGCGTGGGCGGGGAGATACATTTCAAGACCGACAACACGCCGCTGTTCGACTGGTCGGCGGAGCAGCTTTCCGCCGAGGGCTGGGAGCTGCACGAGCTGACGCACGACCTGCACGCGAACGGCGCAGTCGGCGTGATGACCGATTACGAGGCAAAGTTCTATGAGGCCGGGCAGAAGATCAACCGGCTCGTTGCGCGCTACACCGAGAGCACCAAAAACGGCAAGGACGGCGTCGTCGCCAGACTGCGCAACGCGTCGCTTATCGACGCGCGGGGCTATGCCAGCAGCGCCGCGGACAACGCGGCGGAAACGGAGCGAGTATGAGATTCATTTCATGGAACGTCAACGGCCTGCGCGCCGTGCTGAAAAAAGGCTTTGAGGACATTTTCTGGAGCCTCGACGCGGATTTCTTCTGCCTTCAGGAAACGAAGCTTCAGGCGGGGCAGGTCGAGCTTGACCTCCCCGGCTATGAGAGCTATTGGTGCTATGCCGAGCGCAAGGGCTATTCCGGCACCGCGATATTCACAAAGCACACGCCGCTCTCCGTAAGCTATAATCTCGGCCTGCCGGAGCATGACACCGAGGGGCGCGTCATCACGCTGGAATACGATAGCTTCTACCTCGTCTGCGTCTACACGCCGAACGCGCAGGATGGCCTGAAGCGCATCGACTACCGCATGAGTTGGGAGGACGCTTTTAGAGCTTATCTCGTAGGGCTTGACGTGAAGAAGCCCGTGATAGTCTGCGGGGACATGAACGTCGCCCACAACGAGATAGACCTGAAGAACCCCAAGACCAATATCGGCAACCCCGGCTTCTCGTTTGAGGAGCGCGGCAAATTCACCGAGCTTCTGGGCGCCGGATTTACCGACAGCTTCCGATATCTCTATCCGGACAAGATCGACGCGTATTCATGGTGGAGCTACCGCGCTGCCGCGCGCGAGCGCAACGTCGGCTGGCGCATCGACTATTTCGTCGTGTCCGACCGGCTAAGGGAGAAGATAAAGGACGCATATATTCTGCCTGAGATAACCGGCTCCGACCACTGCCCCGTAGGGCTGGATGTGACATGGTGAAAATAGGCAGCGTTGAGATAACCGGCCGCTTCACGCTTGCGCCCATGGCCGGAGTGTCGGATTTTGCGTTCCGTGCCGTGTGCAGGGAGCAGGGCGCGGCACTGACGACGACGGAGATGGTCAGTGCGAAGGCGCTGGTTTATAAGGACGAAAAGACAAAATCACTCCTGTATATCCCGCCTGAGGAGCACCCCTGCGCCGTGCAGATCTTCGGCCACGAGCCGGAGATAATGGCCGAGGCCGCGGGCATGGCGCTGGAGTATTCGGGCGCGGATATCCTTGATATAAATATGGGCTGCCCCGTCGGGAAGGTCGTCAAATCCGGCGACGGCTCGGCGCTGATGAAGTCGCCGGAGCTTGCGGGACGAATGATTGAGGCTGTCACGGCCGCAGTGGATAAGCCCGTCACGGTGAAATTCCGCAAGGGCTGGGATAACGGCAGCGTCAACGCCGTCGAATTTGCAAAGATATGCGAGCAGGCCGGGGCGTCGGCCATCGCGGTCCATGGCCGCACCCGCGCGCAGATGTATGCAGGACGCGCCGACTGGGACATTATCCGCGACGTGAAGCGCGCCGTCGGCATACCCGTCACCGCGAACGGGGACATTTTCACCGGCGCGGACGCGGAGCACATCCTGCGCTATACCGGCTGTGACCTTGCAATGATAGGCCGCGGCAGCTTCGGCAATCCGTGGCTGTTTGCGCAGGCGAACGCCGCGGCTGCCGGGCAGCCGGAACCGCCGCACCCGCCGCTGAGCGAGCGGATGGATACAGCGTACCGCCAGATAAAGGTGCTGGCCGAATTCAGCGGCGAGCGCATCGCCTGTCTTGAGGCACGGCACCATCTCCCGTGGTATCTGCACGGCGTCGCGCATTCGGGGTATTACAAGCAGCAGCTTGTCCATGTCGAGACGCTTGAAGACGTTGCGCGGATAATCGGCGGAATAAAGCACGATTTGGCATAGAACATGCAGGTCATGGAGGTGAAGTTGTGACCCGTGAGCAGGAGGCGCTGACCGTTCAGCGGGTGCTGGACGGCAACGCGGACGAATACGAAAAACTGGTGCTTGAGTACCAGAAAAATGTGTATAACCTTGCCCTGCGCATGACCGGCGATCCTGAGGACGCGGCGGATATGGCGCAGGAGGCGTTCATAAAGGCGTATAACTCCCTCTCCGGTTACAGGGGGGACAGCAAATTCTCCGTCTGGCTCTACCGCATAGTTTCAAACGTCTGTCTGGATTTCCTGCGCGCGAAGAAGCGCCGGCAGACGGTGTCTCTCAGCGTGACCGATGACGACGGCGAGGACACGGAGCTTGACATCGCGGACGAGAGCCAGTCGCCGGAACGGATATTTGAGCGCGCCATGACGCGGGACGCGGTTCGCCGCGGCCTTGCGGCGCTGACACCGGAATACAGGCAGATACTCATCCTCCGCGAGCTTCAGGGCATGAGCTACGAGGAGATTGCGGCGGTACTGGGGCTGGAGAGCGGGACGGTGAAATCCCGCATTTTCCGTGCGCGGAAAAAACTTTGCGCGTTTCTGCTGCGCGACGGGAACATTTCCGGCTTTGCTCCGTCAAGCAATACAGAGGGGGTGAACTGCCATGACTGAATGTGAATACTATCAGCAGCTCATAAGCCAGCGGCTTGACGGCGAGCTGACTGCCGCGCAGGAGCATGAGCTGGCGGAACACCTGAGCCGCTGTGCGGATTGCCGCGCGGTCGACGCGGCGTTCCGGGCGCTGTCGGAGGGCTTTGCCGACTGCGCGGAGGATGCGCCCGCAGACCTGCGCGAAAACGTGATGGGCGAGATCCGCCGTGAAAATATCAGAAAGACCAACAAGCACGGCTCGAAGCGCACGTGGCGCAGCCTGCTTGCAACGGCGGCGTGCTTCGCGCTTATCTGCGCGGCCGCGGCCACGGCTCTGCCGATGCTCGCGCGTTCGAGCGCATCGACAGCGGCGGCGCAGTCGGCGGACACCGCCAATGAGACTGCCGGAAGCGGCGCAGAGGCCGCCATGCCCGCTGACATCGCCCCGGCGGAGGAACCGGAGAGCGCAGAGGAGCAGTGCGCGAAGGCGGGTGGGTCGATGCTGTACACCATGGAGAGCGCGAGCGAAGCTGGCGCGGCCTCGTACAGCGTCAGCGACGATGAGTTCGGCCGCTTTGTCGAGATGCTGTCCGACGGCGCGTCGGAGTCGGCGATGCCTGAAACCGAGGCGGACGAGAGCTGTATCGTCGGGTCAGAGCATAACAATGTGTACGTATATATATACGGCGGCCGCGTGTTATATTCCACCGACGGCGGGGAGTCCGTGTACGAAAGTACGGTTTCAGCCGAGGGCATAAACGAAATTTTGGCATTTTTTGCAGATTAATAGGAATTTTCCTGCGCTTTATGCCTTGAAAAGCCGTGATTGTTATGTTATAATCACGACAAACGATATTGTTTTCAGGCAGCGCTGCCTGAAAACCGCGCAAGGAGAGATTTTTTTGAAACGTGGGAAAGTTTCCAATAATGTAATTCGCCGTCTTCCGAGATATCTCCGCAAGCTCGACGAACTGGAGAAGAGCGGTGTGAGCCGCATTTCTTCCGGCGAGCTGGGGCAGCAGCTTGGACTGACGCCGTCACAGATACGTCAGGATTTCAGCTGCTTCGGTGAGTTCGGACAGCAGGGCTATGGCTATAACGTCACGGCTCTCCGCGACCAGATCGCAGGCATACTCGGCATGGATCGCGGCTATAAAGCCGTACTCGTCGGCGTCGGCAACATAGGCCACGCACTGATGGACAACTTCTGCTTCAGCGAGTGGGGCTTCCATCTTGTTGCCGCTTTCGACGTCAAGCCCGACCTTATCGGGACAAAGTTCAATGACGTTGAGATACACGGCATGGATGAGCTTGTCGGCTATCTGGAGAACAACGATATTGACGTCGCGGTTCTGACAGTTCCCAAAGAGGCCGCCATTCCCGTAACCAAGATCCTCACCGATAACGGCATCGAGGCTATCTGGAACTTCACGAACGTTGAGCTTACCGAGCCGAACAGCCCCACCATCGTGGAGAACATCCATTTCTCGGACAGTCTGCTTTCTCTGAGCTACTTCGTGTCTGAGCGCAATGACGAGAAGCGCGCCCGTGCGGCGAGAGTTGAGCGCCAGCAGTAAGCTTTGAAAACTGAGACGATCAAATCATGCAGGAGCAAACGCTCCTGCATGATTTGCTAAATTAGGAGGTTCATATGGCTGACACTATTGCCGCCATTGCGACGGGGACTCAGGTGTCCGCGATTGGTATAATCCGCCTCTCCGGAGACGAAACTTTTCAGGTGATAGACCGGCTCTTTTTCCCGTACAGCGGCAAAAAGATGTCCGAAAGCGCGGATCGCAGGCTGATTTTCGGCGAACTGCGTGACCGCGCGGGCGAGCTGCTGGATGTGTGCCTGTGCACGATAAGCCACGCGCCGCACAGCTATACCGGGGAGAACACGGCGGAGCTTCAGTGTCACGGCTCGCCGACAGTCCTTCGCGCGGCGCTGGATGAGCTGTTCGCGCTCGGCGCGCGGCAGGCGGCGCCGGGCGAGTTTACGAAGCGCGCTTTCCTGAACGGGCGCATGGAGCTGTGCGCGGCGGAGGCCGTGGCCGATATCATCGACGCCGAGACCGTCGAATGCGCCAAGAACGCCGCGGGGCAACTCTCCGGCGCGATAAGCCGAAAGGTGGACGGGATATATTCCGCACTGACCGATATCAGCTCGCACTATCACGCGGTACTCGATTACCCGGACGAGGATATTGAAGATTTCCAGCTTGAAAGCTACGAAGAAAGCCTGACATCCGCGCTCGCGGAGCTTGAGCGGCTGCTGCAAAGCCATGAGCGCGGAAAGCTTATGACCGGCGGCATCCCCGCCGCGATAGCCGGACGCCCCAACGCCGGTAAAAGCTCGCTGCTGAACGCCCTTCTGGGCTATGACCGCGCGATCGTCACCGCGATTCCGGGCACCACGCGCGACACCATCGAGGAGAAACTGCGCATAGGCCGCCTGACACTGCGCCTTATCGACACCGCGGGCATCCGCGACACGGACGACGAGGTGGAGCGCCTCGGCGTTGAACGCAGCCGCGCGGCGATGAGCAAGGCGGAGCTTGTGATTGCCGTCGTGGACGGCAGCGGCGAGATAAGCGACGAGGATCTAGAGGTAATCGCGCAGGCTGAGGCCGCGCCGAAGGGCATCGTAGTCCTGTCGAAGCGCGATATTGCGGAGCCGGGCGCGGAAATCGCCACGGCGCTGCCGGTCGTGTCGCTCAGCTCCGTCACCGGAGAGGGCATGGACGAGCTGGAGCGCGTTATTGCCGAGCAGTTCCCGCTGCCGGAAGTCCCGGCGGGCGAGATACTCACAAACGTCCGTCAGGCGGACGCGGTGAAGCGCGCGATAGAATACATGCGCAGTGCACTGGACGCGATGCGCGCCGGGATGACGCCGGATATCGTCCTGACGGAGACGGAGGGCGCAATGTCGGCGCTCGGCGAGCTGAGCGGCCGCACCGTGCGCGAGGATGTAACAAATAGAATATTCCAGCGCTTCTGCGTCGGAAAATGAGGAGAGTATATGAGCTATAAAGAGCTTGACATGGCGGCGTACAAGCGCCGTGCGCATTTTGATTATTTCAGGTCGCTGGCATATCCATACGCCGGAGTGACCGTTGAGGTTGACATTTCCCGCCTTGTGCCGACGCTGAAGGCGCACGGCCTGCCGTCTTTCCTGTCGGTGCTGTACTGCGCGGTGCGCGCGGCAAACTCCGTGCCGGAGTTCCGGCAGCGCATCCACGGGGATTCCATCGTCGAGTACGACTACTGTGAAGGCTCGTACACCGTCGCCCTGCCGGATGAGACCTATTGCTACTGTACACCGAAAACTGATCTGCCCTTCGGCGAGTTTCTGGACTATACGCGCGAGGCACAGCGCCGCGCGGTCGAAGAGCCAAGCATCGAGGAGCAGGACGAGGCCGATTCTCTGCTGTTCATAAGCTGTATCCCGTGGGTGTCGCAGACGGCGGTCGTGCAGCCGGTGCCATCCCCGGCAGACTCGAACCCGCGCATCACGTGGGGAAAATACTTTGAGCGCTGCGGGAACGTGTACCTGCCTGTTTCCGTGCTGTGCCATCACGCGCTGGTGGACGGACTGCACATCGGGCGCTTCTACGCGGCGCTTGACCGCGAGATATCGAAGCTCTGCGACGAGATAGATGGGAAAAATCAGGAGTAAAATTGTCTTGAGCGCAGTCCGCCGTTTTGGACTACGCTCAAGTGATTATATGTAAAATTTCAAGATCATTGCCAAACATGCGGTGAACGCAGGCTTTATCCTTGGCTATGCCGAGGCGTCGCTCGCCGCACATGATCTCTGTACCGCATTGGCATACGGTTGATGTGGTTATATAGTAGCAGACCGGCGCGGGATTGTGCTGAAGAATCTGCAAACTAAGGATGAAAATTCTGTGAATTGACCGGCGCGGGGAGACGACGAAATGGATGTCATATACAAGGACAGCGCGGTGGTTCTGGCCATAAAGCCCGCCGGGGTGCTCAGCACCGACGAACCGGGCGGAATGCCGGAGCTGCTGAGAGCGGAACTTAATACAGACGATATACGCACGGTGCACAGGCTGGACAGAGTCGTTTCCGGGCTGATGCTGCTTGCGCGCTCATCTGCCTGCGCCTCAGCGCTGTCGCGCCAGATACGGGAAGGAGAGTTACACAAGGAATATCTTACCGTTGTGCACGGCGTGACGGCGGCTTCGGGGGAACTGCGCGACCTTATGTACCGCGATAAGGCGCGGCGCATGAGCTTTGTCACGGATATGCCCGCCCCCGGCGTGCAGGAAGCGCGGCTCGAATACGACACGCTGGAGAGCGCCGCCGGACTGAGCCTTGTCCGCGTACGGCTTATCACTGGGCGGACGCACCAGATACGCTGCCAGTTTGCGTCCCACGGCTGGCCGCTGGTCGGCGAGAGAAAATACGATGTCAACGACGATGACTGCCCGATCGCGCTGTGGTCGCACCATCTGCGCTTTGCGCACCCCGTGACGGGGGAGCAGATGGATTTTGCCGTGCAGCCGCCGGAGACATATCCGTGGACGCTGTTCGCCGCGGCGCAGGAAAATTAAAAACTGAGCCGAAAGATTCTTTGAAACTCTCGGCTCAGTTTTTCGTATCGCATAAAAATAGCACCCCGAAAAAATCGGGGTGCTGGCACGCCGTAAGGGATTCGAACCCCTGACCTTCTGGTCCGTAGCCAGACGCTCTATCCAGCTGAGCTAACGGCGCATGTCTCTCGACAGCTTGATTATATTAGCACAGCTTCGGCGAAAATGCAAGAGGTTTTTTGAAAAAATATTTTTTTCTGACTTTTTTACCAGCCCATGTAGCCGGAGATCGTGTCGGCGACGTCGCTCATGGTGCGCAGAGCCTTACCAAGAGTGTTCTTGGAAGCGCACTTTTTCGGACGGGTTATCATGCCGACCGCGTCACCGACGACGAGACCGATGCCCATACCGATGAGAAAATTCTTTTTATTCATACTCATACCTCCCAAAATTCGGTTATCATTAACCGATACTATTATGCGCATATTTTAGATTGCTACACACATGCAAATTGTGGTACAATATAAGAAATGAAAAAATCTTTCGGAGGCAAACGCCATGAGCGTAAAAATACTTGCCGTGGGCGACGTCTGCGGCGAACCCGGCCTTGGCTATCTTGAGAAGAACCTGCGGAATTACCGCAAGGAAAACGGCATAGATTTTGTCGTCGTGAACGGCGAAAACGCGAACGTCGTCGGCGTGACGCCGCGTCAGGCGGACGCGATATTCCGCGCGGGCGCGGACGTTATCACCATCGGCAATCACACATGGACGCGCACGGAGCTGAGACCGTATCTGGACGAGCGGAGCCGCATACTCCGTCCGGCAAACTTCGCGCCGCAGTGCCCCGGCCGCGGCATCGGCGTGTTCAAAACGGCGTTCGGAGACGTGTGCGTGCTGAACCTGATAGGCCGCTTCACGCTCGACAGCAATACCGACAATCCCTTTGTCATCGCCGACGGCTATATGGAGGAGATAAAGGAGAAGATAATCCTTGTCGACTTCCACGCCGAGGGCACCAGCGAGAAGCGCGCGATGGGCTTCATGCTCGACGGCAGGGCGAGCGCCGTATGGGGAACGCACACCCATGTCCAGACCTCGGACGCATGCGTGCTCCCAAAGGGGACGGGATATATAACCGACCTCGGCATGACCGGCGCTGTCAACTCGGTGCTGGGCATAGACCCGGAGCAGAGCATAGGCAAGTTCATGGGCGATCCGCCGCGGCGCTACGAATCTGCGAAAGGGCCTGTGAAGCTGGAGGGCTGCATTTTTGAAATTGACCCGGAGAACGGGCGTTGCCTGCGGGCAGAAAGTGTTAGACTGACATGAAAAACATAAAGATACTTCATACCGCTGACCTGCATCTCGACTCAGCGTTCGAGGCACTGCCGGCGGGCAAGGCCGCGATACGCCGCGCGGAGCAGCGGGAGCTGCTGTCGCGGCTGGCGGAGCTGGCGCGCAGTGAACGTGTGGACGTCGTCCTGCTAGCCGGTGATATCTTCGACGGCGGCGGAACATATTTCGAGACCGGGGCGGAGCTCGTGCGCTGCCTGCGGGATATGAGTGTACCGGTGTTCATCGCGCCGGGGAATCACGACCCGTACGACGCGCACTCGCCGTACGCGAAGCTGGATTTCCCGCAGAACGTAAAGATTTTCACCGAAAGGGACGTCGAATGCGCGGAGCTTCCGGAGCTGGGCGTACGCGTCTACGGTGCGGCGTTCACCGGCAGCACCGACGGCCCCGACATCACAAATCTCCGCACGGAGCGCGCCGAGGGAACATGGAACATTCTCTGTGCGCACGGCGAGGTCGGCTTCGACCCGGTCAACGAACAGGCGCTGTCCGCAAGCGGCCTCGATTATGCCGCGCTCGGCCATATACATAAGGCGAGCGGACTGCGCAGGTCGGGCGGCACGTGGTATTCATGGCCGGGCTGCCCGGAGGGGCGCGGCTTTGACGAGACGGGCGAAAAGACCGTGAGCATCGTCGAGCTGTTGGATTCCGGATGCAGGCTCACACCGGTGTGCATCGCCTCGCGCAGATATGAGATACTGCCCGTTGAGGTGACGGGATGCGATCCGCTGCTTGCCGTACACACGGTGCTGCCGGAGAACACGGCGCGGGACGTGTACAGAATCGTGCTGACGGGCGAGGTGGATACTCCGCCCGACCTGAGCCGCCTGCGGCGCAATCTGGACGACTGCTTCTTCTCATTGCAGCTTCGGGACGAGACCCGGTTGCGGCAGGATGTGTGGGAGCGCGCGGAGGAGGACAGTCTGCGCGGCATATTCCTGCGCCGACTCCGCGAGAAGTATGATTCCGCGCAGGCCGAAGAGCGTGAGCTGATAGAGCAGGCCGCACGCTGGGGGCTTGCGGCGCTTGACAACATGGAGGAGGTTGTTCGCCATGAAGATAAATAAAATGACGGCTTCCTTCGGCAAGCTTGAAAACGAGAGTATCGCGTTCCATGACGGGCTGAACGTAGTCTGCGCTCCGAACGAGAGCGGAAAATCGACATGGTGCGCGTTCATAAAATCCATGCTCTACGGCGTTGACAGCGCGGAGCGCGCAAAGATCGGCTACCTGCCTGACAAGATGCGCTACGCCCCGTGGTCGGGCGCGCCGATGGAAGGCTCCATGGAGCTTACGGCGGACAACTGCGACATCACCATAACGCGCCGCACAAAGACCAAGAGCGCGCCTATGCGCGACTTTTCGGCTGTGTATACCGGCAGTAACGTCGCAGTGGAAAAGCTCACCGGTGCAAACTGCGGCGAAATGCTCACCGGAGTGTCAAAGGATGTGTTCTGCCGCAGTGCGTTTGTCGCACAGGGCGCGGTAGCCGTCACGGGGAGCAAGGAGCTTGAAAAGCGCATAAACGCCATAGTCGCGGCCGGGGATGAGCACAGCTCGTATTCCGAGGCCGATGAGCGGCTTCAGGCGTGGAAGCGCAAGAGAAAGTATAACCGCCGCGGCGCGCTGCCGGAGCTTGAACTGCGCATGGACGATGACAGGGCAAAGCTTGAGCAGATGCAGGACACGGTGGATGAGGAAGAGCGCCTTGAAGAGCAGCTTGCGCAGGCGCGTCAGCGCTGTGCGTCGCTTGAGACGGAGGTCAACGAGAGCCGCCGCCGTCAGCGCAAGGAATCGCTTGAGCGCCTTAACCGCAGTCGTGCAGAGCTGAAGCAGCGCAGTGATGAGCATGACGCCGCGCTCACGGAGCTTTCGGCCAGACGCGAGCAGCTGCATAACAGCAGCTTCGGCCTCACGGAGCCGGACGAGCTGGAGAAGCGCATTGACGCGGATATAGACCGGATGGCGCAGCTTAAATCGGCGGCGGAGAAGAAGGCTTCGCCACTGCTGGCGCTGATATTCTTCGTGCTGGCGGCAGTCGGTGCGGCGCTGTATGTGGCGCACGGCAGTGTGGCGTTCATCGCCTTGGCGATAGTTATGCTTGCCGCAGCGATGGTGTTCATCTTCCGCTGGACAAAGGCGAAGCAGGCCGCGGTGCAGGCCGGTGAAGCGCGAAGGCAGCTATTGAAAAGCTATCACGCCTCGTCGCCGGACGATATAAGAGCCGCCGCGGCGCGTCACCGCGAGCTGTGGGAAGCCGCGGAAGAGGCCGAGGACGATGAGAGCCGCAGCCGCAGTGCGTATGAATCCGCCAAGGAGCGGCAGGTGAAGCTGGAGGAGATCACAATATCCGAGCTGGATTTCTCCGGCGGCAGCTCTGAGGCCGCCCAGCTTGGCCGGGAGCTGAACGAGAAGCGCGCCCAGACCGAACGCCTTGCCTCACAGCTGGCGTCCGTGCGCGGCAGACTCGCCGCGATGGGCGACCCGATGGTCATCAGGAGCGAGCTGAGCAGCATGGAGGACGAGCGCGAGGAGCTTAAAACCGAGTGCGCCGCGCTCGACATGGCGATAGAGACGCTGAAAGCGGCGGACACAGAGATGCAACTGCGCTTCTCGCCGGAGCTGAGCCGCCTTGCGTCAGAGTACATGGCGGAGATGACCGGCGGGCGCTGGAACGGTGTGACGCTCAACCGTGATTTCACAGCGGCAGCAAAAGCGGAGGACGGTGCGGTTGCGCACGAGGCGGAGTATCTGAGCCTTGGGACGCTCGACCTGATGTATCTGGCGGTTCGTCTTGCGGTGTGCGAGCTGGCTCTGCCGGAAGGGGAGTCCTGCCCGCTGATCATAGATGACGCGCTTGTGAATATGGACGCGGAGCGCACCGCGCAGGCCATGAATCTGCTGAGAAAGCTCGCCGAGAAGCGTCAGGTAATACTCTTCACCTGCCGCAGTCTTGAATGAATGATAATGATGAAAACGTGCCCGGCTCATAAATGAGCCGGGCACGTTGGTTTTTTGCGACTTTCTTGGCTCCCTTGTGTAAAAAGGGAGCTGTCGCGGAGAGACTGAGGGATTGTCAGCGACGTGGCCAACTGAGGATTTGCCCAAAATCGGCGCATAAATGTGTACAATCCCTCCGTCTCGGCTTACGCCGATCCAGGGCAGAAAGTCAAGCAAGTGCAACACCAAAATTATGGAACACTTCGGCAGGTGAGCGCCAGCCGAGGCATTTTCTGGGACGAG
>URPD01000017.1 GCA_900549645.1 uncultured Eubacteriales bacterium
TGCATGTGTTAGGCACGCCGCCAGCGTTCATCCTGAGCCAGGATCAAACTCTCTATAAATAGTATCTTAACTGCTTTAGCAGATAAAATCTTTTATAAAAGCTTTCCAGCTCTCAAAAGAATCAATGATTAAAGTCATTGCTGACTTGAACCCTTTTCTGGTGCTTATTTAGCATAAGCTTTTTCTTACATTGTTCAATTTTCAAGGTACACTCACTCGCGCCCTCTCGGTGCGACAGCTCACTTAATATAGCACAACAGGTTTCCTTTGTCAAGAACTTTTTTCTTCTTCCCAGAAGTTTTTCGTTTTGACTCGCTCACCTCTCGGCGACAGCTTGATTAATATACCACTGATTTTGGCCAAAGTCAACACTTTTTTTCACTTTTTTAGACTTTTTTTCGTGAGCTAAATATTGTGATTTTTTCAGGGAATAATACACAACATGTATGATTTTTTTGAAACAGGTCCGGGTGAACGCCCGGCGCCCGACGCCTCATGGCAGGGCTGCGAACTCAATATTTCTTCTCTGGAAAGCATTTTTTCCGACTGCGCCGACTTTGAGCGACGTGATATTTATTTCGGCCTCGACAGGAAAGCCTGCGTCAATCTCTGCTGGATCGACGGGCTGACTGACGGCGGCAGCATATCAGGGGACATTATCCGTCCGCTGACCGATCTGCTGCGCTCTTCAAGGTCAGACTTCCCCGGCGGCTGCCTCAGCATGATAATACACGGCCTCGCGTACAGCGCCAACGCGAAGCGGCGCGGCAGCATCGGCGATGTCGTCTCAGACCTCGCGCATGGCTACTGCGCGGTTCTGATCCCCGGCGAAGGTGCGGTATGCTTCGAGGTGAAAAGCCAGAACGTCCGCAGTATCTCCGAACCAAGCCTTGAAAAGTCGGTCAAGGGAGGCAAGGACTCCTTTGTCGAGACTCTGCGCACAAACACCGCGCTCGTCCGCCACCGCATCCGCGACCCGCGGCTGAAGTCCGTCAAGACCGAGCTTGGCCGCAAGTCTCACACGCAGATTGAAGTGATGTACCTCGACGGCGTGGTCGATCCGGAGCTGCCGAAGGAGGTCATGCGGCGGCTGGGCAAAATCGACATCGACAGTGTGCTCGCCACGGGCATTATCGAGGAGTCACTCATGGACTGCCCGCGCTCGCCCCTGCCGCAGCTGATACACACCGAGCGCCCCGACCGCTTTGCCATGTATATGGCCGACGGGCGCGTCGGGATACTCATCGACGGCATACCGATCGCCCTCGTGGTTCCGGCAAGCTTCGCGGAGTTTATGAAGGTCACCGGCGACAGCAGTATGCATTTCGCTTTTTCAAGCATGCTGTCCGTCATGCGCTATCTCGCGCTGATCGTGAGCGTCTATGTCCCGGCGATATACGTCGCCGTCGCAATGTACCATCAGGAGATGATACCGACGCGGCTGCTGCTGTCGATAATCAGCGCAAAACAGGATGTGCCGTTTTCGACGGGGCTTGAGGTCATCGGTATGCTCGTCGCGCTGGAGCTTCTTCAGGAGGCCGGACTGCGGCTGCCGAACCCGATCGGCGACACGGTGTCGATAATCGGCGCACTTATCGTCGGGCAGTCGGCGGTCGAGGCCAAGGTTGCGTCGCCGATCGCGATAATCGTCGTCGCGGTGTCGGCCATCGCGTGCTACACACTGCCAAGTCAGGATCTAGGCGCGGCGGTGCGGCTGATACGCTTCGCGCTTCTCATCGGCGCGGTCGCGGCGGGGCTGTTCGGCATCGGGCTTCTGTCGTGCCTGATGCTGCTGTCCATGGCCGACATGGACAGCTTCGGCCGCAACTACACCTCCCCCGTCACCGACGGGCGGCCTCACGGCCTGATGCGGACGCTGCTGCGCATCCCGAAAACCGCCGACAAGTTCCGCGACGCGGAGCTGCGTCCGCGCGACAGGAGGAGACAGTCTTGAAGCGTGCAATGATATCCCTGCTCTGCCTTGCCGCGCTGCCGTGGCTCGGCGGCTGCAATTCCATATACTCAAATTACCGCGAAATAGAAAACCTGCTCGTCGTGCGCTCGGTCGGCTTCGACCGTGAGGACGGCGGCACGCGCTTTTCCCTCGCGTCCTCCGCAAACGATGACGGTGAGCCGATACGCATGACCACAAAGGGCGGCTCCATCACCGACGCCATGGAGCGCATAAGAAACTATTCGTCGCAGGAGGATATATTCTATCCCCACGTCGAGCACATCCTGCTGGGCGAGGACGCAGCGCGCGTGAGCATTGAGGATTACCTCGCGTTCTTCTGCCGGTCACCGGAGCTGCGCATCGACATTCCGCTGTATATTGTCAGGGGCGGCACTGCGGAGCAAGCCGTGCTGGAGACCGGCAGCGACTCCCGCTGCATCTCCGAGATATTGCAGACCGAGCAGGAGCGCCTCTCCGTCAGCGGCGACAGCAATTTTTTTTCGACCTCCGAGATCTACGTCTCTATGGTACGCAGCGGCGCCGCGCTCGTCTGCGCGGTAAAATGCGCGCCGTCCGCCGATGCAGCGGAGGACGACGCGCAGATACTCACCGTGATTGCCGACGGCTACGCGATAATAAAGGACGGCAGACTCTGCGGCTACATTGAACCGGAGCTTTCCCCCGCCGTCGGGATGCTCACCGGCGACATGGGGATATCCGACCTGACCGTGGACGGCCCCGACGGGGACGCCGTCACATTGCAGCTGAACCACTGCCGGAGCGGCATCACCCCGCGCTGGGACAGGGATATGCTGACCGGCTTCGACATCGACATTGAGGTAAGCGCGTCGGTCAATGAGAGCGGCAGGCCACTTCCGCTGTCTGACTCGGAACAGGAGCGCTGGCTCTGCGAAGCGCTGAACGCGCGCGTAACGGAGCTTGTGAACGGCGTACTGCGCACCTCGCAGGAGCTGGGCGCGGATTTTCTGAACCTGAACTACGCCGCGGAGCTTGATTCGCCGAAAAAATACGCCGCGCTTGGCGGCGGCTTTATTACGCTGTTCCCGAAGCTTGAGATGAATGTCAGCGTGTCCAGCCACATCAGCCACACGAACAACATCAGCAACGGATGAGGTGAAGACATGCAGACAAGCTACAAATTCAACCGCAACCAGCTCATCGCGCTGTGCTCGGTGACGCTGCTCGTGCCGGCACTGCGCCTTGTCCCGTCGCTCACGGCGAGTCTCGGCGGGCGCGCGGCATGGCTTTCGGTGCCCGCCGCGGCGCTGCCGCTGCTGGGATACGTGTGGTTTCTCAGCCGCTTCATGTCGCACAGGAAAAGTGGCGAGGGCATGGCGGAGCTGACCATTCGATGTCTCGGCAGCGGCGCGGGGGGCGCGGCGCTGCTCACGCTGTCGCTGTGGATGCTCCTGTACGCCGGGTTCATCCTGCGTTCCGGCGCGGAGCGCATGGTGACGATGATATACCCCGACAGCTCGCCGGTCGTGTTCTCGGTTCTGACCGGGCTTATCTCGATAATCGCCGCGCTCGGCTCTTCCCGCTCGCTCGTGCGGTTTGCAAAGCTCGTGCAGCCGGTCGTCCTCGGCACGCTTGGGCTGTTCATGCTGTTCGCGCTGACGTCGATAGACCACAAAAATCTCCTGCCCGTGACAACGGGCGACGCCCTGCCCATCCTCGCGGCCTCGCTGCCGGTCATCGACGCCGTGGGCGTTGTGCTGTGCTTCTCGTGCTTTCTCGAAGGCGGCTGTGAATACCAGCCGCGCCGCTTCCGGAGCTACGCGCTGTGGCTCATCCCCATGCTCGTCATATTCCTGCTGCTGAACGTCGCGGTCATCGGCCGTTTCGGCGCAAAACTGACGTCGCTGCTCACCTTCCCGTTTTTCACGATGGTGCGGAATCTCGTATTCTTCAACGCGCTGGAGCGGCTTGAGGCGCTGATAGTGTCCCTCTGGCTGTTCCCGGATTTTCTGCTGGTCTCGGCGCTGCTGTATTCCGCACAGCACTGCCTGCGCTGTCTTCTCGGCGAGAAGCCGGAGTTCCGCGGCGAAAAGCGTTTCGACCTCAGCCGCGGGCGCTGGGTCATCCCGCTCTGCGGCGCGCTCAGCATCACGGCGGCGATCCTTATCGCGCCGGACGCGTCGTCCATGACGCAATGGTCGGAGCGGACGATCCCGATAATAAACCTCGCCGTCAGCTTCGGGTTCGCCCCGATAATATATATAATAGGAAAGCTTCGTAAAAAAATGTAAAACCCTCAGGTCAGCGTCTGCTGGCCTGAGGGTTTGTTTCCGTCACATGGCGGAGATTATTCTGTCTATCTCGCGCGCGATCTCAACGAAGTCCTCGGCGGTCTTGCCCTTGGTGGTCTCCGCCGCGGTGCCGATGCGGACGCCGCTGGTCTGCACGGGACTGCGCTTCTCGTTCGGCACGCAGTTTTTGTTCAGCGTGATGCCGTGCCGGTCAAGCTCGTCCTGAACCGCCTTGCCCGTCAGCTCCGGATGCGTGCGCGACAGGTCGAGCAGGAACAGATGATTGTCCGTGCCGCCGGTAACGACATCGTAGCCCAGCCTTATAAACTCGTCGCACATGGCCTTGCAGTTTTTCACGACGTCGAATATATACTTCCTGTACTCCTCGGTGCAGGCTTCCTCCGCGGCGATGGCCTTGGCAGCCACGACATGCTGGAGCGCGCCGCCCTGCATTCCCGGAAAGACGGAACCGTCCACCTGCTTTGCAAGCTCCTGAGTGCAGAATATCATGCCGCCGCGCGGGCCGCGCAGGGTCTTGTGCGTGGTGGTGGTGATGATATCGGCAAGGCCGAACGGCGTCGGGTGCGCCCCGGCGGCGATAAGCCCGGCGATGTGCGCCATGTCCACCATGAAATACGGACGCCCTATCTCCCAGCCGTCATAGCCCTGCTCGCGCTTGACCTCTTCCGCTGTGTCGCAGATTATCTTATATATTCTGTCGAAGTCGATAATGCGCGAATAGGCGCTCGCTCCGGCTAGCACCAGCGCGGGGCAGTACGTGCGTATTTTCTCCGCGATGTCGTCATAGTTCAGGAAGCCGTTTTCATCGACGTCGTAGAACGCAGTATGGAAGAGCCTGCCGCTGAAATTGACCGACGAGCCGTGCGTAAGATGGCCGCCGTTATTGAGGTTCATCGCAAGGATGGTGTCGCCGGGCTTGATGACGCTCAGGTACGCGGCCATGTTCGCCTGCGAGCCGCTGTGCGGCTGGACGTTCACATGGTAATCGGTGCTGAACACCTCGCGCCATTTATGGCAGCAATACTCCTCTATCTGGTCAACATACTCACAGCCGCCGTAGTAGCGGCCCTTTCTGCCGTTATCCTCGCGCTGAGCGGGGTAACCTTCGCTGTACTTGTTCGTAAGGCATGAGCCGAGCGCACGGAGCACGTTATCGCTGACGAAATTCTCGCTGGCAATAAGCTCTATATTCTTCGCCTGCCGCTCCTTTTCCTTTTCTATGAGCTGAAAAACTATGGATTCTATGTCTGTTACCCCCTAAACGTTATTCCGAAAAATCTTACGTTACTTTATATAGTCGGCTATACCGAAGCCCGTAAAGGCGTCGGTATACACTATCTCGATGCCGTCATTGCAGGCATCCAGCTTCTCGCCGTACTCCTGATTCGCGGCGAGGGCGCGCGCGGTGAGCGGAGTGCCGGAGTCGGAGGTCTTGAGAACGGTGTCGATGGTCAGAGGCAGACGCATGATGATATGATAGCCGTAGCGGCTCTCGACAGGCTCGGATACCTGATAATCCTCAAGCGCGTTCACCGTGTCCTCAAACTCGGTGACCATGGTGCCGGGAGTGAAGATATAACCGTCGGGATAGGCTTCCTTGCCGGTATCCTCGCAGTATTCGTCCTTTATCTCCGCGAAGCGCTCCTGCAGCTTCACGGTATCGGTGATGCCCGCAAGCTCCGCCGCGAACTTATCCGCAAGCGCCTTCTTCTCGGCGATGGTCTCGTCGTCAAGCGCCTCGCCGGTGCTGGGGTCGACGGTCATAAACAGGATGTGCGCGGCGTTCATATATCCGCTGTCCTTCAGATAGGCCTCCGCCTTCTCGTCGCTCAGCTTCTCGCCATCCTCGCCGTAGAGCTTGGCAAAGCAGTTCTGGTAGAGGTAATTTATCTCGTTCATGTCGTCATACACCTTTATCGGCAGATAATAGGTGCTCTTCAGGAACTCCGCGAACTCATCGTCGCTGACCTCTTCGCCGCAGAGATTCACCATATCGGTCTTGCGCTGCTCCTCGATGGCCTTCAGATTATCCTCGGTGAGGGTGACGTCGTTCTCCGCGGAGAACTTCTTTATGCTGTGGATCTGGCGGATATTATCCTCGGCAAGCTGCACGACATAGTCCTTAAAGCTTATGCCGGTGTCGTCCGCCGCATCGTCCCAGGTGACGTTCATGCCGTATGCGGACATGTTCGCCGCCATCTGGTTGATGTAGTTGTTCACCTGTACGCCAGAGTAGTAGAGCCAGTAGAAATACTCCTCCCACGTGACATTCTCGCCGTCCATGGTCATAACGACCTCGTCGGCGTCATGGCTTGCGTACAGCGCTTCAAAGTCAAGCTGAGGCACGGAGGCGGTCTCCGTCTCGGTATCGTCTACGCTCTCGCTCGGTTCGGCGGACGGCTCCGGACTGGTCTCCGATTCCGCCGCGTCGTTCGCGCCGCAGCCGGTATAGGTTATAGCCGCGCCGAAAACGAGGCATATGATTATTAAAATGGATACAAATTTTTTCATCTTTTGATTTCCTTTCGGGTAGAATAAAAACCGCTATTATTGAATATATCACCTCGCGCACGCATAGGCAAGCAAAAAGCCGAATATTTACCGTTTATTCTTATTCTGCCTTCTCCGCGCCCCACTCGTGCACGAAGGCGCGCGCCTCGTCGATGACCCGTCCCTTGGCCTTTAACCGCAGACTGACACAGGGCTTTGACCCGGCCTCCACGCGAAGCCGCCCCTTGTATTCCGGGCGCGCGTACAGCGCCGACAGCTTCTCCATGTCAAAGTCGCGCAGGGTAAATTTCAGATAGCCCTGCTTCTGCGAAATGTCCGTGACCCCGGCCTTGCCAGCCTCGCCGCGTAGAAGCGCGACGTGGATGAGCGCGTTCACGCCCGGAGGCGGATCGCCGAAGCGGTCTATCAGCTCGTCGGTCAGGTCGTCCGCCTCATCCTCGGTGCGGATGAGCGCGATGCGCCGGTAGATATCCATGCGCTGCTCCTGCGAGGGTATATACCGATCCGGTATATTTGCCGCGACGGCGAGATCTGCCGAACAGTCCGCCCGCGCCGGAACCTCGATCCCGCGCGCCTCCAGCACCGCCTCGCTGAGAAGCTTCATATACATGTCGTAGCCGACGTCGATCATATGCCCAGACTGCTCCGCGCCGAGCAGATTGCCCGCACCGCGTATCTCAAGATCGCGCATCGCTATCTTGAAGCCGGAGCCGAAGGCCGCGAAGTCGCGTATGGCGTTGAGCCGCTTTTCGGCGACCTCGGTCAAAACCTTGTCGCGCTTAAAGGTCAGATACGCCGAGGCGCGGCGGGTAGAACGCCCGACGCGGCCGCGTATCTGGTGCAGCTGTGCAAGGCCAAGGTGATCCGCGTCCTCGATTATCAGGGTGTTGACGTTCGGAATGTCTATACCCGTCTCGATGATAGTCGTGCAGACGAGCACCTGTATCTGCCCGTTTGCGACATTTTCCATCACGTTTGCGAGCATGTTTTTATCCATCTGCCCGTGCGCCACGCCGACGGTCACATCCTCCAGCAGGTCGGATATCTTCCGCGCCGTGCGCTCGATGTCGTCTATGCGGTTATGCAGGTAGTACACCTGCCCGCCGCGCTGAAGCTCGCGGCGTATCGCGTCGGCGATGATGCCCCAGTCGTGCTCCATCACGAAGGTCTGCACCGGCAGTCTGTCCTCCGGCGGCTCCTCAAGCGTGGACATATCGCGGATGCCGGACATGGCCATGTTCAGCGTGCGCGGGATCGGCGTTGCGGAAAGGGTCAGCACATCCACGCCCCTTGCAAGCTCCTTGATGTGTTCCTTGTGCGTCACGCCGAAGCGCTGCTCCTCGTCCACGACCAGCAGGCCGAGATTCTTGAACTTCACGTCCTTGCTGAGCAGCCTGTGCGTACCGATGACAAGGTCGCACTTTCCGGTTGCGAGGTCTGAGAGCACCTTTGACGCCTGATTACCGGTTTTAAACCGGCTCATTACCGCAATGTTTACCGGGAAACCGAAAAATCTTTGCAGTGCGGTCTGATAATGCTGCTGTGCAAGCACCGTCGTCGGCACAAGTATCGCGGCCTGCTTGCCGCTGAGCACGCATTTCATCACCGCGCGCAGTGCGACTTCCGTCTTGCCGAAGCCGACGTCGCCGCAGAGCAGTCTGTCCATCGGCACGGACGCCTCCATGTCGCGCTTTATCTCCGCTATTGAGCGGAGCTGATCGTCGGTCTCAGTGTAGCCGAAGTTATCCTCAAATTCGCGCTGCCACTCGCTGTCCGGCGAGAAGGCGTAGCCCGGCAGGCGCTGCCGCTCGGCGTAGAGCGCGATGAGCTTTTTCGCCATGTCCTTGGCCGCACTCTTGGCGCGCGCGCGGGTCTTTGCCCATTCCGTGCCGCCCATCTTCGAGAGCTTGACTGGCTTCTCTTCGCCCGCGCCCGTATATTTCGACACCATGTCGAGCTGTGTCGCCGGCACATACAGGCTGTCCGTCCCGGCGTAGCATATCTTTATATAGTCCTTTTCAAGTCCGTCCACCTGCATCTTGACGATACCGGCAAAGCGGCCGATGCCGTGGTTCTCGTGTACCACATAGTCGCCCACCGAGAGGTCGGCGCAGGATTCGATCTTCTGCCGCCCCGGCGGGAGCTTCTTCTCGGACTTTTTTCGGGTCTTATTGCGTATCAGCTGTGCGTCGGTCAGTACCGCGAGCCTTATTCCGGGGTACTCCATGCCCGCGGAAACGGAGCCGATGCATATCGCACAGCTCCCCGGCTCCGGAAGCTTATTAATCTCTTTATATATCAGCGCCCGGATATCCTTCCCCATGAAGAAATCCTGCAAGACCTTGGCGCGCCGCTCGTCCGCCGCGAGGACCACCACGCGGTAGTCCTGCTTGAGATACAGCGCCACGTCGTCCGCCGCCGCCTGCGCGCTGCCCGCGTAGGACGGCAGCTGCTTTGCGGGGATGCTGGTTATCGTCCGCGGCGGCAGGGGGCTTCTTCCCACGGTAAAGGCCTCCGCCATGTACACGGGGAAATCCTCAAGCCGCTTTATCAGCGCTTCCCAGCTCAGATAGAACGCGTCCGGCGACATGGCAAGCACGCCGCGCCGCGTCAGCTCGCGGATGTCCTCGGCAAGCTGCTTTGTATAATCCCGCGCCCGCTCGCCGCAGCGGCCGGGCTGGTCAAAAATTATCAACGCGTCCTCGGGGATGTAATCCGCGGCGCTCGCCATCGGGTATATAACGGGCAGGTACCTGTCCGCATCCGATATCAGCGCCGCGCCGCGGAGCCTGTCCGCATCGGCGCGCAGAGTCGCGCAGAGTGCGGCCGCGTTCTCGCTCGTGCGGCGGCGGCCGTATTTCTCCGCAAAGCTCTCTATCTCGCGGCAGAGCGCGTCGCGCCCGCCGGCGGTCATCTCCGGCAGAGTCTCCGCCGCCGGAAGTATCACGCATCTTTCAAGCGACTCCGTGCGGCGCTGGCTCGCCACGTCGAAATGGCCCATTGAGTCGACGTCGTCGCCCCAGAACTCTATTCGCACCGGCTCATGCTCCGACGGGGAGAAAAAGTCCAGTATTCCCCCGCGCCGCGCGAACTGGCCGGGGCCTTCGACCTGCTCCGTGCGCGTATAGCCGCAGCGCAGAAGCGCCGCCTCCACGTCCTCTATCGGATAGGAGCCGCCCGCATCCAGCTCGAAGGCCGCGCGGCGCAGAGTTTCGGGCGGCAGTGTCCGCTGTATAAGTCCCGGTATCGACGCGACGGTGACGGCGCTCCGCCCCTCGGCGAGCGCGAACAGCGCGGCGAGCCGCTTCTGCTCCGCCTGACGCGAGGCGGCCTCGGTCGCGTAAAAGGTAAAATCACGCATACCGAGGCATGTGACCTCCTCGCCCAACATGGAGCGCAGATCGTTTGCGAAATTCTCCGCCGTCGTGTCGTCCGGACAGAGCACGAACAGCGGCGCGCCGCTCTGAAGCCTGAGTCCGGCGGCGAGGTTTGCCCGATGCACCGCCGAAAGCCCGGAAACGAGCGCAGGAAGTCCTCCGCTCTCCAGTAGACCCGGGAGGGCGGCGGCTTCCTTGTTTTCAAAAATTTGATTTACAAGAAGTTTCATATTTTATTATATTCCCGCCCTCTGATAACTATGCTCTATAGAGCGGCGGTGGAGCTTAGTCCCCCTGCTTTTTCACCGGGCGGATATCTATCATCTTATCCATTGTAAAGGGATTGAGCACACGAGTATAAAAATCGCGGATTATCCGGTGCTCGACCGGCTCGATCTCGAAGGTGCCCTTAATGGGCTTTACCATCAGCTCGACCGGCGAGCCGCCTATACGGTAATCGCTGTCGATACGCACAAAGCCGAAGCGCGAGAAGAACTTGCGCAGGCTCTTGAGCATACTGCCGTCCTCATCCTCAAAGGAGGTGAGCTCCGCAATTATGCCCTGTCTGTCGGCGTAGCGCTTATTTATCAGGCGCATTGCGGCAATGCCGACGCCTTTGCCGCGATACCACGGCAGCACCGCCATGTACTTGAGCAGCACGTAGCCGTACAGATTTTTGGTCAGCACGAGCGCATACGCTACCTCAAGGTTGGATTCCTCGTCATACACGACCAGCAACTCCGCGCTGCCGTTCAGAAGCGCGCGGTGAAGACTGAGCTTGGAGATTATCTCCTCCTTCGCAAAGTCCATCTCCAGAAGGCTGTAATACCTCTCCAGATCCTTATGTCCGCATTTTCTCAGATTCAGCATGACTCTTCCCCTTTCTCTATCTGCTGTGCGCGGCACAGCGCGGCGTACTCGCCGTTTTTCGCCATCAGCTCGCTGTGGCTGCCCATCTCGACAATGTGCTCGCCCTCGACAACGGCTATGACGTCCGCGTTTTTCACGGTGGAGAGCCGGTGGGCGATGATTATCGTCGTCCTGCCCTCGCTCAGCTCGTCGAGCGACGCCTGAATACGCTGCTCGGTCACGGTGTCGAGCGCTGAGGTCGCCTCGTCGAGAATAAGTATCTTCGGGTTTTTCAGGAATACGCGTGCGATGGAAATTCTCTGCTTCTGTCCACCGGAGAGCATCACGCCGCGCTCGCCGATATAGCTGTCGTAGCCGTCGGGCATCTCCATTATCTCGGAGTGTATCTGCGCCCTGACCGCGGCCTCGACGATCTCCTCGTCGTTCGCGTCCGGGCGGCCGTAGCGGATGTTCTCGCGTATCGTTCCAGCGAACATGAATACATCCTGCTGAATGACGCCGATATTGCGCCTCAGACTTGCCTGCGTAACACGGCGCACGTCGATGCCGTCCACCTCGACGCTGCCCTCGCACACGTCGTAAAACCTCGGCAGCAACTGGCACAGCGTCGTTTTGCCGCCGCCGGACGGCCCGACGACCGCGAGGCACTGCCCCGGCGCGATGTGCAAATCAACGTCGCTGAGCACGGGTATGCCGTTGCCGTAGTTGAAGCTGACGTGATTATAATCTATCCTGCCCTCGGTGGTCTTTAGCTCCACGGCGTCCGGCGCGTCCTTTATCGTCGGCTCCGTGCGCATGACCTCAAGGAAGCGCGCAAAGCCCGCCGTGCCCTGCATGTAAAGCTCCGCAAACTGCGTAAGCTTCCGCACCGGGGAGACAAAGGTGGAGACATAGAGCGAGAATGTGATAAGGTCGATGTAATTCATCTTTTCGCGCATTATGAGCAGGCCGCCGACCGCGATGACGACCACCTGCACGATGCCGGTGGTGAATTCCATGCCGCTGTTGAACAGCCCCATCGACTTATAATATTCGACCTTCGACCCGCGGAACAGCTCGTTTGCGCGGTCGAACTTGTCGCTCTCCTGATTCTCGTTCGCAAAGGCTTTCGCGGTACGGATGCCGGAGATGCTGCTCTCGATGGCGGAATATATCTCCGCCGTCTTGCGCTTGACCTCGATATTGGCTTCCTTCATCTTGATGCGCTGCTTTATCGTGAACCACGCGCAGAGCGGCAGCGCCAGCGTGATGACGAGCGCGAGCTGCCACTGCATCGCAAACATCACCGCGAGCGCGCCCACTATCGTCAGTGTGCATATCACAATATTTTCCGGCCCGTGGTGCGCAAGCTCCGTTATCTCGAAAAGATCGCTCGTGATGCGGCTCATCAGGACGCCTGTGCGGTTATGGTCATAGTAGCTGAACGACAGGCTCTGCATATGCGTGAACACGTCGCGCCGCATATCGGACTCGACGAGCACGCCCATTTTGTGCCCTATGACCGTTATCACATAATAGAGTCCCGCTTTCAGCACGTACGCCAGCACCATTATAGCCATGACCGTAAAGAATGTGGCGTAGAGCTTATTCGGAAGCATGACCTTCATGGAGTACCGCGAGACATAGGGGAAGATGAGGTCTATGAGCGCTACAAGGAGCGCGCAGAGCATATCTATCCCGAATAGCTTTTTATGCCCCGCGATGTATGACATGAAGATACTGAAAGGTTTCGCGTTATAGTTTTTCTTGTTCATCTCTGTTTCCGTTTTATTCTGCAAATTTGTCCCGCTCGGCGACGGCCATCTCGTCGCAGCGGTTGTTATGAACATTTTCCGCATGACCCTTGACCCAGTGATAATGAAGCTCATGCTTTTCGGTCAATTCGAGCAAAGTTTTCCATAAATCGCTGTTAAGCGCGGGCTTTTTGTCGGCCTTTACCCAGCCCTTGCTTCGCCACGACACCGCCCAGCCCTTGCTCAGCGCGTCGATGACGTATTTTGAGTCTGAGTACAGCTCGACTATGCACGGCTCCTTCAGCGCCTGAAGTGCGGATATCACGCCCATAAGCTCCATGCGGTTATTCGTCGTCTGCTTTTCGCCGCCCGACAGCTCCTTCTCCACGCCGTTGTAGCTGAGTATCGCTCCCCAGCCCCCCGGCCCCGGATTGCCGCTGCAAGCGCCGTCAGTATAAATTATGACTGTTTTCATTTGGTATAGTTATTCCTGTATTTTTTGAGCAGGTAGTTATATTCGCTGCGCTCGATAATTCCGTTTTTCAGAAAACCGTTAAGCTGTGCTATGTACTTGTCGCCGTTATCAGGCGTATAGGCATTCTTCTCATGCGTGAAGCCTATCTTCGGCACATGCCGCCCCGGAGCGACGACTACGGAATTTTTTGGCGCCGCACTCTGCGGCACAGCGTCCGCCGGCTTATTCGATCCGAATCCGCCGCGCTCTGCGGACGCGCCCGCCTTCTTCGCCGCCTTGGCAAGAGCCACGGCTATTACTATGAACACAGCTACCGCTACGAGTATTACAAACGCCGACTCGTCCATAATATCCGAAAAAGAGGACAAAAGCGCAAACACTACTGCTATGGTACCCCATACGGACAAATCTTTCTTATTCTTGTCCTTTTTATTCATTTAATGTCCTCCTTTTGTATTTTCCGGCAGTCCGTCTCAGCGCCGTCCCGCAGACCGGCGCTGAGAGATTACTGTCGATTTTGAATTATTCGCCGTCCGTTTCGGATTCGGTCTCTTCCGCGGCTTCTTCCTCGCGGTCGGTCTTTTCGATGCAGATAACGCGGCTGCCCTCCATGATGCGCATGATGCGAACACCCTGAGTGGCGCGGCTGAGCAGCGAGATATTCGCCGCCGACATTCTGATTATCGTGCCGTCGTCGGTGATGACGAGTATATCATCCTCATCGTTTACGACCAGAACATCCGCTATCTTGCCGGTCTTATCGGTGACGTTGTAGTTCTTTATGCCAAGTCCGCCGCGGCCATGGACGGAGTATTCCTCGACCGGGGTACGCTTGCCGTAGCCCTTCTCGGTTATTGTCAGCAGCGCCGAGCCTGCGCTGGTGCTGCCCGCGCCAATGACATAGTCGTCCCCGCGCAGCTTTATGCCGCGTACGCCGACGGCGGTTCTGCCCATTGGGCGCGCATCCTGCTCGTTGAAGCAGACGGACATACCGTCATGCGTTGCGATGAGGATATTCTCGTCGCCGCTTGTCTGGATGACGGAGATAAGCTCGTCGCCCTCGTCGAGATTCAGCGCCCTTATGCCGTTCGCACGGATATTCTTCAGCGCGGCCTGACTCATGCGCTTGACGGTGCCGTTGCGCGTGACAAAGACGAGGTAGCTGTCCTCATCCAGTCCGCGGCCACCGATCATCGCGGCGATCTTCTCCTGATTCTCGGCGCTGTTGTCCATCTGGATTATATTCACCAGATTTGTGCCGCGTGCGGCGCGCCCGGCCTCTGGAATATTGTAGCCCTTCTTGATATATACGCGGCCGGCCTTGGTGAAGAACAGAATATTATCGTGCGTGGACGCGGTGAACACTGTCTCCACGAAGTCCTCGTCCTTCGTCGCCATCGCGCGGACGCCCTTGCCGCCGCGCCCCTGAGCGCGGTACTCGCTGACGGGCAGACGCTTGATATAGCCGCCGTGGGTCAGTGTAAAGACGCACTGCTCCTCTTCAATAAGATCCTCCATGTCGATCTCGTCGACAACGTCCTGTATCTCGGTGCGGCGCTTGTCGCCGTACTTATCGCGCAGAGCGATAAGCTCGTCCTTCAAAACGCCCTTGATAAGCTCAGGATCGGCAAGCAGGCTCTTGAGATAAGTGATCTTTTCCTCAAGCTCCTTGTACTCAAGCTCCAGCTTCTCGCGGTTGAGTCCCTGAAGCGAGATAAGGCGCATATCGCATATCGCCTGCGCCTGAACGTCGCTCAGGCCGAAGCGCTTCATAAGGTTCTGCTTCGCATCGTCGTAGCTGGTGCGGATGATGTGAATGACCTCGTCGATATTGTCCTGCGCGATGAGCAGTCCTTCCAGCAGATGGGCGCGCTCCTCGGCCTTGCGCAGGTCGTAGCGCGTACGGCGGACGATGATGTCCTCTTGGAAGGTCAGATACTCGTCGATAATGTGGCGCAGGGAGAGTATCTTCGGCTGACGCTGATTATTCACGAGCGCCAGCATATTTATCGAGAAGCTGGATTGCAGCGCGGTCTGGGCAAAGAGCCGGTTCAGCACGACCTGCGGGTTTGCGTCGCGCTTGAGCTCGATGACCATGCGCATACCGTTGCGGTCGCTTTCGTCGCGCAGGTCGGAAATGCCCTCAAGGCGCTTTTCACGAACCTGATCCGCAATATTCTTGATGAGCTGGCGTTTATTGACCTGATACGGCAGCTCGTTGACGATTATTCTCGTTCTGTGGTCACGCCCGAACTCTTCAAACTCCGTGCGCGCGCGGACAATGACCTTGCCGCGGCCGGTTGCGTAAGCCTGACGTATACCGCTGCGCCCCATGATGATGCCCTTTGTTGGGAAGTCGGGGCCTTTGATGTGCTGCATCAGATCCGGCAGCGTCGCTTCCGGATTATCCAGCACGCAGACGCAGGCGTTTATGACCTCGGTGAGGTTGTGCGGCGGGATATTCGTCGCCATGCCTACGGCTATACCGCTCGAGCCGTTGACCAGCAGATTTGGGAATCGGGAGGGCAGGACGCGCGGCTCCTTGCGGCTCTCGTCAAAGTTCGGATCCCAGTCGACGGTCTCCTTGTCGATGTCGCGCAGCATCTCGTTGGATATTTTGGACAGCCTCGCCTCGGTATAACGGTAGGCTGCAGGGGGGTCGCCGTCCACGGAACCGAAGTTGCCGTGACCGTCAACGAGCATATATCTCATCGAGAAGTCCTGCGCAAGACGCACCATCGCGTCGTAAACCGACGCGTCGCCATGCGGATGATAACGACCCAGCACGTCGCCGACGCAGGTCGCGGACTTCTTAAAGGGCTTGTCGCTGGTGAGATTGTCCTCATACATTGCGTACAGGATACGGCGGTGCACGGGCTTGAGTCCATCGCGCACGTCGGGCAGTGCTCTGCCGACGATGACGGACATGGCGTAATCTCTGTAACTGTCCTCCATTTCGCCAACCAGCTCAGATTCGGTTATGACCTGATTCGGGAAGGCTATATCTTCGGGTTTATAATCTCTCTTATGTGCCATTTGAAGCTAACTCCTCAAATATCCAGATTGACAACGTATTTTGCGTTGGCCTCTATCCATTCCTTGCGCGGCTCTACGTTTTCGCCCATGAGAATGGTGAATATCTCGTCTGCCTTGACGGCGTCGCCGAGCGTGATGCGGCGAAGCGAACGCTTTTCGGGGTCCATGGTCGTCTCCCACAGCTCGTGCGGATCCATTTCACCAAGACCCTTGAAGCGGCTGATGTCTATCTTCACGTTCGGGTTATCGCCGCGCATTTCGGCGGATATCCTGTCTCGCTCCTCATCGGAGTATGCTACGCGCTGAGTCTTGCCGCGGATTAGCTTATAAAGCGGCGGCACGGCGGAATACACATAGCCGTTTTCGATGAGCGGGCGCATGTATCTGAAGAAGAAGGTCAGAAGCAGGGTTCTGATATGGCTGCCGTCGACATCGGCATCGGCCATGATAATTATCTTGTGGTAGCGGAGCTTTTCGATGTTAAACTCGTCTCCGATGCCGGCGCCAAGCGCTACTATCATGGGATAGAGCTTGTCGTTGCCGTAAATCTTATCAGCTCTCGCCTTCTCGACGTTCAGCATCTTTCCCCACATGGCGAGGATAGCCTGAAAACGGCTGTCTCTGCCCTGAATCGCGGAGCCTGCAGCGGAGTCGCCCTCGACGATGTATATCTCGCAGAGGGACGGATCGCGCTCGTTGCAGTCCTGAAGCTTGTCGGGCAGCTGGCCGGACTCAAGTCCGGTCTTGCGGCGCACGGATTCCTTGGCCTTGCGCGCGGCCTCGCGGGCGCGGTTTGCCATCATTGCCTTTTCGAGTATGGTCTTTGCGGTGGCTGGGTGCTCCTCAAAATAGGTCGCAAGCTGGTCGTTTACTATGCCGTCAACCAGAGTCCTGATATACGCGTTGCCGAGCTTCTGCTTGGTCTGACCCTCGAACTGCGCCTCAGGGAGCTTGACGGAGATAACTGCGGTGATGCCCTCGCGGACGTCCTCGCCGGAGACCTTATCGTCGCCCTTTATGGCATTGGTCTTCACGCCGTAGGCGTTTATGACGCGTGTGAGCGCGGTTTTGAAGCCCGTCTCATGCATACCGCCCTCAGGGGTATGGATATCGTTTGCAAAAGAGATAAGATTCTCGGCGTAGCTGTCGTTATACTGCAGGGCGATCTCGGCTATTGCGTCGCCCTTGGTGCCGCTGAGGTATATGACCTCCTCGTGCAGCGGGTTTTTATGGCGGTTGAGGTAATTTACAAACTCACGAATACCGCCCTCATAGCACATGGAGTCGCTCTCGCCGTCCTCGGTGCGCTTATCGGCTATCTCGATATGCACGCCGCCGTTCAGAAATGCCTGCTCACGAAGTCTGGTGTGCAGTATCTCATAGTCATATACCGTGGTGTCGAAAAGCTCGGGGTCGGGCTTAAAGGTGACGACCGTGCCGTGCTTATCGGTCTCGCCGATTATCTTCATTTCCTGAGTTATCCCGCCGCGGGCAAACTTCATCTCGTATATCTTGCCGTCCTTATATACCTGGACCTCAAGCCACTCGGACAGAGCGTTTACGACAGATGCGCCGACGCCGTGCAGACCGCCGGAGACCTTATAGCCTCCGCCGCCGAACTTGCCGCCCGCGTGCAGCACGGTATATACGACCTCGAGCGCGGGTCTTCCGGTCTGCGCCTGTATATCAACGGGGATGCCGCGGCCGTTATCGGTGACGGTGATAGTGTTGCCGGGGTTGATGGTGACAGTTATATGGTTGCAGAAGCCGGCAAGCGCCTCGTCGATGGCGTTGTCGACTATCTCATAAACCAGATGATGCAGTCCCGACGCAGAGGTAGAGCCGATATACATGCCTGGGCGCTTGCGCACGGCTTCAAGTCCTTCGAGAACCTGAATCTGTGAAGCGTCATATTCGTTCATTTTACTTTCTATATTGTCTGCCATTTGGTGCCTCCGAGTAATAATATTATGCGTTTACCGCGCCCGCCTCTGCGCGGCGCAGCAGGGTTGCCGCAGCCATCTGGCTGAGATACACGGCAGTTTTTTCTCCCGATCTGTACACTACGAAGGATTTGGGAATGTCCTCCGCGGCGTTTATCACATGACCCGCCTTTTCGGACATGGTCAGATATTTTCTTGTAATACGGGATTGAGAGGTTATATCTAGGTCAAAGATGCCGATTATTCCGGCGGTGTCGATGACCGTACCCTTGCCGAGATGCAGATACATCAGTGAATTCTCCCGTTTTCAACGAACAGCACCTTTCCTCCGGTGCGGCTCGATATTTCCTCGTCCTCACAGCAGGTGATGAGCGTCTGTCCGCCGCCGATGCGGTTGAGGACAAATTTCTGCCGCTTCTCGTCAAGCTCCGAGAGAACATCGTCCAGCAGGAGTATCGGATATTCCCCGGTCTCGGCGAGGAATATCTCCCGCTCGGCAAGCTTCATTGAAAGCGCTGCGGTGCGCGTCTGCCCCTGAGAAGCGAAGCTCCGCGCTGGGCGGCCGTTTATGAATATCTCAAGGTCGTCCTTATGCGCGCCCGTGAGGCACTGTCCGCTGTCAAGCTCCGCGCGGCGGTGCGCCTCCTGATGCTCGCAGATATCATAATATATCTCCTTCGCGCTGCCGTAGACGTTTTTCACGGTGCTTACGGTTTTGTATTTAATTTCCAGTTCTTCGCCGCTGCCGGAGAATTCCGAGTGGATTGGCCTCGCTGCCTCGTCAAGCCGTGCGGCAAAGGCCGCGCGGTAGCGTATCAGCTGTGCGGATGCCCGGCACATCGCATCCGAAAATTCATCCAGCGCGTCAAGCAGGCTGGGCTTTTCATGCCAGTCTTTCAGTATACGCGATTTGTTCTCGTAGAGCTTATTGAAGTCGGACAAAAGCTCCGCGTAGCGCGGCCTGATCTGGCTTATCGCGTTATCAAGCAGCCGACGGCGCACTGCGGCGCCCTCCTTGATGAGGTTCAGATCGTCCGGGCAGAAGAGCACCGCGTTTATCACTTCCGACAGCTCCGACGCGGATTTTCTCACACCGTTGACCGTTATCTTTTTCGCCGTGCCTGGCTGCATGATTATCCTTATCGTCTGCTCGCGGTCGTGACTCGTGACGTCGGCAAGTATCTCCGCCGCCGAGTATCCGAACCCGGTCAGCTCCCGGTCAAACCTCGTGCGGAAGCTCTTTCCGCAGGAGAGCATGTACACGGCTTCGAGAAGATTCGTCTTTCCCTGCGCGTTGCGGCCTGATATCACGTTTGTCCCGCTGGAAAACTCCGCCGTGTCCCATTCGTAATTTCTGAAGCCGTTAAGCGCGATCTTATTGACCTTCATTCCGCCGCTATCTCGAACGCAAAGCGGTCAAATTCCACCTTGTCGCCCGGACGGAGCTTTTTGCCGCGCATGGTACAGACCTCTCCGTTGACCTTCACAAGGCCGTCCGCAATGACGTTCTTCGCTTCCCCGCCGGTACCGACCGCGGCGGCGTACTTCAAAAGCGCGTCAAGCTTTATAAATTCTGTATTTATAATTATTTTTTCCATTTTTATCTCTTTTCAAAAATGACTCATGCACCGGCGTGGAGACGCACGGGGAGTATCATATAGGTGAAATTCTCGCTGCCGTCCGCCGCCTTCACAATGCAGGGGGAGGAGGCCGTGTTCAGGCAGATTTTCAGCTTCTCGGTGCCGGACGCCTTAAAGGCGTCCATGAGATAACGATCGTTGAAGCCTATCTCAAGCCCGTCGCCGCTGCCCTCGCAGGTGCAGACGTCCTCGGCCTTGCCGATGGGCGTGGCGCAGGTGCAGTCAATTGCGCCGTCGCCGAATATCATGCGGATTGGGCTGCTGTTCTTCTCGCTTACGATAAGCGCGACGCGGTCTATGGTGGACATCATCTCGCTGCGCTCAACCTCGATCTCGATGCGGAAGTTATCGGGGATGGATTTGCGGTAATTGAGGAATTCGCCCTCAAGGCGGCGGGTGATGACGACGGTCTCGCCTATTGTGAAGGATATGTGCTTCGAGCCTACCGCGACGGACACGGTATCGTCGCTGTCGGCGCAGATGCGTTCGATATCGGCGAGCGCGGAGCCGGGGACGACAAAGCTGCAATTTTCCATCTTTGCGCTTTCAAGCTTCTCGCAGCGCTTCGCAAGACGGTACCCGTCGACGGAGACGAGTGTGAGCATGTCCTCCTCGACCTCGAACAGCGTACCGGTGTATATCGGACGGACGTCGCTGTCAGAGACGGCAAAGATGGTCTGGTTTATCATGCTCTTGAGTATCTTCTGCGGGAGGGAAATGTTATTCAGGCTGTCGACTGCGGGCATTTCGGGGTAATCGTCGGCATTGATGCCCATAAAGTTGAATTCGCTTTTTCCGCATTTGACGTTGACGTTATTGTTCGAGTCCGAACTGATGGTGACGATGCCGTCCGGCAGTCTGCGGATCATCTCGCCGAAGAAGCGCGCGCCGACTACGATGCTGCCCTGCTCGGCGATGTCCGCCGCAATGTTCGTGTATATGCCCTTCTTCAGGTCGTAGCCCGTTACGCGCAGGTCGATACCGGCCTGGAGCAGCAGACCCTCAAGCGCCGGGATAGGGCTTTTGGATGCTGTTGCTCTGGAGGCAATGGTGCAGGCGGACTGAAGAATATATTTTTCGCATGAGATTTTCATTTCGTTTCCTCCGATAAAAATTTTTCTGTAAGTAATAAATAAAGGATAATATTATAGTTGTAGTTGTTGTAGACAAAATTTTTGTGGAAAAGCCGCTGAAAGCCTTGATAATAAAGAAAAAATGCTGTTGAAAAAATTGTTTCTAATTTCAGAGTTTTTAACACGGCCTGTTGGCTGAAAATTTCTCAACACGCGATCTTTGAACTTTCAACAGGCAGAATGTTAAAAGCAGTGGGCTTGAATCAGACCGAATTGATGTTCGACGTGATGTCTCTTACCGTGGCCGCCATGTTCGCGTCAGTGACCAGCAGATCCTCCACCTTGCGGATGGAGCTGAGCACAGTCGCGTGATTTCGTCCCTCATACTGAGCGCCGATATCTTTGAGCGACAGGTTCGTCAGCGAGCGCATGAGGTACATGGAAACCTGACGCGCTATCGCCGTGTTCTTCGAGCGGTTCTGACCGCGAAGATCGTCTTCGTTCAGCGAGTAGTAGCGCGCCGTCTCGCGGATGATGCAGTCCGGCGTTGGAATATATGTCCCTATGCGGATGACGTCCTTTATGGCGCGTTTCACGGAGTCTATGGTTATAACGTCATTAAGAATCTCTTTGTACGCTGTGAGGCGTTTTATGACGCCCTCAAGCTGTCTAATGTTCGCCGTGATATTTGACGCTATGTACTCCACGGCGTCGTCAGAGAGCAGCAGACCGAGCTGTGCGGCCTTGTTTCTGATTATCGCCATGCGCGTCTCAAAATCTGGCGGCTGGATATCCGCCATCAGGCCACCCTCAAAGCGGGTGTGCAGACGGTCATCCAGCAAGGACATCTCCATCGGCGGCCGGTCGGACGTGAGGACTATCTGGTGCCCGGCCTCGTAGATGTTATTGAAGGTATGAAAGAACTCGTTCTGCGTCTGCTGCTTGCCGGCGATGAACTGAATATCGTCGACGAGGAACAGATCGACGTTTCTGTATTTAGTTCTGAAGTCCTCGGCGGTGCCGTCCTTGATGGCCTTGACGAGCTGTATCGTGAACTCGTCGCCCTTGACGTAGGCGATTTTCTTCGACGGGTCGCGGTCGTGTATGGCCTGACCTATCGACAGGAGAAGATGCGTCTTTCCGAGTCCCGAATTGCCGTAGATGAAGAGGGGATTATACGCCTTTCCCGGATTTTCCGCCACGGCGATGGCCGCCGCGTGAGCGAAGCGGTTGGAGTTGCCGACGATGAAGCGGTCAAAGGTGTACCCGGCCATTTCGGGGAGGGAGTTCTCGTCCTTCTTCTTGCTCTCATAGTCGTTTATTTCGTCTCCGGCGAGTATGAGCAGGTCAAAATCGCAGGAGAAGAGATCGGACAGCGCAGCTTTTATCGTCTCCCCAAAGCGGGAGCTTATGATACTGCGCTTGAAATCCGTTGTGGTGTGCAGGACGAGACGGCAGTCGTCAATCTCTATCGGCTCACAATCAGAAAACCATGTGGTTATAGCCGTCGGCGTGAGCTGAGATGATAAAATTCTTATAATTTCCTTCCAAATATCGTTGAGAGAGTTCATAATTACATACCTCGCCGATGATATATCTTTTAACTTATCCATTATATCAAAAATCGCGCTGCCTTGCAAGATATAAATATAATATAGAAGAGAATAAAAGACACAGCTGAAACTGTCAGCTGTGTCTCAGCTTGTCAAAAAAGTCATTGATGTATCAAGACTTTTGGACGGCGGTTTATTGTATTTGAGGCGGGCCTTTTCTCGCTGCGGCTCGGTCACGGCGCGGCTCTGACATGCCACCGGCATGTCATTCACTACCGCGCCGCCGCTGCGCTACCCCTCAAGCTCCCCCGCTGCTCTCTTATCTGTGCCCTGCTGCACATGTTTTTTTGACTGACTGCCACAAAAGGCACAGCCATTTTGGCTGTGCCTTTTGTGGTATGTAGTTACTTTTTCTTCAGTTCTTCGAGAATCTCGGTCAGAAGCTCCTCGGTGGTAGGCTTGGGGTCTGCCTCCGCTTCCTCCTCCTTCTGCTTCTCGGTCAGACTGCGTGCGGTGTTGAACGCCTTGATTATGAAAAACACCACGAGCGCTATAAGCAAAAAGTCTATGACCGTTCCGATGAAATTACCGAAGCCGATGGTGATCGCCTCGCGCACCACCTCGCCGTCTACGATCTCGGCGGGGCGGACGAGGAGATTCAGCGCGCTCATGTCGCGCGTGCCGCATATCCAGCTTATAAACGGCATGAGCAGGTCGTTTACAAGAGAGGTCGTGATCTTGCCAAAGGCAGTTGCGATGACGACGCCGACGGCCATATCGAGAACGTTGCCGCGGCTGATAAAGGCTTTGAATTCTTCAAATAGCTTCTTCATGCGTTTATCTCCTGTAAAATATTTACTTTTTATTTTTCGGGCACCAGAACCTTGATGCCGCCCATGTACGGCCACAGGACTTCGGGGATGGTCACGCTGCCGTCGTCCTGAAGGTGATTTTCAAGGAATGCGATGAGCATACGCGGCGGAGCGACGACGGTATTGTTAAGGGTATGCGGCAGATACATCTTGCCGTCTGCACCCTTGACGCGCATTTTCAGGCGGCGAGCCTGTGCGTCGCCGAGGTTGGAGCAGGAGCAGACCTCGAAATACTTCTTCTGGCGGGGCGACCACGCCTCAATGTCGCAGGACTTGACCTTGAGGTCGGCCAGATCGCCGGAGCAGCACTCCAGCTGGCGCACGGGTATCTCCATACTGCGGAACAGCTCGACGGAGTAGCGCCACATCTTCTCATACCAGTCCATGGAGTCCTCAGGCTTGCAGACAACTATCATCTCCTGCTTCTCAAACTGATGGATACGGTATACACCGCGCTCCTCAATGCCGTGCGCGCCCTTCTCCTTGCGGAAGCAGGGGGAGTAGCTGGTGAGAGTCTGCGGGAGTTTGTCTTCGGGGATTATCTGGTCGATGAACTTGCCTATCATGGAGTGCTCGGAGGTGCCGATGAGGTAGAGGTCTTCGCCCTCAATTTTGTACATCATGGCGTCCATATCAGTCTGGCTCATAACTCCCTCGACGACGTTGCCGTGTATCATAAAGGGCGGGATGCAGTAGATGAAGCCCTTATTTATCATAAAATCGCGCGCGTAGGCCAGAACCGCGGAGTGCAGGCGGGCAATATTGCCCATGAGGTAGTAGAAGCCGTTGCCGGAGACGCGGCCTGCCGCGTCCATGTCGACGCCGTTGAAGCGCTCCATTATCTCAGTGTGGTAGGGAATATCAAAGTCGGGGACTACCGGCTCGCCGAAGCGCTGGACTTCAACGTTATAGCTGTCGTCCGGGCCGATGGGGACGCTGGGGTCGATGATATTCGGGATATTCAGCATGATTTCGTGGATACGCGCGGCATACTTCTCCTCCAGCGCCTCAAGCTCCGCGAGACGGTCGGCATTTGCCTTTACCTGCGCCTTTATCTTCTCGGCCTCTTCAAGCTTGGATGGGTCTTTCTTGGCCTGCCCCATGAGCATACCGATCTGCTTCGAAAGAGTGTTTCTGCTTGCGCGCAGATCGCTTGCTTCGGTTATTGCGGCGCGGTTCTTCGCGTCAAGCTCCAGCACCTCATCGACGAGGGGCAGCTTCGCATCCTGAAATTTCTTCTTGATGTTCTCGCGAACGGCGTCGGGATTATCTCTTACAAACTTTATGTCCAGCATTTCTCTTCTCCTGTTTTTATAGTTTAAGTAATTTTTCTATCAGCGCTTCCCTATCGTCCGCGCCGTAAAATTCTATTTCTATCTTGCCGTTTCTCTTTCCTTCTATAAGCCTGACCTTGCGTCCGAGCTTTTTTGAAAGCTCGTTTGATACCTCGGCCGCATAGTCGACGTTGATCTCACTGCTTTCCTCTTTGGTCTGCTGTGACTCTCTGAAAATTTTTGCGGCCAGCTGCTCCGCCTTTCTGACGGAATAGTTCTTTCTTATTATCTCGTTTGCCGCGGCCAGCTGCTTTGACGGTTCCGAGACCGTAAGTATCGCGCGCGCGTGTCCCGCGGAAAGCTCGCCCTTTTCGACCATCTCCATGACCTGCGGCGCCAGCATCAGCAAGCGCATCGCGTTTGTGACGGCGGGACGCGAGCGGCCGACGCTTCGCGCGGCTTCATCCTGAGTCAGGCCGTATTCCTCAATGAGAAGCTTGTAGCCCTTTGCTTCCTCAATCGGATTCAAGTCCTCGCGCTGAAGATTTTCTACCAGCGCAAGCTCTGCTGTTCTGCGGTCGTCGGCCTCAATGACCCGCACCGGAACCTCGGTCAGTCCCGCGAGGCGTGAAGCGCGCCAGCGGCGCTCGCCCGCGATTATCTGATAATACCCGCTGTCGAGCTTCCTGACGGTGATGGGCTGGATCAGTCCGTACTGACGTATCGAGTCGGCCAGTGCCTCCAGCGCCTCCTGATCGAAGTATTCGCGCGGCTGCTCACTGCGCGGCTCGACCTTTGCTATCGGCAGGGTCAGTTGTTCGGCTTCGTCATCGTATTCGTCAGCGCCGAAGAGAACGCCAAGACCGGTGCCAAGCCCTTTCTTTTCTTTTGCTGCCATGTCCCCTCCTTAATTCTTCGAGGCGCTTCTCGCGTCAAACTCCTCGGCGAGAGCCATGTACGCCTTGCTGCCCTTGTTGTATTTTTCATATATCACGCCGGGTATCCCGTGGCTGGGCGCCTCGGAAAGCCTGATACTGCGCGGAATGACGGTGCCATAGACCTTGTCGCCAAGATATTTTCTCAGCTCGTTTGCGACCTGCGTCGTGAGATTCATGCGCGCGTCGTACATGGTGAGGATGATGCCCTCAATCTCAAGCCGCTTGTTCAGCCGCTTTTTGCACATCTTGATGCTGGTCATCAGATCTGCAATGCCCTCAAGCGCGTAGTATTCGCACTGCATCGGGATAAGTACGCTGTCAGCCGCGACGAGTGCGTTGATGGTCAGCAGTTCGAGCGATGGTGGACAGTCGATGAAAATATAGTCATAATCCGCGAACAGCGTCATCAGCGCGCTTTTCAGGACGAATTCCCTCTTGTCCGTGCCAATAAGCTCGACGGACGCGGCGGCAAGCTCTTTGCCGGTCGGTATCACGTCGCCATAATCGGTGTGGCGGATGCAGTCCACGGCTGCCGTTTCATTTATCAGTATATCATAGGTGTTTGGACGGCTTGCCTTCGGAACACCCATGCCGGAGCTTGCGTTGCCCTGTGGGTCACAGTCGACGAGGAGCACACGCCTCCCCATTGTGTGAAGCGCCGCGCAGAGATTGACGCAGCTTGTGGTTTTGCCCACGCCGCCCTTCTGGTTAGCCACTGCTATTATCTTTGCCAAGTTCTCACCCCTTTTTCATCTCAGCATTATATCAGCAGCGGCGTCATATTGCAATGTTTCACATGAAACATTTTTGAGTTTTCTAGCATCTTCACTTGTTAACCGATACCAATGTTTCACGTGAAACGTTCGGAGTTGTGCGCGCATTGTTTCAAGTGAAACATCAGCCGACCAGCATGTCAATATCAGCAAGCGTTATATCTTTGTGCAGCGCGAGATTGACGCCGTAGGCGATGAGCCGCCCGGCGCGGCGCACGTCTGAGTCAATATTGCGCGGAGTCACAAACATACCGGCGACGGCGTCACCCCCGCCGAGGGTGGACGCGTCGATGACCGTCGGCACACCGACAGCCGCAACGGGGATGCCCAGCGTGTCGCGGTTCAGCGGCTCGCGGTCGTTGCCGACTCCCGAACCGGGCGCAATGCCGCTGTCGCAGACCTGCACCGTACGGCACAGGCGCGACGGGTCGGCGCCTGCCAATGCGTCGATTACGATAAGGCAGTCGGGCTTCAGCTCACGCACGAGCGTGCGTATCTGCGCCGCGCTCTCCATGCCGGTCGTACCGAGGACGCCCGTGCGGCACAGCACCGTCGAGCAGAAGCTCTCAAAGCCGGGGAGAGGCTTCAAATGGCGCGTGACCAGAGTGTAAGCCGCGGCGAGGTTGCCGAGCGCGTCTGGCGTGATGTCCGGGTTGCCGAGCGCGGCAATAAAGGCGGAGCCGATGCTGTCGGGCAGGCAGCGCCGCAGCAGCTCCGAGATTGCTTCCGCAGCACCGGCAAAGTTATCGCCGCCTCTGTCCATGAACGACGGCAGTTCAAGCGAGAAGTATTTGCCGATCGGCTTATTGAGCTTCTGCGCGCCGTTGTCGTCGAGAATCTCAACCGCCGTGACGCCAAAGCCGTGCAGCGTCTCCTCGTGCGCCTCAACGCCGTGCAGCGCGGTCATTTCTCCGGCGTCGCCCTGCGCGATGCGCCGCGCTTCGCTCGCAAGATCTGTTCTTACATTTATTGCCATATAATACCTCCGTGAAATCAATATCTTGTGTATTTTTCCCTGCCGCGCCGCATTAAATAACAAGAGAAAAAAATATTTGCTTTTTTCTAAAAAACACTTGATTTTCAATAACTTCTTTGCTATAATCTTTTAACGCGAGTCCATGGTGACTCAATTTTATAGGAGGAGGTGGCGATCGAAACATGGCCAACATTAAATCTTCTGCCAAGAGGGACGAGAAGTCCAAGGAGCTCAGAGCAAAGAACCGCGCTGAGAAGACCGAGCTCAAGACCATGATTAAAAAGTTTGACGCAGCCGTTGCCGATGGCAACCGCGATGCAGCCGTCAGTGCCTATAAAGTTGCCGTTAAGACTGTTGACCGCGCGGCCGGTAAGGGTCTGCTGCATAAGAATAATGCGGCGCACAAGAAGTCCGCGATGGATCTCAAGCTCAACGCTATGGAGTAAAGCATTAAATGCAAATTAAGACACAGCTTAGGCTGTGTCTTTTTTTGTTGGGTAATATTAAGTTGACGAAAAGCGCGGCGGGAAATATAATGAGACGGAACATAAAATGTTAAAAACTTTCGGAACAGCCGCGAAAATCCGACGCACGGCGGCGAGAAAACCGGAGTTTTCAACATATACTCATAGATAAGTAAAAAAAGGAGAAAGCAGCATGAAAAGGCTGATGCTTATAATAAACCCCGCGGCAGGGCGCGGCGGCTTCAGAAACGGACTGGGCGACGCGCTCAATCTGCTCGACAAGGGCGGCTGCCGCACGACACTGTTTTTCACCTCCGGACGCGGCGACGCGACGGAGTTTGCGGCGAAGTATGGCGCTGATTTTGACATAGTCGGCTGTGTCGGCGGGGATGGGACGCTCAGCGAGGTTCTGGCCGGGCTGATGCGGCTTGAGAATCCGCCAAAGGTCGGCTATATCCCGATGGGCACGGCAAACGACGTCGCCACGACGCTCGGCTTGCCGAAAAACGACACCGTCAGCGCCGCGCGGCGTATTCTCAACGGCGAGCCGCACCCCTTCGACGTGGGCGGCTTTGATAACGACAAGTATTTTGCATACATAGCGGCCTTCGGCGCGTTCACCGAGGTCAGCTACGCGACGCCGCAGAACCAGAAAAAGCTGCTTGGGCATCTGGCCTATGTCCTTCAGGGCATGGCCGCGCTGCCGAAGCTGGAGAGCTACAACACCCGCGTCGAGTACGACGACGGGGTGTTCGAGGGGCGGCTCGTGTACGGCAGCATGTCGAATTCCACTTCCGTCGCGGGCATAGTCCGCCTGCGCGATGAGATGGTCTGCCTCGGCGACGGCGAGTCGGAGCTGGTGCTGGTGAAGGATCCGGGCAGCGTGGTCGGCTTCGGCGAGATCGTGGACAGCGTGCTGAGCCAGCGGTTTGACAGCGACAAGCTGCTGATCCTGCACACGAAGAAGGCAAAATTCACGTTTGAAAAGCCCGTTGCGTGGACGCGCGACGGCGAGGCCGGCGGCAAATACAGCGAAATAGAACTGCGCAACTACAAAGCGCCCGTCGAGATGATATTCTGACGGGGGCGGACGGAGATACACATGAAACGACGGGGATCCCTGCTCAAGGACATGAGCATACTGTTATTCTTTTCGGCGCTGGTGCGGGTGTTTTTCGCCTTTACCTGCCTGAACTTCTTCGCCTCGGCGATGAACCTGCGCCTGTTTGACAGTGCGCATGTGTGGCTGTACCGCAGCGCGATAACCGCGGCGATACTCGGCGGCGTTCTGGAGCTTATAGCCGGGTTCATGGGCGCGCTGTACTGCGAGGAGCCGCTGCTGGCGCACAGGTGCATCGCATGGGGCGCGGCGGCGCTGGCACTAGGGCTTGCGGCAAACGTCATGCAGATAATCGTCGGCTACGGCGCGAGCGCTTACGTATGGCTTAGCGGCGTCGCCGTACCGGCGGTGTACATTCTCGGCGCGATACGGCTCAGACGAACGGTAAAGCAATAAAAAACCAGCTATGGATAAATTCCATAGCTGGTTTTTCAGCTTGTCAAAAAAGTCATGTGAGGACTTTTTTGACAAGCTTCATCCGCCGAGCATTTTGATATTATCAAAAT